>CAYXNM010000040.1:0-19499 GCA_964466385.1 uncultured Rhodobacter sp. | reverse complement strand
TTGGGCGGGTTGGTCTAAGAAGTTATGGACAATTGTTCACGCATGAATGCCAGCGCAACACTCAGACCATCGGGTGCAATACCGTGCGACATGCCCTTGGAAATATGGGTAAAAACGGAAAACCCGTTCCCGCTCAGACCGTCGGCAGCCTCTCCCAGCGATGCCACCGGAACCATGTCGTCCTGATCCCCATGGATCAACAGGACCGGCGGACGGCAGAGCAGTTCGCCCGCCAGAGCATCAGGTGAAAGCAATCGCCCCGAGAACCCGACAACGCCGGCAACAGGTTCTGCCCGGCGCGGCGCGACATGCAGGCTCATCATCGTGCCCTGGGAAAACCCCAACAGGATCGTGTCTTTCGCGCTTACCTTTTCCAGGGCCATGGTCTCGTCAATGAACGCGTTCATGTCCTCAAGGCTTTCGGCCATCCCTTTCGCCGCGTCTTCCTCGGACGATCCGTCGAGCCAGGGAATGGGAAACCATTCAAACCCGAAAGGGTTTCCCGAACAGGCATTTGGCGCATCCGGAGCAACAAATACCGTGTCGGACATGTGCGCACCCAGCGGATCGGCAAGCCCCAGAAGGTCATTCCCATCCGCACCATAGCCGTGAAACAGGATGACCAGCGAGCGGGTCGCGCCCGATCGCGCGGCCCTGCGGTGACTCTTGAGTGTTCGCGTCAAAGGATCCCCTCCCGGTTTTTAATCACGCGGTAATAGGCCCATAACAAGCGCGCGGCAACACTTTGCCACGGCGACCACGCGCGGGCCAGTTCGCGCAGGCCGGCCTCTCCCGGCCGTGCTCTCAGATCAAAGAGAACACGCGCCGCTTCCTGCAGCGCCAGATCACCCGGCGCAAAGACATCGGCTCGTCCCAGGGCGAACATCGCATAGATTTCCGCCGTCCAGCGCCCGATCCCCTTGACCGCGATCAGCGTTTCGATGACGTCGGCGCTGTTCCGGTTTTCAAGCGCCAGATAGTCGATCCCGCTTTCAGCCAGCGCCTTTGCATAGACGATCTTCTGGCGCGACAATCCACAGGCGCGCATTTCCGGAATGTCGGCGGCCATGACCGATTCCGGTCGGGTCAAACCGGCATCCGCCATGCGCTGCCAGACGGCACGTGCCGCGGCCACGGAAATCTGCTGGGACACGATCGCAGACAGCAGGTTCTCAAAACCCGGCGCGCGCAGGCGAAGCGGGACGTCGCCGCAATGCTCCAGCACATGCCGGAACCTCGGCTCGGCCCCGGCCAGCCAGCGCGCGCCCTCGTCGACATCGGCCTGACAGGTGATGACCCGCTCGCTCATCGCTGCGCGCCTTGCCTGCGCGCCCAGTCGATCGCCTCGGCAGCGCTGGCAACCCGTTCACACCGTGGTTGCGGAGGGCGCGCGATCATGGCCACGGGTATGCCCAGATTGCGTGCCGCGACCAGTTTGGACATGCTGGCCTCTGCCCCGGAGTTCTTGACGACCAGCCAGTCGATGCCCAGCCTCCTGAAAAGCGTTTCTTCCTGGTTGACGGAAAAAGGCGGGCGACCGATCAGGAATTCCCCGTTCGGAAAGGGAAACGGTCGGGTTGCGGGGTCGATCTGGCGGCAAAAAAGTGTTGCGTGGGACAAATTCTCAAAAGCGTCCAGCGTCTGGCGCCCGGTGGCCAGAAAGACGTTTGAACCGGGTTTGACGAGGCCGGCAACGTCTGCCTCGGCAGCGATCTTGACCCAGTTGTCACCGGCCCCGGGGGCCCATGCCGGGCGCAGCAACAGAACATGCGAAAGGCCAAGCGCGCGGCTGACGCGCGCCGCGCGGTGCGAGATATTGACCGCGAAAGGATGCGTGGCGTCGATCACCGTTTCAATCTGCTCTTCGGCAAGGAACCGGCGGTATCCGGCATCGCCGCCAAATCCGCCGGTGACGGTTGGGCAGCCCAGTGCGGTCGGGTGGCGGGTCACGCCGGCGAGCGACGCAACAAGATTGATCGTCTTGTCCCCCGACAGCCCCTGTGCCACGCGGCGCGCATCCGACGTTCCGGCCAGCAACAGGGTTTTCATAAGGGGCCTTCCTGCGCCAAAACCTTGCCCCTGCGATCAACGACAACCACGTCAACCGCAATGTCGTCGGTCCCCAGCCGGGCATGCACATGGGATGCCGCCCCCTGTGCCACCGCTTTGGCCAGTTCGTTGCCGGCACGCTCCAACGCCTCCAGCGCGGTGTTGGCATCGGCAATACCGGGCAGGCCACGGGTTCTTGCCATCTCGTCCAACGCCCTGAAATCGACCGCCGAGCGTTTGGAATGCAAATCCCCCGCGCCTTGGGAAAGTTTGGTCATCTTGCCGATGCCGCCCCCGATGGTCAGGCGCGCAACCGGGTGTTTTGCCAGGTATTTCAACAGCCCGCCTGAAAATCCGCCCATGTCGAGCATGGCGTGATCGGGCAACCCATGAAGCCTTTGCACCGCTTTTTCTGAAGTCGCACCGGTACAACCCGCCACATGCCGCTGATGAGTCGCGCGCGCAACATCGATGCCGCGATGAATCGAGGCGATCCATGCCGAACACGAAAACGGGCGTACGATCCCCGTTGTTCCAAGGATCGAAAGACCGTCCACAATCCCCAGCCTGCCGTTCCATGTCTTTTTGGCAAGCGCCCGTCCGTTCGGGATGGAAACCGTGATGCGGATATCGGGCGACGTGCCGCACCGGCGCGACAGCGCTTGAACAACCGCCTCCATCATCTGGCGCGGAACCGGGTTGATCGCAGCCTCGCCCGGGGGCAGCGGCAACCCCGGTTTCGTGACCGTCCCGACGCCCTCGCCCGCGACAAAAACCACGCCGTGCGAAGATGCCTCGACGCGCACCGAAATCAGCGCACCATGGGTGACGTCAGGATCGTCGCCCGCGTCCTTGACGATCCCGGCTTCGGCCCAGCCCGCGCCGCGCAGCCGATGGGCGACCTCAAACACCGGCTGTTGCCCACCGGGAAGTGTGATTTTCACATGCGCCGGAACATCCCCCTGCCACAACCCGGTCAGCGCGGCTTTCGTCGCCGCCGTCGCACATGCGCCGGTCGTCCAGCCGCGCCTGAGGGGTTGTGTTTCGGGTTTGCTCATCAGAACGAGTATAGAGTCGCGCACCGCGCCCGCCAATCCGCTTTTGACCTTTTCGCCCCGCATTCGCACTGCCATAAACAAGCCGGTTTAGATCGCGGGGGGCAGGCATGACCGGAAATGTGGGAAAAGGCCTGATCCTGTCGGCCCCGTCCTCGGGCAGCGGCAAGACCACGCTGACGCTCGGCATTCTTCGGGCGCTGGCGCGGAACGGGTTCAATGTCCGGTCGGCGAAATCGGGGCCGGACTATATCGACCCGCGTTTTCACGCCGCCGCCAGCGGGTGCGAATGCTTCAATCTGGATGGCTGGGCCATGACGCCCGGGCGCCTGCGGTCCCTTGCAGCGGGACCGGGGCATCTGCTGATCGAAGGGGCCATGGGTCTGTTTGACGGCGCACCACCTGACGGCAGGGGCGCAACCGCCGATCTGGCGCGCCATCTTGGCCTGCCGGTCGTTCTGATTCTCGACACGGCACGGCAGTCCCAATCCGTCGCGGCCATGGTCGAAGGCTTTGCGCGCCACAGGGCGGATGTCGAGGTTGCGGGGGTCATCCTCAACCAGACCGGCTCGGCCCGACACGAAAAGATGTTGAGGGATTCGCTCTCGCCCGTCGGCCTGCCCGTCATCGGTGCCGTCAGGCGACAAAACGCGCTGGTTCATCCGTCGCGCCATCTGGGCCTGGTTCAGGCCGCCGAACACCCCGATCTGGAGGCTTATCTGAATACGGTCGCGGATATTGCCCGGAGCTGCATCGATCTTGACGCCCTGATCGGCCTCATGCGTTCGCTGCGCCAATCCGAAAGCAGCGCGAAGATGCCGCCACCGGCACAAAGGATCGCGATCGCCAGCGACCGCGCTTTTGCTTTTGCCTATCCGCATCTGCTGCGCGACTGGCGCGGCGCGGGGGCCGAGATCCGCATGTTCTCGCCGCTGGCCGATCAGGCCCCGCCCCCCTGTGATCTGGTGATCCTGCCGGGCGGATATCCCGAACTTCACGCCGGACGGCTGGCGCAGAACCGGGTTTTCATGAAGGGCCTGCGCGCCACGTCAGCACACGCAATGGTTTACGGCGAATGCGGAGGCTACATGACCCTTGGCGACGGTCTGACCGACAAGGATGGTGTGCGCCATGAAATGGCGGGGCTGTTGCGGTTGGAAACCAGTTTTCAGCACCGCGCGCTTTCGCTTGGATATCGTCACCTGAAACCAAAGGGCGGGCTATGGAGCGGGCCGCTCAACGCCCATGAATTCCACTATGCGACAACAATCACCGCCCGGGGTGACGCCCTGTTTGCCGCAACAAACGCCGAAGGGGCGCAATTGCCCGACGCGGGTTTGATCAACGGGCGCGTCACCGGGTCGTTTTCCCATATTATCGACCTTGCGTGATTTCGCGCTTGGCACCGGATTGGTGTGTGGATAGGTCTTGGGCATGACTGCAGCACCCCATAACGATACCCGCGCGCGGCGCAACGTGCTTGTCCTGATCCTTGTTCAGGCAACGGTTGGCGCCCAACTGCCGATGATCTTTGTCCTTGGCGGTCTGGCCGGGCAATCGCTGGCCTCCAACATCTGCTGGGCGACCCTGCCCATATCGATGATCGTCTTCGGCTCGATGAGCACAGCACCTTGGATGTCGCAGATCATGCAGCGGTTCGGTCGTCGCGCGGGGTTTCTGGTGGGCGTCACGGGGGGCGCCACGGGGGCAGCGATCGGGGCTTATGCACTGATGATCTCGTCGTTTCCGCTGTTTCTGGTCGGCTCCTATTTTACCGGCATTTACCAGTCTGCGCACGGGTTCTACCGGTTTGCGGCGGTGGATACGGCCTCGGACGCGTTTCGCCCCAAGGCCATGTCTTATGTCCTCAGCGGCGGGCTTGCGGCGGCGGTCATTGGCCCGCAACTGACCAAGGTCACCTCGGACGCGCTGGCCGTTCCGTTTCTGGGAACATATCTGGCGGTCATTGTGCTCAATGTTCTTGGCTCGCTGTTGTTCCTGCTGCTTGATATTCCCGCGCCCGGGAAGCCGACCACCAAAACAAGCAACGGGCGCAGTCGGCTGGAGATGCTGAGAACGCCGCGTATCGCCGTTGCGATCATATCGGCCATGGTCTCCTATGCGCTGATGACGCTGGTCATGACATCGACGCCGCTGGCAGTTGTAGGGTGCGGGTTTCAACAATCCCAGGCCGCCGATGTGGTCAGCAGCCACGTCCTGGCGATGTTCCTGCCCTCGTTCTTTACCGGCCACCTGATCGCGCGGTTCGGGGCCGAAAAAATCATTGCGATCGGCTTGGTCATCCTGGCGGGAGCCGGGCTGATCGGGCTGGCCGGCGTCGCGCTGCCGAATTTCTTCGGCGCGCTCATCCTTTTGGGCGTAGGCTGGAATTTCGGGTTCATCGGGGCCTCGACCATGCTGACCGAAGCGCACAGCGCCGAGGAACGCGGACGCATTCAGGGGGTCAACGACATGATGGTCTTCGGCTTTGTCACCGTTGCCTCGCTCGCCTCTGGCGGGTTGATGAACTGCTCGGGCGGAGACGTCATTGCCGGCTGGCACGCGGTCAATCTGGCGATGATCCCGTTTCTGGCGCTTGCCGGTGCTGCGCTGATCTGGCTGGCGATGAACCCGTCAAACAAGACCCGGCCCGCATCATGATCCGGCCAGTTCCGTTTTCCGCGCAAAGTGCCGAGTGGCGGCGCGACATAACGGGGAGCGGCGCGCGACATGGAATTTGACTATGTGATCATCGGAGGTGGCTCTGCCGGTTGTGTTCTGGCCGCGCGCCTGAGCGAGGATCCCTCGGTCTCCGTTTGCCTGCTGGAAGCCGGAGGGCGCGGCGACGGTTTGCTGATCCGTGCCCCCCTGATGGGGGCGCTGATGATTTCCGGCAGACCGAAAATAAACAACTGGGCCTTCGGGACAGAGCCGCAGACCGGTCTGGATGGCAGGAAACGCTACCAGCCGCGCGGCAAGGCACTGGGCGGCTCAAGCGCCATCAACGCCATGCTTTATGTTCGCGGGCACCGGAAAGACTATGACGAATGGTCCGATCTCGGCTGCAAGGGCTGGTCCTTTGAGGAGGTGCTGCCCTATTTCCTGAAGGCCGAGGGCAATCAGCGCGGGGCCGGTCCTTGTCACGCCGCGGACGGTCCCTTGCAAGTCTGCGATCCAAGTGCGCCGCGCGCGATCAACAAGGCCTTCATCAAGGCCGCGAATGACGCGCAAATCCGCCCCAACGACGATTTCAACGGACCCAGACAGGAAGGGGCCGGTTTTTTTCAGGTCAACCAGTTCTTCAGGGGCGATCGGAAAGGCGAAAGGTGCTCGGCCGCGGCGGCCTATCTTGACCCGGTGAGAAAGGCGCGAGGCAACCTCAGAATCATCACTCGCGCCCATGTTGCGCACGTCGTTCTGAAAGAGGGGCGCGCCGTTGGCGTCAAATATACCCGCGGGCGGCGGGATCGCGTTGTCATGGCCAAACGCGAGGTTCTTCTGAGCGCGGGGGCCTTCGGTTCGCCGCAGATATTGCTGCGCTCAGGGATAGGCCCGCGCGCGGAACTGGCGTCCCACGGGATCACGCAGCACCGGGAACTGCCGGGGGTCGGGCAGAACCTTCAGGATCACCTTGATTATATCATCTCCTACCGCTCAAAACGGCGGGACGTTCTGGGAATGAACCTTGTCGGGCTGGCGCAGGTCATCAAGGCGGGCCTGCGCTGGCGCAAGACGGGAGCCGGGTTGTTTGCAACGACCTTCGCGGAGTCCTGTGCCTTTGTCAGGACCGAACCAACGCTGGACCGCCCCGATATCCAGATGCATTTCGTCGTGGCCATCGTGGACGATCACATGCGGAAAATCCATCTGCCGCATGGTTATTCCTGCCATGTGTGCGTTCTTCGACCGAAAAGCCGGGGGTCTGTCGGGCTGAGCAGCGCCGACCCCGCGGCCCCGCCCCGCATCGACATGGGGTATCTGAAGGAGCGTCAGGATCAGGACGTTCTGATAAAGGGCGCGAGACTCATGGAGCGTTTGCTGAACGCTGACGCTTTTGCCCCGTGGCGCGGAAAACGGTATTATCCGCATGACGGCTCGGACGAGGCGCTGCTTGGCGACATCAAGGCGCGCGCCGACACGATCTATCACCCCGTCGGAACCTGCAAAATGGGGAATGATGACATGGCCGTTGTCGATCCGGAACTGAAACTGCGCGGGATTGCGGGGTTAAGGGTCGTTGATGCCTCGGTCATGCCGCGATTGACCGGCGGCAACACCAACGCGCCGGTGATCATGATCGCGGAAAAGGCCGCAGACATGATCAGGGCCGATCAGGTCTGAACGCCGGGGCGTCACACCTGCGTCTATTCCTGCACCAGATACCGGCTGATCCGCGACAGGGTCATATAGAGAAACTGTCGGCGTGCATTGCCAACGCCGCGCATATCCCCGATTTCCAGCGCCATCGCGATTTCCGAGGTTTCGCGCTGCATCAGTTCGGTTTCTTCCCGCCAATCCAGATCGCCCATATAGGCCAGCCACGTGCGCGCCGTGCGATAGTAAAGCAGGTCGGTCATTTCGCGCAGCGCCTCGTTGCCGATCAACGCCAGTATCAATGCGTGCAATTCGTTGCACAGGCGCGCGTGGGCGTTCAGGTCTTTTGGCAGCCGGTGGAGCCGTTGCGCCCTTGCGCCCAACCCCCTGACCTGGTCGATGAGTTCTTCGGTCGGCGCGATCGGGGACATGGAACCGATCATTTCCGCCAGACGCATGCGCAATTCATAGATATCCCTGAAGGTCTTGATGTCGATTTCCGTGACAATGGTTCCCACGCCGTTCCGGGTTTCCAGCAGGCCCTCGTAGTTCAGGCGCTGGATGACGCTGCGTACGGGCGAGCGGCTGACACCGAATTCCTCGGCCAACTGACCGTCATTGAGCAAGGCACCCGGTGTGTATTCCAAAAGACAGATACGCTCGCGCAGGGCTTTGTAGATCCGTTCGAACCGGTCGGCCTGACTTTCGCGTTTCCACGTTGCCGTGCGGGCGGAAGATTGCGCCATCTTCGTTACTCCGACCGGCCCCAGTCAAGATGGAAAAGCTGCCCAAAGCCATCCAGCCTGTCGTCTATTCCCGCGCGGCGCAGACAGTCCCACATCATCGCCTGGTTGGAACAGATGACCGGTTTGCCGGCGGCCTGTTCGATCTCCTGCACCACATCAAGGGTGCGAATGCCCCCGCAACTGACGAAAATCGCGTCCGCGTCGCGTCGATCCATGCTGAGCGCAAAGTCACGGATGAAGGCAGGCGTGATGCGCCCCATGGCCTCGCAATCCTCGACATTCAGCCCCTGAATATCAAGGACATCAAACCCCTTGTCGCGCAGAAACACCGCCTCGACGGTGTTGATTTCGTCAAGGTACGGTGTTGCGACGACGATCTTGCGCGCATCGAACCG
Source organism: uncultured Rhodobacter sp. (assembly GCA_964466385.1). GTDB lineage: Bacteria > Pseudomonadota > Alphaproteobacteria > Rhodobacterales > Rhodobacteraceae > UBA5972. The sequence goes on along the minus strand of CAYXNM010000040.1, from coordinate 10,940 downwards.
GTTGAGCGCATTGATCACCCCCGTGACCAGCGTCGCCGGCATGGCCCAGGGCGCACCGCGTTTGATCTCGGACCTGACGCGCGCTTCGGTCAACACGATTGAACCGGACGTACAGGCGTAACAGACCACATCGGGATGTGCATCCGGTTGCAGGGTCGAGGCCGCGTGGGCCATATGGGTGATCTGATCGCTCAATGTCTGAACATTGCATTCGCGCGGCATGGCCAATCGCGCGATGCTGGTCCCGACACCCCTGGGCGTCAGGCGCGCAATGTTGTCTTCCATCACCAGATCGGTGGCAATAACGATGAAACCAAGCTGGGCGCGCGGGTTTGTGCCGGCGTCATACTCAACCGCGCGCCTTTCGGACCGAATGACGGGATGGGGTGTTCCTTCATCTGGCGGCATTGGCGATCTCCCTCCCCGTCGCCTGCGCGCGGATATTCCCTAGCTATATATAGCTAACATAGCGAAAACGGTAATCCGGTGCAATTCATTTCGGCCACGCATCGTGACTTGTTGTGTCACACATGGCGTAGCACTCTGTATTATCTCATTTTTTTCGAAGCGTACCAGTCTTGTTTGCGAACGGGCTGATTCTGACCTGCCGCACGGAATCGGATTGACTCATCCGGGTTTGTCGTTGAAGCTAAATATAGATAGGTGCGAACATTCGAAAGGATCGCGGGCAATGGTACAGGAGTCGTTTTCGACCGGAACATTTGGCACCGAGCGGGACCAGCTGCCGCTTTTCAGGCGCCGGACCGAAGAATTGCAACGCCGTCTCAAAGATCAGGGGATTGATATCGCGGTGATCACAAACGCGGATTCGATCTATTATTATTCTGCCTACTGGGGCGATCTGGGGTTGGAGTTCGGACGCCCGACGATCCTGACGATCGCAAGCGACGGCGATGTGACATTGATCACGCCGGGGTCCGAAGACCTGATGGCGCGGGCAATGACGTGGATCGACGATATTCAGTTCTATTCCGACGGCGTGGGCAACGAATGGCGGGATCCGCTCGACCGCTCGCTTGGCAACCGGGCACGGGATGCGCGCATGGCCACCGAGCGGAATGTCATTCCCGCGCCAATTGCCAATTATCTGCGCGAGGATCTGGGTGTTGACCGGCCTTCCGACGCAACGCCGGTCATCGCCGGCATGCGGGTCATCAAGAGCCCCGAGGAAATCCGGATGATCCGTCAGGCCGGACAGGTGGCCGTGGCCATGGGCATTGCGGGGCGCGATGCAATTGCAATCGGCGTGCCGGAATACGAAGTCTCGCTGGCCCTCATGGCCGCCGGAACGCGAAAGGCCGCCGAGATTATCGCAGCCGAAGACGGCGACGCGCTGATGAGCCCGGTCATTCACAATCTGCAGGCGCTGCAATCGGGCAAGTTCACCAGCTACACGCACCTGCATCCAAGGGTGAAACTGATCGAGGAAGGGGATCCGGTCTATATGTGTTTCTGCTCGATCAGTCATTTCAAGCAATTCAAGATCGGGTATGACCGCGAATATTTCGTGGGGTCGGTCAAGGACGAAATCGCGCATATCTACAACACGGCGCTCAGGGCGCAGGAAGCTTCGCTGAGGGAAATCCGCCCCGGCGCCATTGCCGAGGATGTCCACAAGGCCGCCGACGACGTCTATCAGTCAGCAGGCTTCGCCCCTTCTTATCGAACGGGCCGCGCGCTTGGGTATTCCTCCTTGGAAAACCCTCAGCTGAAATATGGCGACACGACGCGACTTGAGGCCGGCATGGTCTTTGCGGTTGACGGCGGCATCACCGTACCCGAAGTATTCGGCGCAAGAGTCGGGGATACGATCGTTGTGACCGGGGACGGGTACGAGAATGTCACCGAGCATCCGCGCGAACTGATGGTTCTTTAGCCGCCAAAAAAGAGAATGGATAAATGAAGACTTACGACGCGATCATCATCGGTGCCGGTGTCATCGGCGCAGCTGTCGGCTATGAACTGGCAAAAAAGGGGCGCAGGACCCTCAACATCGACTTCCTGCCCGCGGCGGGCTATGGTTCAACCTCGAATTCCTGCGCGATCATCCGGCTTTACTATTCCACGCTCGACGGCACGGCGATGGCCTTTGACGGCTATCACTATTGGCGCGACTGGGCCGATTATCTGGGCGCTCCGGCGCGCGAAGAACTGGCGGAATTCAATGAATGCGGCACCCTGATCATGAAGACCGCCCAGAACGGGGGCCTTAAGAAACAGCTTGTTTTCATGGACCAGCTTGGCATCGACTACCAGCATTGGACGAATGCCCGGATCCTGGAGCGTTACCCCTTTTATGACCTGTCAAACTTTGCCCCGGCCAAGAGCCTGAACGACCCGGCCTTCGGAGAACCGACGGGTGGTCAGGTCGACGGCGCGATTTTCTTTCCCCAGGGCGGCTATATCTCTGATCCGCAGTTTTCCACCCGCAACATCCAGTTGGCCGCCGAACGCGTCGGGGGTGAATTCCTGTTCAACAGCCGGGTTGCGGAAATCCTGACGGCAAAGGGCGCCATCACAGGGGTCGTGCTGGGGGACGGAACCAAAATCAGTGCGCCGGTCGTCATCAACGTCGCCGGGCCACATTCCAGCCAGATCAACGCACTGGCGGGCGCTGACCGGGACATGAAAATCTCAACCCGCGCCCTCCGGCAGGAAGTGGCCCATGTTCCCGCACCCGAAGGGATTGACTATGCGTCTTTTGCGGCGGTCACTTCGGATAGCGACATCTCGGTTTACAGCCGCCCCGAAGTTGGCCGGAACATCCTGATCGGCAGCGAGGATCCGCCGTGCGACGGTCATGTCTATGTGGATCCTGACGATTACGACCGGAATTTTTCCGACCAGTGGACCGTGCAGGCACAGCGTCTGGCCCAGAGGTTTCCCAGCCTTGGCATCCCGAGCCAACTCAAGGGCGCCGTCGATCTTTATGACGTGACCGAGGATTGGATCCCGATCTATGACCGCTCGTCCGTTGACGGCTATTACATGGCCTGCGGGACCAGCGGCAACCAGTTCAAGAACGCCCCGGTGGCCGGCAAGGCGATGGCGGAACTGGTGGAATATTGCGAAAGCGGCGCGGATCACGACAACAATCCGATGCACTACAAGCTTGAAAATGTGAACCACAGCATCAGCCTTGGCACGTTCTCGCGCCTGCGTGAGATCAATCAGGACAGCACGTTTTCCGTATTGGGATAGGTGATGTCGATCACATCCCTGTGGAATTCGGCCGCCGGTCCAAAAGCGTTGAAGACATGGTTCGCCGCAATATCCCGGCCAGCCGGATGAAATGCCATCCCGGTCGCGACGCGACCCCTTGACGCGCGCGCCAAGCGACAGACCTGACGCGGCGACACAACCTCGGCCGGTCAGGCGGTCACCGATTTTCGCCCATTAAGCGTAGTTTAACCGCTGAAACGTAGTTTTCAGGCGAACGGTTTAGCGAAAGTGGTAATGATGGGATTCCTGAGAAACCTGAAGGTAACATATGTCATCACGGTGTTGGCGCTGACCCCAATGATCGTCGCTGTCGGCGTTTCGTCCGTGATTGTCGCCGAACGCCGGCAGACCGTCACGGAAATGCACAATATCGGCACTCTGGTCGAGCTTTACCTGCAAATGGGCGAACTCGTCCACGAAGTTCAGAAAGAACGCGGCATGACGGCGGTCTTTCTCAACAGCAAAGGCGAGAAATTCAGGACCGAGCTGTCCGGCCAAAGAAAATTGACTGACGCGATGCGCAGCGAATTCACCAAACGAGTCGCGAACCTGGACCACGCCGGGATCGACGGCGGTTTCCTGCAAAAGCTCGACCAGATGACGGTCGCGGCCGCCTCTTTTGACACACTCCGCGCCTCGGTCAACGCGATCGCGATTCCTGCGGAAGATGCGCTGCGCACCTATACGGAATTCAACACACTGGTCCTGTCGGGGATCCGGGATCTGTCACGTTTCAGTAGCGACCCCAAGACCGTCGAGATCCTGATCGGCTTTGCCAACTTCATGCAGGCCAGGGAACGTGCCGGGCTTGAACGCGCGGTCGCCGCCGGCGGGCTTGCACTTGGTCGGTTTACGCCGGAAAGACTGGAAAGGCTGAACGAGTTGATCTACCAGCAGGATACGTTCAACCAGGTCTTCCTTGCCGGTGCGACCGCCGAGGAGCGCGACCTGTTCCGGCAGATCCAGCAGGATGCCCCGGCGATCGAAGTTTCCCGGATCCGGGCAATCATCCGTCAGGGCGGGGCCGAGGGTGACTTGCAGGGGATCACACCGGCGTATTGGTTTGGCACGATTACCAAAAAGATCAATGGGTTACTAACCATCGATGATCTGGTCACCAGGAACCTGCTGGCGACGACCAAGGCGAACAGGCACACCGCCGAATCCTCGCTGAGGACCATCGTGATCGCCGTTGGCCTGGCAATCCTTGCCACTGCTGGATTGTCCGCCGCGCTCATCCTCTCGGTAAACCGGTCATTTCGCGATCTGGTCGGTGCGACGCTGGAACTGGCAAGGGGAAAACTCGACGCCGAGATTCCCCTCAGGACGAACAATGAGTTCGGTGAAATCAGCAAGGCCCTCACGGTATTTCGCGACAACGCGCTGGACCGAATCACTGCCGAAGAGAAGGAGGAGGAAGCCCGCCATGACCGGGAGGGCGCCGCTGAACACCGCCGGGCCGAAATGGACCGGTTGCAGACATCACTGCTTGAGACCGTCAAGGCGGCCAATGACGGCAACTTCAGTGAACGGGTCGACGCGGATTTCGAAGTCGACGCTTACGAGACGCTGGCGCGGTCCGTCAATGATTTGCTCGGAACCGTTGAGTCCGGACTTTCCCAGGTGGCCCGCGCGGTCAGCGGACTCGCCCAGGGGAACCTGGATCAGAGGATGGACGGTTCGTATTCCGGCGCATTTCTGGAACTGCAACGGGGCGTTAATGAAACGATCGGGCAGCTTCATAAACTGGTCGAGGAATTGAATGCCGCATCCAAGAACGTCTACGGCGCGACCCAGGAGATTTCCGATGGGTCGACCAATCTGTCCGTCCGGGCCGAAAGCCAGGCGACCTCGCTTGAAGAAACGGCAGCGGCGATGGAGCAGATGGCCGCCACGGTCAAGGCCAACGCGGAAAACTCGCTCAAGGCGACCAAGCTGGCCGCACAGACCCGCGAACAGGCAGAACATGGCCGAAGCATCGTGGTCGATACGGTCGAGGCGATGGCGAACATCCGGGCGAGTGCCGACGAAATCAACGCGATCGTCGCGACGATCGAATCCATTGCTTTCCAAACCAATCTGCTTGCCCTGAACGCCGCGGTCGAAGCGGCGCGTGCAGGCAATGCAGGCAAGGGTTTTGCAGTTGTCGCCTCTGAAGTCAGAACACTGGCGCAGCGCTCCAGCGACGCGGCCAAGACAATCAAGGGTCTGATCGCGACAAGCACAAACCATGTGGAAACCGGCGGGCGTCTGGTGGGCGAAACCGACACGGCGCTGAACGGTATTCTCGATGGCGTTCGCGACGTGGCCCGAACGATCGAGGAAATCGCCGATGCGAGCAAAGAACAAACCACCGGTATTGACGAAGTGTCCGGCGCTGTTTGCCAGATGGATGAACTCACCCAGCAAAACGCGATTCTGGCGGACAGCAGCGCGACCGCGGCGCGAAACCTGATACGCCAGTCGGCCTCGCTGGTTGAACTGGTGGAGTTTTTCACCCTGAGCGGCGGACCTGGTTCAGCCGGCTCCGAGCAGGCCGCCGCGAACGAACAACGTGCCTGGGACGCCGCCGCTGTCCAAAGCAGACAGGACGGCCGTCTGTCGCGACAAGCCGCGCCCGCGCAGACGAAGGCCGCAAATGAAAGCTGGGTGGAATTCTGAGCGTCTTGCGGCAACCGCAACCGGTGTGCCGCCGCACGGGACCCCTAGCGCAATTCCCGGCCGGCATTCCGGTTGAGAGATCCCCTCCGCCCACGACAACCGACGCGAAAGAACCCAAACGTGAACATGTTTCATAAACCGGACACCGGCAAGCAATCTCGACCGGACCAGCACCTGACGATGAGCGATTCGGAGTTCCGGGATCTGGCCAAGAGGGTCCACGCGCTTACGGGTATTGTTCTTCCCCAACACAAGCGTCCCCTGGCCATCAGTCGGCTGAGCAAAAGGCTTCACGCCCGGGGAATCGAAAATTTTTCCAGATATGCCGTCTTTCTCGACACGCCCCAGGGCGCGGCTGAAAAAAACGAAATGATCAACGCCATCACGACGAACCTCACATCCTTTTTCCGCGAGCAACATCATTTTGACGATATGGCACAGACCCTGTCCGATCGCCCCGACAACCCCAACGCGGCAAGAAACAGACGGCATTCCGATCCGATGGGTGCGCAGCGTTATCGCATCTGGTCGGCAGCATGTTCCAGCGGCGAAGAGCCCTATTCGATCGCCATGTCCGTGTTGAATGCCGGTCTTGTCGCGCCGGGAGTGGATCTGCGCATTCTCGCGACCGATATCGACAGCGCCACCCTGGAAACTGCCCGGCAGGGGATCTATCCGGCAGAAAAGATCGCCGCCTGCCCCTTTCAATACCGTCAGGCGTTTTTTGAACCCATACCGGGTGGAAAAGTAAGAGTCGCCCGCAAAGCGCGCAATCTGATTGATTTCAGATCGCTGAATCTGCATGAACCATGGCCGATGAACGGCGTCTTTGACACGATCTTCTGCCGCAATGTGCTGATCTATTTCGACACCCCGGCGAAACAGGACATCGTGGCGCGCATGATTTCGATCCTGCGCCCCGGGGGCACGCTCTATCTCGGCCATTCCGAATCGCTCTTGGGCAATCATCCCGGTCTTGAACAACAGGGGCGGACGACGTTCCGCAAACGCCGATGATGCGGTCGCGAACAACGTTTTGCCCGCCAGTCAATGGTGCCCGGCGCGCATGGACGGGCACCGGCCCTCGTATGCACATCGCGCGGATATTCCCACGCCACGGGATCCCGGACGCGGCAAGCGTGCACGAAAGTGATCCGGTATGAGCGCGGCGGTCGGACATGAGAGGTCGTTCGCCAACGTCACCAGGGTCGTCGTGGTCGACGATTCAAGGTCGATGCGTGATTACCTGCGCGCGATTCTGGATGCCCATCAAAACATTTCCGTCGTTGGTACCGCAGCCAATGCCGATCAGGCGCGGCAGGTCATTCGCAACCTTTCTCCGGATGTGATCACACTTGATATCCAGATGTCCGAAATGGATGGGATCGAATTCCTTCGACGGATCATGAAACTGCGCCCGATGCCGGTGGTGATGGTCACCGGTCAATCGCGGTCACAGACGGATCTGGCACTGAAAACCCTCGAAATCGGCGCGGTCGGGTTGATCGCAAAGCCCAATAACCCGGCCGGTCGAAAGGTTTTTGGCGATTTGCTCTGCGCGACGGTTCTCACCGCCACACAGGCCCGTTTCAACCAGCCGCGCGCCGATCAGCAAGGCTTGAAACGACCGCTCACAAACGCAACGACCGACGAAATCCGCAATCGCCCCAGGCGGCGCCTGCCGCAATGCGAGCTGGTCGCGTTCGGGGCCTCGACCGGCGGAGTTTCCGCCATCAGTCATTTGCTCGAACGGCTGAGGGCGATTGATCCGCTCCCGCCAATTGTGATCGCCCAGCATATGCCCGGCGAATTCACCGCAAGCTTTGCCAAGAGACTGGCCGACAATCTGGGTTTCGACGTCTCCGAAGCCCTTGCAGGCGAGGCCCTGAAACCCGGAATGGTGCGCATCGCACCGGGCGGGCGACACCTGCGCATCAACCGCACAGCGGGCCGTCTGGTCAGTGCCGTCACCGATGACGCCCCGATAAACAATCACCGTCCCTCGGTTGACGCCCTGTTTTCTTCGATCGCCTCATCATCGGGTGAAAAGGCCATCGGTGTGATCCTGACCGGCATGGGCCGAGATGGCGCAAAAGGCCTGCTAAAGATGCGCCGCGCCGGAGCGTATACCCTCGGCGAAGGCCAGTCCTCGTGCATCGTCTACGGGATGCCGGCGGCGGCAAAACGAATTGGCGCTGTAAAGACCGAACTGGATATCACGGATCTAGCGGACCATTTGACCACTCGACTTTCGGAGGCGCAGGCACCGCCGCGGCGCGGGTCGGTCCCGGGTCGGTTGAATGTCACCGATGCCGCCAAGCCCCGTCCCGATCACGGCGCAGATTGACCGCCACGGCGTTTCATGGCGCGTTTAACTGTGATGGTTCCGACTTGATGTGACAGTTACCGCTTTTCAGGCGGCATTTGCCAGGTCAAATCTGAACCACTTAAGTATCCCGGATTTGCCACGGTTCCCCCGATACAGCGTTTTGCAAGTCGAAAAATCGAAAAATACCCTCACTGGAGATTGCTGTAAGATTTTGTTTTATTGGAGGTTTTTGGCTCCGGCGGTAGGATTCGAACCTACGACCAATTGATTAACAGTCAACTGCTCTACCACTGAGCTACGCCGGAATATTGCGGGCCGATTTGGGTGACGCGCGGGGTCGTATAACAAAGGGGTTTTCAGCCGTCCAGTGGTATTCACACGGCCCGTCCTCAAATAATCAGGCGGGTTCCTCCAGGCGAAAACTTGTGCTGTGCGAAAGCGCGCCGGTATGTGAAACGATGTTTCGCTCTGCCAGGTCGATAAGATGCGAAAACACGTTCCGCGCGGCGGCCGGGACAAGGCCGGGATCGATATCCGTGTAGATGGCCCGCGCAATTCCAAGGGGTGTCCCTGCCCCTTCGGAGAGCACCTGCCTGATCTGACGTTCACGCATTTTACGGTGCGATATCAAGGTTCTGATCATGTGGTGTGGGTCGGAAAGAACGTCACCGTGGCCGGGAAAATAGCGTCGATCGCCCGCGCGCGCATGCATTTTGTCAAGCGACGCCATGAAGGCCCCCAGATCGCCGTCAGGCGGTGACACCAGCGTCGTCGCCCAGCCCATCACGTGATCCCCGGAAAAGACATTTCCCGTTCCCTCCCAGCCAAAACACAAATGATTTGAAAAGTGCCCCGGTGTGTGGATTGCGTGAAGCGTCCAGCCTGCTCCCTTCACGACCTCGCCATCGCCAAGCAGGATATCGGGTGCGAAATTCCGGTCGACACCTTCGCCCCCTCCCAGATCGCCAACCCGGGCGAGCGCGGCCATGCGCGGGCTCTGGCCCGACCAACTGTTGCCAAAAGCAAAGATCGGCGCGCCCGTCAGATCCGCCAGCCGCCGGGCAAGCGGTGAATGATCAAGGTGGCTGTGGGTGACAAGGATGTGGCTGATTTCATCCCCTCCGGCGGCCTCCCGGATGGCCGTCATGTGCGCGGCGTCATCCGGTCCCGGATCGATCACCGCCAATTGGCGCGTGCCCAGCAGATAGGTATTCGTCCCGCGAAACGTCATGGCCGAGGCATTGGGCGCCACGATCCGTCTCAGGCCCGGCGCAAGTGGTTCCGCCACGCCCACCGGTGGATCGAAATTCAGGTTGAACGGGCTGTCGGCCATCCGGTTTCCTTGTACATCTTCGGGCTTGCACGTTAAGGGTATCACCATGAATTTCGATTGGATCAAGTCCTTCCTGCCCAAAGGCCTTTACGGGCGCGCGGCGCTCATTCTGATTTTCCCCATCATCGCGATCCAGCTTGTCGTTTCGGTCGTGTTCATCCAGCGTCATTTCGACGGTGTGACCGATCAGCTGACCGCGAATATCGTCGTGGAACTCGACCTGTTGCTCGCCGAGATCAACAAGGCGGACACACCGGAAAAAGGAGAAGCCGCCGCGCATGAAATCGGCAACCCGCTGGGGCTGAGGTTTTCGCGACTTCCCCCTGACACCCGTCAAAGCGGCAACCTCAAGAAAATCTCGGATTTGACCGGGAAATCGGTGATAACCGCGATTCGCGGGCGCCTGCCCGCCGTCACCTTCATTGATCTTGCCAGTCACGACCGGCGCGTCGTCTTGCATGTCGCGACCAACAAGGGTCCCTATGCGATCCGCTTCAGCCGGTCGCGTGTATCCGCACCCAACCCCCATCAATTGCTGGTGCTCATGATCTTCGTTTCGATCCTCATGACACTGATTTCCTTTATCTTTCTGCGAAATCAGGTACGCCCGATCCGTCGCCTTGCCCGCGCGTCCGAGGCATTTGGCAAGGGTCAGAATGTCCATTACGCCATCGCAGGTGCGACCGAAGTCCGTCAGGCGGGACAGTCGTTTCTGGACATGCGCGCGCGGATAGAACGCCAGATCGAACAGCGCACGATGATGCTGTCGGGTGTCAGCCACGATCTGCGCACGCCCTTGACGCGCCTGAAACTGGGCCTGTCACTGGCCAGCGGCGAGGAAGACATTCGCGATCTGGTCCGCGACGTCGACGACATGGAGGCGATGCTGGACGAATTTCTGGCCTTCGCACGGGGGGATTCAACGGAGTCAAGCGAACTGACCGACCCGGTTGCCCTTGGCAGGCAGGTTGCCGATGCCACCGCCCGGACGGGCGGCACGATTGAATTCGTCGCCCCCGAAGGGCTGCGCAATCCCGCGCTGGCCGAAATGCGCCCACTGGCGGTGCGCCGTGCGCTGGAAAACCTGATCACGAACGCGCTCAGATACGGGTCGCGCTGCCGATTGTCCGTGCATATTTCTGAACGCCACGTGACATTCAGCGTTCAGGACGATGGCCCCGGCATCCAGCCCGATTACCGCGACAAGGCCGTGCGTCCGTTTGAGCGGCTCGACATTGCGCGCAACCAGAACCGAGGCACCGGCGTCGGCCTTGGCCTGACGATCGCGACCGACATCGCCAGCAGCCACGGGGGCAGCCTGAAACTGGACGAAAGCGCTGATCTGGGTGGTCTGAGCGTGGAATTCACCATTCC
>CAYXNM010000039.1:0-19562 GCA_964466385.1 uncultured Rhodobacter sp. | reverse complement strand
TGTCGCGTGATCGACACGGCGCACCGTCTGGGCGTGCGGACCGTGGCCGTCCATTCGGACGCCGATCAGGGTGCGCGTCATGTGGATATGGCGGATGAGGCCGTCCGGATCGGCCCGCCGCCCGCCCCGGAAAGCTATCTGAACGCACAGGCCATCATCGACGCGGCCCTTGTGACCGGGGCCCAGGCGATCCATCCCGGTTACGGGTTCCTCAGCGAAAACCCCGATTTCGTCGAGGCCGTCGAAAAAGCCGGTCTGGTATTCATCGGGCCTTCGGCGACGGCGATCCGGGCGATGGGGCTCAAGGACGCGGCCAAATCGCTGATGGAAAAGGCGGGCGTTCCTGTCGTGCCGGGGTATCACGGTTCGGACCAGGACGACACGCTGCTGGCCTCGCAGGCCGCGCATATTGGTTATCCTGTCCTGATCAAGGCCGTCGCGGGCGGTGGCGGGCGGGGAATGCGGTTGGTAAAGGACGCCTCTCAATTCGCCGATGCCCTCAAATCCGCACGCCACGAGGCGAAGGCGGCATTTGGCAACGATGCGGTTCTGATCGAAAGATACATCCAAAAGCCCCGTCACATCGAAGTGCAGGTTTTTGGCGACGGCGGGGACGCTGTGCATCTCTTTGAGCGGGATTGCTCGTTGCAGCGCCGCCACCAGAAAGTGCTGGAAGAAGCCCCCGCTCCGGGCATGACGCCAGCGTTGCGTGCCGAAATGGGACAGGCCGCGGTCACGGCAGCCAGGGCCATCGGCTATCGTGGCGCCGGCACGGTTGAATTCATCGTGGATGCCAAAGGCGGGCTGAAACCGGGGCGTTTCTGGTTCATGGAGATGAACACCCGCCTTCAGGTGGAACATCCCGTTACCGAAGCGATCACGGGTATCGATCTTGTGGAATGGCAGATCCGCGTGGCGTCGGGCGAAAAACTACCCTCTGCACAGGGCGATATCACGATCCGCGGCCACGCACTGGAGGCCCGCATCTACGCCGAGGACGTCCCCGGTGGTTTTCTGCCCGCAACCGGCAGGCTGGAGCATCTGGTCTTTCCGGCACATGCACGCATTGACAGCGGCGTTCGGCAGGGCGACAGCGTTTCGCCCTATTACGACCCGATGATCGCAAAAGTGACGGTGCATGGCCCGAACCGCGAGGTGGCGCTTGAAAGATTGCGGACAGCCCTTGGTAAAACGCAGATCGCAGGTGTTGTGACCAACATTGATTTTTTGTCCGCCCTTGCCCGCAACGCGGATTTTTCCGCTGGCAAAATGGATACGGGCCTGATCGAACGGGACCAGCAGACCCTGACCGAAAGCCCGGCGGTAACCCCGCAAGCTATTGCGCTGGCGGGCGTGATCGCAGCCGGGCTTGGTGCCGACCGGGAATTCTCGGGGTTTTCGCTCTGGTCGCCGATCACGCAATCGTTGTCGCTGGTATGGGACGGGCAGGTTTTTGACGTCCGCTATTCGCAGGTCTCCGCGGGAAACTGGTCTTTTGAAGCCGGGGGCGAAAAGGTCGCTGTGCAACGGGCCGGGCCGGGCTGGCGGATCGACGGCGCGGCCGCCCCGGCGTGTTTCAGGGGTTCGGACGGGACAATCTCTGTTTTCGGAAGCGCAAACCTGCGGTTCTTGCCCGTTGACCCTCTGGATCGGGCGGGCGGGCAGGACGATCACGGCGATGAGGTGCTGGCCCCGATGCCGGGGCTTGTGCGCGAAATGTTCGTAAGCCCCGGTGATCGGTTTGCAAAAGGCGACCGTCTGGTATTGCTTGAGGCGATGAAAATGGAACATTCCCTGGACGCGGCGCGCGACGGCGTGATTGCCGACATTCGCACAAGTGCCGGGTCACAGGTCGAGGCAGGCGCCTGCCTGATCACGTTTGAACCGCTGTCAGCGGACCGGGACGCGTGAAATCGCACCGACATATCCGACCCTTGCGGTCAGGGCGCGGTTTCGCCCGGTCAAGAACACATCTCGCCCGACGTCAACACGAGGCCGCCAATGCCTGAAGCCAGCAAACCGATGCCCCGGCGCCTGCACCACGGTTGGGAAAGCCGGTCCACCCGCACGCTCGCCCTGCTGCTTGAAATGGGTCTGGAGTTCGAGCTGGTGGTGCATTCGTTCCGAAGATCGTTGTTCACGGACGATTACCGCAGACTTTCTCCCGCCGGGCGCGTCCCTGCGCTCCAGGACCGGGGGCTGACGATCTTTGAAACCGGGGCCATCACGGAATACCTTGTGGCGACCTACCCTGAATGCGGGCTTGGTCGTGCGCTTGGCGATCCGGAGCATTGGGAATGGGTGCAGTGGCTGCATTTTGCCGAAACGATCGGGCAGCACCTTGCCACGCTCACGCAGCACCATGTGGTGATGCGCGAACCCTGGATGCGCTCGCTCAGCGTCATGAAATACGAGACCATGCGCCTGAAACGGGTGCTTGGGGTCGTGGAAAGCGCGCTTGAGGGTCGGGATTTCCTGCTGGCAAGCGGATTTTCGGCGATTGACACCAATATCGGCTATTCCATTTACGGGGCCGGGCATTTCGTCCGCCTTGAGGAATTTCCCAATGTCGCGGGCTATGGCCGCCGGTTGCTGGCACGTCCGTCATTTCAGAAAGCCCTGCCCCCCAAAGGGGCCGAGCGGCTTTATCACAAGGATTTCTACGAGCTTCCGAATGACTGAACAGGCCCGGATATTCGAGGTGGGTCCACGAGATGGCCTGCAAAACGAAGCCGCCGCGATTTCGACCGCCGACAAGGTCACGCTGGTCGACTTGCTGTCGGATGCGGGGTTCTCAAGGATCGAGGTTGCCGCGTTCGTGTCGCCGAAATGGGTGCCACAAATGGCCGACGGGGCGGCGGTTCTGGCGGGAATTACCCGAAAAAAGGGTGTGTCCTATGCGGCTCTGGCGCCAAATCTGCGGGGCTATCGTGACGCGATTGCGGCAAGAGCCGATGAAATCGCGATCTTTGCCTCGGCCTCCGAAGGGTTTTCGCAGGCCAACATCAACTGCTCGGTAAAGGAGAGTCTGGCACGGTTTGCCCCGGTCATCAGGGCGGCGCAGGAGGACGGGGTGCCCGTGCGCGGATATGTCTCGTGCGTGACCGACTGCCCGTTCGATGGCCCGGTCGATCCCGGCGCGGTTGCAAGGCTGGCCGCGACCCTTTGTGCCCGGGGGTGTTACGAGGTTTCGCTGGGCGATACGATCGGTCAGGGAACGCCGGAAACCATCACGCGCATGCTGCGGGCGGTTCTTGAGGAAGTTCCGGCAAGCCGGCTTGCAGGGCATTACCACGACACGACAGGGCGCGCGCTTGAAAATATCGAGGCGTCCCTTGCGCTTGGCGTCAGGGTTTTTGACGCGGCGGCCGGTGGTCTGGGCGGATGCCCCTTTGCGCCCGGCTCCGCTGGCAATGTCGCGACCGAACGCGTGAACGATTTCCTGTTGTCCCGGGGGTTGAAGACGGGTCTTGACGCCGACAGGATCGCAACCGCCGCGAAGTTTGCCCGGACATTGCGCGGTAGCACCGTCAGGGAGGGTGGAGATGTTTGAAACGCTGGAACTTGAAATCGACCCGCGCGGTGTTGCGTGGCTGTGGCTGTCGCGGGCGCAAAAGCACAACGCGATGTCCGGCGAAATGATTGGCGAGCTTGCACAGGCGGCGCAGCGTTTGAGCGCCGACAACGCCGTGCGCGTCGTGGTTCTGGGGGCCAGGGGCCAATCCTTTTGCGCCGGCGGGGATTTGCGCTGGATGCAGGACCAGATGAACGCAACCGCAAAACAGCGCGGGCACGAGGCCAGGCGACTGGCCGACGCGCTTTTCGCGCTCAACACCCTGCCCAAGCCGCTGATCGGCCGGATTTCCGGAAATGCCTTTGGCGGCGGCGTTGGTTTGATGTCGGTTTGTGACGTCGCCATCGGCGTGAGCGCCGCGCAATTCGGCCTGACCGAAGTCAGGCTGGGTCTGATCCCGGCCACGATCAGCCCTTATGTTCTGGCGCGGATGGGGGAAGACAAGGCGCGGCGGGTCTTCATGTCGGCAAGGCTCTTTGGCGCCAGCGAGGCTGTCTCGCTCAATCTTCTGGCGCAGGCCGTGGAGCCGGACGCGCTTGACGCCGCGATCGAACGGGAAATCGCGCCTTATCTCAGTGCCGCTCCGAACGCGGTGGCGGAAGCCAAACGTCTGACACGGATGCTTGGCCCTGCCATCACGCCCGCCATCATCGACGCAACCATTGAACGTCTTGTGGCCACGTGGGAGGGCGAGGAGGCGCGCGAGGGAATCGCCGCCTTTTTCGAGAAACGAAAACCTGGCTGGATGGGCTGACGATGGCAACGACCTCTGCCCGCCGCCGCGCGTATCGCGGCCCGGTTTTGTTCAGCCACGGGTTTCGTGTGTTTTTCCTGTCCGCCGGGCTCTGGGCGGCGTTTTCCATGACCTTGTGGATCCTGATGCTGTCCCAGGGCTGGGATCTGCCATCGCGGTTCGCGCCGGTGGAATGGCACATGCATGAAATGTTGTTTGGGTACAGTTACGCGGTGCTGGCGGGTTTCCTGCTGACGGCGGTGCCCAACTGGACAGGGCGGATGCCGGTGGTCGGCTGGCCGACGGCGGGGTTGGCGGGTTTGTGGGTGCTGGCGCGGCTGGTTGCTTTGGGCTCGGCCCATCTTGGACCAATTGTCGCGGTTCTGGGAGAGCTTGCCTTTCCCGTCGTCCTGCTGGCGATCCTTGGGCGTGAAATCATCGCGGGCAAGAACTGGCGTAATCTGCTGGTGCTGGCGATCGTAGGTGCGTTTACGGTGGGGGATGGGGTGTTCCTGACCGAAGCCATTCTTGGCATTGACCTTGGCGGGGCCGGAGCGCGCCTGGGGGCCGGGTCGATTGTCATGCTGATCATCGTGATCGGTGGACGGGTTGTGCCAAGTTTTACCCGCAACTGGCTGGCACGCCAGGATGCGGGACGATTGCCGGTTGCGTTCAATGCGATGGACAAGCTGATCCTGTTGACGAGCGCGACGGTTCTGTTGGTTTGGGTCGCGGTGCCGGGCTGGCGCGGTGTCGGCGTTCTGGCCGGGATGACCGGCGTTGCCCATCTGGTGCGCCTGGGTCGCTGGGTTGGCTGGCAGGCCTGGCGCGAACCCCTCGTCTGGATCCTGCATATTGCCTATCTGTTTGTTGTTACGGGTTTTTTCATGCTCGCCATGGGCTATGCTGGGTTTGGCAACCTACCCATGGGAGCGGTCCCCCACGGCTGGACCGCAGGGGCGGTTGCGGTGATGACACTGGCCATGATGACCCGCGCCAGCCTTGGCCATTCCGGCCGGATGCTGCGCGCGACGTGGCCCGTCACATTGATCTACCTGTTTGCAATCGGTGCAGGGGGCGCGCGTATCCTGTCGACTTATACCGGCAACGCGCCGATACTGCTGGACCTTGCTGGCGGGTTTTGGATCATCGCCTTTCTGATGTTCGTGATCGTATTCTTTCCCATCCTTGCAAAGCCTCGCGAAAACATCGCTTGATGGCGCGCCGGACGCGGCATTGCAAAAAACCTCTGAGCATTGTCGCAATCGGGGATGCCGCAACACTCCCTTGATAACCGGAGGGTCCCCTTTGATTCCAACCCGGCCAATCACAGACTTGTGGGGCAGGACAAAAGAGCTGCCCTTGCCACCCCAATTCCATCCTCTCAACGTCGTCTGGCACGGCAACGCCGGGCCGCGCCCGACCCTCCCCCCAGGCTATTTCATTCACACATCTGGTTCTCGGCGGGGTTCCTGCAAAACCTGACAGGGCAGGCGCTGCCCGGCGGTGCCGCCGGACGGGAGTGGGGACAGGGTTCGTGCCAAAAAGGCCGAGGGTTGAATGCGTGCTGCAGTCTCCTGCCTGCCCTCAATCATGGGTTCGTCATTGGGCATGCTGGTATGATTCCCCGACAGCGTGTTTTCGGGCCAATCGGTCTCTTGCGATCCTCGCAATCGCAGTTCCACGCACGGTCGTTGCAGGGCCGATTTCGGTTGCTTGATCAGTTGTCCAGGCAGGCGCGTTCAAATAGCTGAGACAAGCCACTGCGTCGCACCCAGTGTCGGTTGACCTCTCTTTGCGGCGGGAGTAAACGAAACGGGACATTTGATGCGTTGAAATAACAAAGTCAGGAACGTGGTTTGGACGCCTTGCTCAGAGAATATCTTCCCGTCATCATTTTCCTTGGTCTGGCCGTGGCGATCGGGCTGGTTTTGGTGCTTGCAGCGGCGGTGATCGCCGTCAGGCACCCGGATGCGGAAAAGATCAGCGCCTATGAATGCGGGTTCAATGCCTTTGACGATGCGCGGATGAAATTCGATGTTCGATTCTACCTTGTGTCGATCCTGTTCATCATCTTCGATCTCGAGGTGGCCTTTCTGTTCCCGTGGGCCGCAAGCTTTCAGCACGTGGGTGAACTGGGGTTCTGGTCGATGATCGTCTTTCTGGGCGTGCTGACCATCGGATTTGCCTATGAATGGAAGAAAGGTGCGCTGGAATGGTCGTAAGCACTTCGACAATCGCCGGAGGCCCCGACACCGAGGCCGCGACGATCCATCTCAACCGCGAACTTCAGGACAAAGGGTTCTTGCTGACAACGGCGGAGGACGTGGTCAACTGGGCGCGCACCGGCTCGCTTCACTGGATGACGTTCGGTCTGGCCTGCTGCGCGGTTGAAATGATGCACGTGGCCATGCCGCGCTATGATGCGGAACGGTTCGGTTTTGCGCCCCGCGCCAGTCCGCGCCAGTCGGACGTGATGATCGTGGCCGGTACGCTGACCAACAAGATGGCCCCGGCCCTGCGCAAGGTTTACGACCAGATGCCCGAGCCGCGCTATGTGATCTCGATGGGATCCTGCGCCAATGGTGGCGGGTATTACCATTACAGCTATTCGGTGGTGCGCGGGTGCGACCGGGTCTTGCCCGTGGATATCTACGTTCCCGGCTGCCCGCCGACGGCCGAAGCGCTGCTTTACGGTATTTTGCAGCTTCAGCGAAAAATCCGGCGCACCGGAACGATTGCCCGGTAAGGACCGGCACCTAAAGGACAGCAGATGACCACAGCGCTTGAAGACCTGGCCGCCCATATTGAAAGCAAGAAACCCGACTGCGTTCTGTCCATGGCCATCGCGCATGGCGAACTGAACGCCAACGTCGCGTTGAATGCCGTCGCGCCGTTGGCCGAATTTCTGAAGACCGACCGGAATTGCCTCTTTTCAACGCTGATTGACATCACGGCCGTGGATTACACCGCGCGCGAGAAGCGTTTTGACGTGATCTATCACTTTCTGTCCATGCGCCAGAACCTGCGTCTGCGCCTGACGGTCGCGGTGCGCGAGCATGAGACGGTTCCATCGATCACCGGTGTTCATCCATCGGCCAACTGGTTTGAACGGGAAGTGTTCGACATGTACGGGCTGATGTTCTCGGGGCATCCGGATCTGCGGCGCATCCTGACGGATTACGGGTTCCGCGGGCATCCGCTGCGCAAGGATTTTCCGACGACCGGTTACAACGAAGTGCGCTATGACGAAAAGGAAAAGCGCGTGGTTTACGAGCCCGTTTCACTGGTTCAGGAATACCGGCAGTTTGATTTCATGTCGCCCTGGGAGGGCGCTGAATACATCCTGCCCGAGGAAAAGAGTTGAGCGGGCGCGGGACAATGATCAGTTCAACATACATGTTTCCGATTTTCGGTGCACTCTCCGGGGCTTCTCCCCGGGATATGCCCGCGCTATCGGAATTCGAGACACGGTGTCTTGGCGGGGTGATGACCGTCCAGTCCACCACAGCAATGGCCGAGGTTTCCTGATATGGACGGTTCCCAGAACGATGCTTTGACGGGCGAACAGAAAATCCGCAATTTCAACATCAACTTTGGCCCGCAACACCCTGCGGCCCATGGTGTTTTGCGGATGGTGCTGGAACTTGACGGTGAAATCGTCGAACGGTGCGACCCGCATATCGGTCTTCTGCATCGCGGCACCGAAAAGCTGATGGAAAGCCGCACGTATCTGCAGAACCTTCCCTATTTCGACCGTCTGGATTATGTCGCGCCGATGAATCAGGAACACGCCTGGTGCCTGGCCATCGAAAAGCTGACCGAAACCACGATCCCGCGCCGCGCCAGCCTGATCCGGGTGCTCTATTCGGAAATCGGGCGCATTCTCAACCACTTGCTGAACGTGACCACGCAGGCCATGGACGTGGGCGCGTTGACGCCTCCGCTCTGGGGGTTTGAGGAACGCGAAAAACTGATGGTGTTTTACGAGCGTGCCTGTGGTGCGCGCCTTCATGCCAACTATTTCCGCCCCGGTGGCGTGCATCAGGATCTTGGACAGGATCTGCTGGACGACATCATGCAATGGTCGATGGAGTTTCCCGCCGTTCTGGACGACATTTCGGACCTTTTGACCGAGAACCGGATTTTCAAGCAACGCAATGTCGATATCGCGATTGTTACGGAAAAAGACGCGCTGGAATGGGGGTTTTCGGGGGTCATGGTGCGTGGGTCGGGTCTGGCGTGGGATTTGCGCCGTGCGCAACCTTACGAATGTTATGACGAGTTCGATTTTCTGATCCCTGTCGGCAAGAACGGCGATTGTTACGACCGGTATCTGTTGCGCATGGCGGAAATGCGCGAGAGCGTGAAAATCATCCAGCAGGCCATCGGCAAGCTTGAGGAAGCAACCGGCGATGTCATGGCCCGCGGCAAGCTGACCCCACCCAAGCGCGGGGACATGAAAACCTCGATGGAGGCGCTTATCCATCACTTCAAGCTCTATACCGAAGGGTTTCACGTTCCCGCCGGACAGGTCTATGCGTCCGTCGAGGCGCCCAAGGGCGAGTTTGGCGTTTTTCTGGTCAGCGACGGAACCAACAAACCCTACAGGGCCAAGATCCGCGCACCGGGATATCTGCACCTTCAAGCCATGGATCACCTTGCCAGGGGGCATCAGTTGGCGGATATGGCCGCCATCATGGGGTCGCTTGATGTTGTGTTCGGAGAGATCGATCGATGAAACGCGCGCTGGCCCTTACGTTCATGCTCTTTTGCGGTTCGTTCACACCGGGTTTCGCGCTTTCCAGCGGCGATATCGGCCCTGTGACGGATGAAGCGCAAGCGACGCGATACCTGGACGCGGTCTTTCAGGCGTCGCAGTGTCATTTGAGCGAAGCTGCCTTGCTGGTGCAAATGCGCGCCGATGGTCAAAGTCCAAGCGACCTTGATCGCGCGAACCCAAGTGTCAACACGTCCAAACTGATGCGGCACAGATGGGTTTTCAAGACGCTGCAAGACCTGATTGCCAGCGGGTCGGTTTGCCCGGATGCCTCTGATCCCGCGGCGACAATTTCAAAATTCGGGGGCTGCGCATGACGCTCTTATATGTCGCGGCATTCCTCTTGGTGGCAACGGGCGCCAGCGCGGCCAGCCAGTTGATCGAGACCCGCGCCGAGGCGCTGGCCTATATCGACACGACATTTTCAAACCACAACTGCACCATGAGGCGCAGCGCTTTTTTCAGTCAGATGGAGCGTGACGGGGTTGCGCCCACAGTTGACGACATGTCGCGGCCAACGGACGGGTCGCTGAAAATCATCCGCCAGCGGCGGGTTCTTTTGGCGCTGGAAGAACTGTTTCAGGCTGGCGCGATCCAAGAAGACAAGACCGACAAGACAATTGCAATCTCTCAATTCGGAGGATGCGCCTGATGCTGCGCCGCCTGCACACTGAACAACCGGACTCATTCGCCTTTACCAAAGGCAATGCGGAATGGGCGAAGACCCAGATCGCCAAATACCCCGACGGCCGTCAGGCCAGCGCGGTGATTTCGCTTCTGTGGCGCGCGCAGGAACAGGAAGGCTGGCTGACGCGTCCGGCGATTGAAGCCGTGGCCGGGATGTTGGGGATGGATTACATCCGTGCGCTAGAAGTCGCCACGTTCTATTTCATGTTTCAACTCAGACCCGTGGGCTCGGTCGCCCATGTGCAGGTCTGCGGGACCACGACCTGCATGATCTGCGGGGCCGAAGACCTGATCGGCGTTTGCCGCGAAAAAATTGCTGCGCAGCCGCATGAAATGTCGCCCGACGGAAAATTCAGTTGGGAAGAGGTCGAATGTCTGGGCGCCTGCACCAACGCCCCCATGGTGCAGATTGGCAAGGATTTCTACGAGGATCTGACGGCTGAGCAGTTCGCCGACATTCTTGATGCGTTCGGGCGGGGCGAGGTGCCGGTGCCGGGCCCTCAGAACGGACGCTACGCGGCGGAACCATTGTCGGGGCTGACCAGTCTGAAGGAATTTGAAAGCGGGCGGACAAAGTACAATGCTTCGGCTTCGCGTGCGGTCGAGTTCGGGGACACGGTTGCGCGCGTCACATCCGGCGGGGGCGCGGTCCGGCCTGTTGCCCGGGCCACGGAAGCGACCGAAGGCGACGACGCTGCAAAACCGGCGATGGCGGCCAAGCCCGCGGCGGGAGAGGCCGATGATCTGAAAAGGATCAGCGGCGTCGGCCCGGCACTGGAAAAACTGTTGAACGACATGGGCGTCTTTCATTTCGAACAGATCGCGAAATGGACCGATGCCGAGGTTTCGTGGGTCGACCAGAACCTTTTGCGGTTCAAGGGCCGGGCCAGCCGGGATAACTGGGTAAAACAGGCCAAATTGTTAGGAATTGGCGAGGAAACTGACATTTCAACATCCAAGCCGAAAGGAAACGTCACATCGTGACCGGCCTTTACGGAGAAAGAAGAGTGAAATGACCGACCAAACGAATACCAATCCCATTTGCCGGACCTTTTGCTGGCTGATCGCCATTGCTCTGGGTGGTTTTCTGGCGGTGACGCTGGTGAACGACTTTGGGCAGGACCAGTTGCAATCCGGTGTCATCGGCGTTGTGACGATCCTTTTGTCCGGCCTCTTGCTGCGCCGGGTTCTTTGCCGGCGTCGTGGGAACCGTGTTGCGCGGCGTGTCGCCGAAGCCGCCGCGCGTGCCAGTGACGCGACCGCCGAAAAACCTGCGACGACCGGAAAAGACAAGCGCCCCGCAGCGGCGGCAATCAAGTCGGAATTGTCCGAAAAGGCCGAGGCGAAGCCCCAGCCGGACGCTTCGGACGTCGACGCGAAACTAAAGGCGCGGGTTCTTGGGGAAGCGCAAAAAGTGGCGCGCGCCGACGGGCCGGAAAAGAAAGCACCGGCCCCCCTCACGCTGAGCGAACCGGTGGGCGCGAAAAAACCAAAACCCGCGCCTGAAACCATTCCGCCACGTGCGCCCAAAGGTCTGGAACGACCCAATGACGGCCAACCGGACGATTTGCAAAAGATCGACGGGATCGGCTCTGACGAGGAAACGGCGCTGCATGCCGCAGGTATCTTTCATTTTCAGCAACTGGTCACGATGAACAGGCGCGAGCTGGCGTGGCTGGATCAAAACATCGCCGCGAATGATGGCAGCGCGCAGTCCGGGAACTGGCGCAAGCAGGCCATTGCCCTTTCCAGAAAGGCCGGATGACGTGATGGACCGCTTGTCTGGCACTTCTCTTATTACCGGGGTCTTGCGGTACGGCTGCAAAGACCGCCGGTATTCCGGACAGGCAGCGCGCTGCAAACCGGCGCAGGTCGCGCGCGGACGCAAGCATGGGGTTGTGGTTGATGGCTAAGGCTTCGAAACCCCCGCCAGACGTTCCGGACAGGCCCGACAGGGACCGGCAGAAGATGAGGGTTGCCTCTATCGTCATTCTCGTGGCGATGGTGGGATGGATGGGAATATCATGGCTGGGGGGGCAGATGAATTGGCCCCCGCGCTATGCGTTCCTGGTGGATTTTTCGGCCGTAGCGGCCTTGATCTGGGCACTGGTCGTGCTTTTTCAGGTCTGGCGCAGCCGGCAGAGCGATGAAGGTTAAATACGATGCTCAATGACAACGACCGGGTTTTCACCAACCTTTACGGCATGCATGATCGCTCGCTTGCGGGGGCCAGGAAACGTGGCCACTGGTCCGGTACGGAAAAGTTTATTAAAAATGGCCGTGATTGGGTGGTGGAACAGGTCAAGGCCTCGGGGCTGCGCGGGCGCGGAGGTGCTGGGTTTCCCACGGGTCTGAAATGGTCATTCATGCCCAAGGAAAGCGACGGCCGGCCCGGCTATCTGGTGGTCAATGCCGACGAATCCGAACCGGGCACCTGCAAGGATCGCGAGATCATGCGCCACGATCCGCACACGCT
Organism: uncultured Rhodobacter sp.; assembly: GCA_964466385.1. Classification (GTDB taxonomy): domain Bacteria; phylum Pseudomonadota; class Alphaproteobacteria; order Rhodobacterales; family Rhodobacteraceae; genus UBA5972. Next base: position 7,312 of record CAYXNM010000039.1, on the reverse strand, counting down.
GATCGAAGGGTGTCTGATCGCGGGTTTCGGCATGGGGGCCAACGCCGGTTACATCTATATACGCGGCGAATTCATTCGCGAACGCGAAGCCCTTCAGGTGGCGATCGACGAAGCTTATGACGCTGGGCTGCTGGGAAAGAACGCCGCAAACTCCGGCTGGGATTTCGACCTTTACCTGACCCATGGCGCGGGTGCTTATATTTGCGGCGAAGAAACCGCTATGTTGGAAAGCCTGGAAGGCAAAAAAGGTATGCCGCGCATGAAACCGCCCTTTCCGGCGGCGGCTGGCCTTTACGGGTGCCCGACGACGGTCAATAACGTGGAAAGCATCTCGGTCGTCCCGACGATCCTGCGGCGCGGACCGGATTGGTTCGCGTCATTCGGACGTCCGAACAATTCCGGAACCAAGCTTTTCGCGATCTCGGGCCACGTCAACAATCCCTGCGTGGTGGAAGAGGCGATGTCGATCCCGCTCAAGGACCTGATCGACAAGCATTGCGGCGGAATTCGCGGCGGGTGGGACAACCTCAAGGCGGTCATTCCCGGTGGCGCGTCGGTTCCCCTGCTGCCAAAGGATATTGCGGTTGACGCAATCATGGATTTTGACTGGTTGCGCGATCAGCGGTCGGGTCTTGGGACGGCGGCGGTCATCGTGATGGATCAGTCGGTCGACATCATCAAGGCGATCTGGCGGTTGAGCGCGTTTTACAAGCACGAAAGCTGCGGACAGTGCACGCCCTGCCGCGAAGGCACCGGCTGGATGATGCGCGTCATGGACCGTCTGGTAAAGGGCGAAGCGGAGATCGAGGAAATCGACATGCTGCTTGATGTGACCAAACAGGTCGAGGGCCACACAATCTGCGCGCTCGGTGACGCTGCCGCCTGGCCCATTCAGGGCCTGGTGCGCCATTTCCGGGATGAGATCGAGGATCGGATCAAAGCAAAACAAACCGGGCGCGTCAGCGCCGTAGCTGCGGAATAAGCTCGTGCAACTGCGCCTTACATATCAATCCCTTGCCCGGTCAGAACGCCGGTCAAAGGGATGTTATTGCATAGCAAAGGGCGTCTCGTCTTCCTTTCTTGGGAAAGGAGACTTCATATGACTGAATTATACAGACGGACACGCGTCCTCGCATTCGCAGGGACAGTTCTGATTGCCGCTTGGGTGGCATCGGCGCCGCAAGTGGCGGCCAAAACGGGCCTTGGGGATGAAGAGGGCATTTTTGACCGCTTGCTGACCGGGGCAGTTGTCAGTGAAACCTACAAGAATTGCGATCGGATAGACCCGCGCAAGATAAAAGCCACGTTTTTCGTCCTGGGAACGGTGCAAATGGCACGAGGCTTGGGCTATTCGATGGATGACATCGAGACATTCCGCAATGACAAGGTTCAACAGGACCGGCTGCGGACAGCCACGCTTGCCTATTTCGCAGAGCACGACGTCGACACCGAAAACCCCGAAACCTATTGCACTTTCGGCGAGGCTGAAATTGCGAATGACAGCCACATCGGCGAATTCCTGAAACGCAGGTAAAACTATGACTGACAAGAAGAAAATCGTTATTGATGGTGCTGAGGTCGAGGTCGATCCGGCCATGACCATCCTTCAGGCCTGCGAAGTTGCCGGGATCGAAGTGCCGCGGTTTTGCTACCATGAACGCCTGTCGATTGCCGGAAACTGCCGGATGTGTCTGGTCGAGGTGGTCGGCGGCCCTCCCAAACCCACGGCCAGTTGCGCGATGCAGGTGCGCGATCTTCGCCCCGGTCCCGAAGGGCAACCCCCGGTCGTCAAGACCAACTCGCCCATGGTCAAGAAAGCCCGCGAAGGCGTGATGGAGTTTCTTCTGATCAACCATCCGCTGGATTGCCCGATCTGCGATCAGGGCGGCGAATGCGATCTACAGGACCAGGCGGTGGCTTACGGGGTTGATTTCAGCCGTTTCCGCGAACCAAAACGCGCGGTGGACGATCTTGATCTGGGTCCCTTGGTGTCGACGAACATGACGCGCTGCATTTCCTGCACGCGCTGCGTCCGGTTCACGACCGAAGTCGCGGGAATTGCGCAGATGGGGCAGACCGGGCGCGGGGAAGATGCTGAAATCACGACATATCTCGGCGAAACACTGCACAGCAACATGCAGGGAAATATCATTGATCTTTGCCCTGTGGGTGCGCTGACCAGCAAACCCTATGCGTTTACGGCGCGCCCGTGGGAATTGCGCAGGATCGAGACGATCGACGTCATGGACGCGCTTGGCAGCAACATTCGCGCCGACGTCAAGGGGCGCGAGGTGATGCGGATCGTGCCCAGAAACCACGATGGCGTGAACGAAGAGTGGATTTCCGACAAGACCCGATTCATCTGGGACGGGCTGCGGCGCCAGCGGCTGGACCGGCCCTATATCCGTGAAAACGGCCGATTGCGCGCGGCAAGCTGGCCCGAAGCGCTGAACGCCGCCGCGAACGCCATGAAAGGCGCGAAAATTGCAGCACTTGCCGGCGATCTGGCCCCGGTCGAGGCGATCTTTGCGTTGAAGGCGCTGACAGACTCGCTGGGTGGAAAAACGGAATGCCGGACCGATGGCGCGGCTCTGCCCGCGGACAACCGCGCGGCATATGCGGGCACGGCGAGGATCGAAGACATTGATGTTGCGGAAAGAATTCTGCTGATCGGGACAAACCCGCGCAGTGAAGCACCGGTTCTGAATGCGCGCATCCGCAAAGCGTGGCTGAAGGGTGCCGATATCGCACTGGTCGGCGAGGCGGCCGATCTGACATATGACTACACGCATGTGGGCGATGACACCAAGGCGCTGCGCGATGTTGTTGCTCTTGGCGGGTCGGACGAAATCAGGGGCAAAGCCTCGCTGGTGATCCTCGGGCAGGGGGCTTTGATCGGCCCGAACGGGGCGGCTGTTCTGCATGCGGCGACGGAGATCGCCCAAAGCACCCAAAGCGGATTGCTTGTGCTTCACACGGCGGCCTCGCGCGTGGGTGCGCTTGATCTGGGGTTCGTGACCGATGGCGGGCCTGACGCGGCGCTTGGCGGGGCGGACGTGGTTTACAACCTCGGCTCGGACGAAGCCGACATCGCCCCCGGACCCTTCGTGATCTACCAGGGCAGCCACGGGGACCGGGGCGCACATCGCGCCGACGTGATCCTGCCCGGCGCCGCCTATACCGAGGAAACCGGGCTGTTCGTCAACACCGAAGGCCGTCCGCAAATGGCCATGCGGGCCAATTTCGCGCCGGGTGAGGCCAAGGAAAACTGGGCGATCCTGCGCGCGTTGTCAGCCGAGCTTGACCGGGTCTTGCCCTATGACACCCTGGCGGACTTGCGCGCGGCAATGACGAAAGCACACCCGCATCTGGCGCAGGTCGACGAGGTTTTGGAAAATGCACTTGCATTGCCCGAGACTGTGCCGCTGCAAGCGGGAAAAATCACCAACACTAAGATGGATTTCTACCTTTCAAACCCGATCGCACGCGCGTCAATGGTCATGGCCGAACTAGCCGCCGCTGATGTGAATGATCCCTCGATTGCTGCGGAGTAAAAAGCGCGTTCCATGCCTGGCCTGCCCCTTCTTTTTCTGACAAGCACGTTCGCCCTCACGGGGTGTACGTTGTCCCTTGCCGGGAAATCGCAAACGCAGGCCTTGTATGTTCCGGAATATCTGAGCATTCAAACCCGGCTTCTGGATGACGATCTGGTCAATTTTCTGGTGAAAATGAAGGGCGCGCGCACCAAGGGCGATGTCGCGGATTACGCCAAATGTGCAGCGGCGCAGTACACGCTGATCCGGGGATATGGATTTGCCCGCCATGTTCGCACAAAAGTTGAAGAAAGCGATGGTATCTGGCGCGGAGATGCGGTTTATACCGTGTCAGCGGCACTGCCGGAGGGATTGCTTACACTGGACGCCGAGGTCGTCGTGGAGAATTGCAAATCCGATGGAATACCAATGGTCTGATCATGGTCAAGGAACGTAAGAGACATGGCTGAATTCTTCTTTGAGACCAATTTCGGGATTTTCCTGTTCATTCTGGGTCAGTGCCTTTTGGTGCTGGTTCTGATCCTGGTCAGCCTGGCGTTCCTGATGTATGGCGACCGCAAGATCTGGGCCGCCGTACAGATGCGTCGCGGGCCCAATATCGTGGGCGTTTTCGGGTTGCTGCAGAGCTTTGCCGACTTCATCAAGTATATCGTCAAGGAGATCGTCGTTCCCGCCGGTGCCGACAAGGTCGTCTATTTTCTGGCGCCAATGATCGCGTTCGTTCTGGCGGTGGTCTCGTGGGCGGTCATTCCGTGGGCCGACGGTTGGGTCATTGCCAATCTCAACATCGGCATCCTTTACATTTTCGCCATTTCCTCGCTCGAAGTTTATGGCGTGATCATGGGCGGATGGGCGTCCAACTCCAAATACCCGTTCTTGGGCAGCTTGCGTTCGGCGGCGCAGATGATCTCTTACGAGGTTTCCATCGGGTTCATCATCGTGGGGGTGCTGATTTCGACCGGCTCGCTCAATCTTTCTGACATCGTGCGCGCACAGGACGGGAATTACGGATTCTTCAACTGGTACTGGTTGCCGCATTTGCCGATGGTATTTCTTTTCTTCATTTCGTCGCTCGCCGAAACCAACCGCCCGCCCTTTGATCTGCCCGAAGCGGAAAGCGAACTGGTGGCGGGATATCAGGTCGAATACAGCTCCACCCCGTTTCTGCTTTACATGATTGGCGAGTTGATGGCGGTCGTGTTGATGTGCGCGCTGATCACCATCCTCTTTTTCGGCGGCTGGCTGTCGCCGGTTCCGGGTCTGCCGGACGGCGTCTTGTGGATGGTCGGCAAGATGCTGTTCTTCTTTTTCATCTTTTCGATGGTCAAGGCGATCACGCCCCGCTACCGCTATGATCAGTTGATGCGGATTGGCTGGAAAGTTTTCCTGCCGATGAGCCTTGGCTGGGTCGTTCTGGTGGCGTTTGCGGCGCAATACGGATTGTTCGGCGGCACGTACGCACGCTGGATCGTGGGAGGGTGACCGCATGACACAGATCGACTGGACACGCGCGGTCAAATATTTCCTGCTGGCGGATTTTGCTGGTGGTTTCCGGTTGGGGTTCAAGTATTTCTTCCGCCCAAAGGCGACGCTGAACTATCCGCATGAAAAAGGGCCGCTCAGCCCGCGGTTCCGTGGCGAGCACGCGCTGCGCCGCTATCCCAATGGCGAGGAACGCTGCATCGCGTGCAAGCTGTGCGAGGCGATTTGTCCGGCACAGGCGATCACGATCGAGGCCGAACCGCGCGAGGACGGCTCGCGCCGGACGACGCGCTATGACATCGACATGACCAAATGCATCTATTGCGGTCTCTGTCAGGAAGCCTGTCCGGTGGATGCCATCGTCGAAGGCCCGAATTTCGAATTTGCGACCGAAACCCGCGAAGAGTTGTTCTATGACAAGGCGCGCCTCCTGGAAAACGGCGAGCGTTGGGAAGCGGAGATCGCGAAGAATTTGGAATTGGAAGCCCCGTACCGATAGGGGACGGGCAGCAATCGAACGCGCCGGGCATGGACTGGCGCAAAACCAAGAAGCCGCGGGAAACCCCCGCGACGGGGGGAAAGAAGTGATGGGCATTACCGCCTTGGCATTTTACCTGTTCGCGCTGGTGACGGTGGTCTCCGGCTTGTTCGTGGTGATTTCGCGCAATCCGGTCCACTCGGTCTTGTGGCTGATACTGGCTTTCTTTTCGTCCGCGTCTCTGTTTGTCCTATTGGGGGCGGAGTTCGTCGCGATGCTCCTCGTCATTGTCTATGTGGGCGCGGTTGCCGTTCTCTTTCTTTTTGTCGTGATGATGCTTGACGTTGATTTTGCCGAAATGCGTGGCGGGCTGGCGCGCTATTTGCCCCTTGGGCTGTTGATCGGGGTCATTCTTCTGGTGGAACTGGGGCTGGTTTTTGGTCACTGGACGTTTTCCGAAGGGGCCGAAGCCGCGCGCGCCGCTGTCACGCCTGCGCTTGAGGACACGCAAAACACGGTTGCCCTCGGGCAACTGATTTACACGCAGTACATCTATCTGTTTCAGGCCGCCGGGCTGATCCTGCTGGTGGCGATGATCGGGGCCATCGTTCTGACCATGCGTCACCGCACCGACATCAAGCGGCAGGACATTCTTGGGCAGATGTATCGGGATCCGGGAAAATCGATGGAACTGAAAGATGTCAAACCGGGGCAGGGGTTGTCGTGATGATCGGACTTGAACACTATCTGACGGTCGCGGCCTTTGTGTTCGTCATCGGCATTTTCGGCATTTTCCTCAACCGCAAGAACGTCATCGTCATCCTGATGTCGATCGAGCTGATGTTGCTGGCCGTCAACATCAACTTTGTCGCGTTTTCCAGCTTTCTTGGCGATCTGGCGGGGCAGGTGTTTACCCTCTTCGTCCTGACCGTCGCCGCAGCCGAAGCGGCCATCGGGCTGGCGATACTGGTTTGTTTCTTCCGCAACCGCGGCACCATCGCGGTTGAAGATATCAATGTGATGAAGGGTTAAGGCGCCTCATGGAACTCACCATTCTCTTTGCCCCGCTGGCGGGCGCGCTGATTTCGGGATTTGGGCACAGGTTCATCGGCGAGCGTGCGGCCATCATCACGGCCACCGCTCTTTTGTTCCTGGCGGCGTTGCTGAGCTGGATCATGTTCCTGACTTTTGACGGCCAAACCCAGCAAATCCCGATTTTCCGCTGGATCGAAAGCGGCAGTCTGTCCGCAGATTGGGCCATCCGGGTGGATCGTCTGACGGTGATCATGCTGGTGGTGGTGAACACGGTGTCCAGTCTCGTTCACCTTTATTCATTCGGCTACATGGACAAGGATCCGCAGTGGAAAGAGGGCGAAAGCTACAAACCGCGTTTCTTTGCCTTTCTGTCGTTCTTCACCTTCGCGATGCTGACGCTGGTGACGTCTGACAACCTGTTGCAGATGTATTTCGGGTGGGAGGGCGTTGGCGTCGCCTCCTATCTTCTGATCGGGTTTTACTACCGCAAACCTTCGGCCAATGCAGCGGCGATCAAGGCTTTTGTTGTGAACCGGTTCGGTGATTTCGGCTTTGCACTGGGGATATTCGGGCTGTTTTTCATGGTGGACAGCATCCACTTTGACGACGTGTTTGCGCAAGGACATCATTTGTCCACGGTCAAAATTCACTTCCTTTTCCTTGATATCACAGCGGTCGAGCTTTTGACCTTCCTGTTGTTCATCGGCGCCATGGGCAAATCGGCGCAATTGTTCCTGCACACATGGCTGCCCGACGCGATGGA
>CAYXNM010000038.1:0-19935 GCA_964466385.1 uncultured Rhodobacter sp. | reverse complement strand
GTTGGCCTGGCCGTCCTACACGAACGAGGCGATCTTTATGTTTCACGCAACCGCGCTGGTTTACTTTTCCAGTTTTCCCGCGTGGAAACAAAAAGGTGATGCGCTTTATTATGCAAGCTATTTTGCCGACAAGACGTTCAACCCGTTTATCCCTTATCCGATCATCGCGATCTATTTCGTAACTTTCACGCTGATCCTGACGACGGGGTTCGGGCTTGTGAACCGGCGACTGAACCGACATCTGACGGCCATGCGGTAGGGGCCGCCGGATGGCCCGATCCGGTTCGCAGGCGCACCCCTTCCGGGCAGCCCCCGCCCCTCAATAAGCGTTGTCCTTGACCGCCTGCATCGACACATGGGTTGACGTGTTTCCCACAAACGGCAGGTTTGAAATCGTTTCACCCAACACCTGGCGATAGGCGCGAATGTTCGATGTCCTTATTTTCAGCAAATAATCGAACGAGCCGGCAATCATGTGGCATTGTTCGATTTCCGGAACATCGCGAACCGCATTGTTGAACGCTTCCAACGCCTTTTCGGTCGTGTCCGTCAACTTCACCTCGGCAAAAGCGATATGATCAAGCCCCAGTTTCTGCGCGTTGAGAATCGCGCGAAACCCCAGAATATATCCGCCTTCCTGCAACTTTCGCACGCGCACCTGACACGGGCTCTTGGAAAGGCCCACACGTGTCGCCAGGTCTGTGATCGGCAGGCGACCGTTCTTGGAGAGAACCTCCAATATCCTTTCGTCGATCCGGTCCAACAGCCCGGAATACGTCGTGTTCGCCATCAAAAACCCCGATTATGATACATAACTAGGGATAATACCTCTAGAATTCCGAAACGAAAGGCAACAAGACTTTTCAGTTTCTGGTAAATTGAGCCGGATATTCACCCGATCAGGAGCATGGCGCGTGGACAACCTTCAAAGCATTCGACAAGAAATCCGCGAGACGAACCTTGCGGACGAACATGACATTCTGGCGGATCTTGCGCAGCGGCACCCGATCTCCGCAGCCATGCGCGCGGATGCCGTCAGGCGCGCGGTCGGTCTGGTCAAGGCCATTCGCAACGACGCCAACCCCGGCCTGATGGAGGTTTTTCTGGCCGAATACGGCCTGTCGACCAACGAAGGGGTTGCCCTGATGTGTCTGGCCGAGGCGCTCTTGCGCGTGCCCGACCCCGAAACCGTCGATGCGCTGATCGAGGACAAGATCGCCCCGTCGGCCTGGGGCGCGCATCTTGGAAAGTCCAGTTCATCGCTCGTCAATGCCTCGACATGGGCCTTGATGCTGACAGGCAAGGTGCTAAAGGACGACGAGAACGAAGGCATCGCCTCGGTGCTTCACGGGGCCGTCAAACGGCTGGGCGAGCCGGTCATCCGCACCGCGGTGGGGCGGGCGATACGGGAAATGGGGCATCAGTTCGTCTTGGGCCGCACGATCGATGAGGCGGTCAGGCGCGGGGGCAAACTTTCCCGTCAGGGTTACACGTTTTCCTATGACATGCTGGGCGAGGCCGCGTTGACGGCAGCGGATGCGCGCAAATATTTCGACGCTTATGGTCGCGCTATTGACGAACTGGCCGCACAGTGCAAATCCGGCGATATTCGCGAAAATCCGGGTATTTCGGTCAAGCTTTCAGCGCTCCACCCACGTTATGAGGTCGGTCAGAAAGACCGCGTGATGCGTGAACTTGTCACCAGCACCCGCGCGCTGGCCCGCAAAGCCGCAAAGGCCGGAATGGGGTTCAATATCGATGCAGAGGAGGCCGATCGGCTGGATCTGTCGCTGGATGTCATCCAGGCGGTTCTGCGCGATCCGGATCTGGCGGGCTGGGACGGCTTTGGCGTGGTCGTTCAGGCCTATGGGAAACGCGCGGGCGCGACGATCGACTGGCTGCATGCGCTTGCCGAAAACCTTGACCGCAAGATCATGGTCCGGCTGGTGAAAGGCGCCTATTGGGATACCGAGATCAAGCGCGCTCAAAACGAAGGTCTGTCCGGGTTTCCCGTCTTCACGCACAAATCCGCAACCGATGCGTGCTATCTCTATTGTGCGCGAAAACTCCTGTCAGGGACCGATCGCATCTATCCGCAATTCGCAACACACAACGCCCACACCGTCGCAGGCATCATCGAAATGGCCGATGACAAAACGGGGTTTGAGTTTCAGCGCCTGCAGGGCATGGGGGAATCGCTGCATGCACTGGTCCTGGAACAATACGCGACCCGTTGCCGTATCTACGCACCCGTGGGAACCCATCGAGACCTGTTGGCCTACCTGGTGCGCCGCCTGCTGGAAAACGGCGCGAACAGTTCGTTCGTGAACCAGATCGTGGACGAGGACGTTCCCGCAGCCCAGGTCGCCGCTGATCCATTTGAGGCGGTCAAGGCCAATGGCGGTCAGCCTCCCGGTGCGGTGGTTCTGCCTTCCGATATTTTTCCGGGGCGTCGAAACTCCACCGGCTGGGATCTGCACGACCCGGTGGATCTGGACGTTATCGAACGCGCACGCGAACCTTTTCTGCGCGCAAAGTGGGAGGCGGCGCCGCTTATAGCAGGCGACACCGCCGGCTTGGGCGTTCTGGATGTCCGAAACCCCGCCGTACCGTCCGACCTTGTCGGTCAGGTCCGGATGGCGTCGCCCGATGATGTCCGGACAGCCCTTGGCGGTGCGCGCAATTGGTCCGGCGCGACGCCGGAAATCCGCCGCGCCACGCTGGAGAGGGCCGCCGATCTTTACGAGGAGAACTTCGGCGCGCTGTTTGCCGTTTTGTGCCGCGAGGCCGGGAAAACAGCGCTTGATGCAATATCGGAACTGCGCGAGGCGGTGGATTTCCTGCGGTATTATGGTGCCGAAGGCGCAAAGGGAGACGCGCGGGAACCACTGGGGATCGTGGCCTGCGTGTCGCCCTGGAACTTTCCGCTGGCGATTTTCACGGGACAGGTCGCTGCGGCCCTGGCAGCGGGCAACGGGGTGATCGCCAAACCCGCGGAAAGCACGTCCCTGACGGCGCATATGGCGGTCGGTCTTTTGCATCGGGCGGGCGTTCCGGTTGAGGTTTTGCAATTGCTGCCGGGACAGGGTGCGGTCATTGGCGGTTTGCTGACCGCCGACCCGCGCATCGGCGGTGTCTGCTTTACCGGCTCGACCCAGACCGCGCAAAGGATCAACCGGTCAATGGCCGCGAACCTGTCGCCAAATGCACCCCTGATCGCCGAGACAGGTGGCCTCAACGCGATGATCGTTGACAGCACGGCCCTGCCCGAACAGGCCATCCGCGATATCATCGCATCGGCCTTTCAATCTGCGGGCCAGCGATGTTCGGCCCTGCGGATGCTCTATATTCAAGAGGATATTGCCGAAGACTTCCTGAAGATGCTTTTTGGTGCGATGGATGAACTCGTCATCGGCGATCCATGGTCGATGTCAACCGATGTGGGGCCGGTGATCAGTGCCGCGGCCAGACGCGATATCGACGCCCATATCGAAGAGGCCGCCCGCGAGGGACGGTTGCTCAAGCGGTTGGACAGACCGGATCGGGGGACTTTCGTTTCGCCTTCGGTGATCAGCGTAAGTGGCATCGGCGCGCTCAAACGCGAGGTCTTTGGCCCCGTCATGCATGTCGCGACGTTTGAAGCGGCCGAGATTGACGACGTCGTTTCCGCAATCAACGCAACCGGGTATGGTCTGACATTCGGGATGCATAGCCGGATTGACGACAGGGTCGAACAGGTCACGTCGCGGCTGAACGTCGGAAACATCTATATCAACCGCAACCAGATCGGGGCGGTCGTGGGCGCGCAACCCTTTGGCGGTGAAGGTCTGTCGGGAACGGGGCCGAAGGCCGGCGGACCGCGTTATGTGCCACGCTTTGCGCGCGCCGGGGCAATCCACGAGGAAGCGCCGACCGGAACCGTTGCCGACAGGCAAGAGGTGGAAGTCGCGCTGGCGCGGCTGTCGGGCCAGCGCAGGCCCTGCCGGTCATCCGAAAAGATGGGTGGTCCGACCGGCGAATCCAACCTGTTGTCGGTCTATGGCCGCGGCGTCGTTCTTTGTCTTGGCCCCAGCGTTGTGGCTGCAAAGAAGCAGGCCGCGATCGCGGAGCGGAGCGGTTGCGGTGCACTGACGGTCGCGCCGGGTGCGGAAATCGACGGGCATTTGCCGCTGGAATGCCTGACCGGGATCAACGGGTTCGACCTTGTCGCGTATTGGGGCGATAAAGAGGGGCAGAAACAGGCAAGACGCGCGCTTGCCGCGCGCGAGGGGCGTCTGATCGGGTTGTGCGGTGGGGACGATCTGGCGGCCAGATGCGTTCTGGAGCGTCACGTCTGTATCGACACGACCGCTGCGGGCGGTAACGCGAGCCTGCTGGCGCAGGTTTCAGACTGAAAACATCCGGGGGGCGCTTACCCCCCCGGATTTGACTGGATATTTATTCCACAAAGACAGAGGTCACTGCGCCGCCCATCCGCTGACGGATTTGATTTCAAGGTAATCCTCAAGCCCCCAGACACCGCCTTCGCGGCCATTGCCGGATTGCTTGTAGCCACCGAACGGGGCCCCCGCGCCACGGCTCTGACCATTCATTTCAACCATACCCGAGCGCAACCTGCGGGCAACGCGCGCGCCTTTTTCGCCGTCTTGCGTCTGAATGTAGTTAGTCAGGCCATAGGCGGTGTCATTGGCGATGGCGATGGCGTCTTCTTCGGTGTCAAAAGGCAGGATGGACAATACCGGACCAAAGATTTCCTCACGCGCGATCGTCATTGTATTGTTCACGTCCGCAAAGACCGTCGGCCGGACATAATAGCCGCGGTTGAGCCCTTCGGGCCGACCCGGCCCGCCAGCGATCAGGCGTGCGCCTTCCTTGATGCCCGCGTCGATCAGCCCCTGTATCTTGTTGAACTGAGCTTCCGAGACGACAGGGCCGATATGGCGACCCTGCTCGGCGGCGTTGCCGACGGTCACGGCGCCGGCAACGTCGGCGGCTGTTTCGACCGCCTGATCGTAGATTTCGCGCTGCACCAACATGCGTGTTGGCGCATTGCACGATTGCCCGGTGTTGTTCATGCACCGCAGGACACCACGCTTGACCGCCTTTTCGTCCGCGTCGGCAAAAATGAGGTTCGCGCCTTTTCCCCCCAGCTCCAGGCTGACGCGCTTGACCGTGTCGGCCGCATTTTTCTGAATGGCGATCCCCGCGCGGGTAGAGCCGGTAAAGGATATCATATCAACGTCCGGATGCTCTGAAAGCCGCGAACCAACGCCAGGGCCATCGCCATGGACGAGATTGAAAACACCCGCCGGAAAGCCCGCTTCGTCGATGATCTCGGCAAAAAGCGTGCCGGACAGGGGCGCGATTTCGGAGGGTTTGAGGATCATCGTGCAGCCGGTCGCAAGGGCAGGTATGGCTTTGAGCGAGATCTGGTTCATTGGCCAGTTCCAGGGTGTGATCATGCCGACCACGCCAACCGGTTCCAGCAGAACGCGATCGCTCGGGGCGTGATCGCCGAGCTTCCGGTCGAACTCGAAATCCTTGAAACTTCTGATAAATGTCCCGATGTGCCACGAACCGGTGGTCACCTGCTGTTCCCTTGACATGTCAATCGGCGCGCCCATTTCAAGGCTGATCGCGTGGGCCATGTCTTCTGAACGGGCTTTGTAGACCTTCAGCAACTCCTCCAGCAGCGCAAGGCGTTCCGCTTTTGACGTGGCCGACCAACTGTCAAACGCGCCGCGTGCCGCGGCAACCGCTTTGTCCGCGTCGGCGGCCGACCCAAGCGAGATTGTCGCGCAAGGCTCCTCCGTTGAGGGATTGATGACGTCAAAGTCCTGCGCCTGAACCGGGTCGACCCATTGGCCGTCTATATAGAATTGCCGCTTGTCCAGCATCGTAAAACTCCTGAAAGCTGAGGTGGAAATTTGACGTAATCTGTCAAAGAGATCGCGCGGATGCAAGCCCTGTTGAACGGGTTTGCTTTCCTGGTCTTGTGGATGTCACGGCATGTCCAAAACGCGCGCTTCGTCCGGTAGCATGACCGGAATTCCGTCCCTGATCGGGAAGGCAAGCCCGGCATTCATGGAAATCAGTTCCTGAGTGTTTGCATCAAACGTCAATGGGCCGCGCGTCAGGGGGCAAACAAGGGCTTCGAGCATCCTGGGATCGAAAAGGCGGTCTTGCCCGGTCATTGAACCACGTCGCTTTCTCCGCCGTTGGCCAGCGCAAACTCCATGAGCGTGACCAGCGTTTCGCGTCGGTCCACCAGTGTCGGCGCTTCCAGCAGGGCCTGTTTGTCCTCGATATCAAACGGGCAGAGCATGGATAACGAGTTGATCAGCAGTTCGTCATCCGCGCTTTTCAGGCTGTCCCAGTCGGATTTGAGACCCGTGGCTTCCAGGAACCGGCGGAGGATTTCAAGGAACCCTTCGCGATCAAGAAGCGGGTCGCTTTCCGGCTTGCCCAGGTCGCGCTCAAATCCCGACCAATCCACATCGGCGCGTAAATAAGGTGCAAACCCTTTATGCAGTTCCGATATCCTGAACCGCGAGGCGCCGCCGAGCGTTATCATGTAGCGCCCGTCTTCCGTCTCGGAAAAGGCGATCAGGCGACCGGCGCATCCGATGGTGTGCAGACGTTTTTCCGGGCTGTCATCCCGACTGTCCACCGGCTGAACCATCCCGATCAGCCGGTGAGGCGTTTTCAGAACGTCTTCGAGCATCGCCAGGTATCGCGGTTCAAAAATATTGAGCGGCAGGCGTGCCCTTGGCACCAGCAGCGCACCCGGCAGCGGGAAGAGCGCAATGTTGTCTGGCAGGTCCGCATTTCTGATCATGGCACGCAGAATAGACCGATTTGAGGTTCAGGCAAATATCATCGACGAAAGTTTGCGCCGTCCGTTCAACACGGCAGGATCTTCGGCTGGCAGAGACTCGAATATCTTGAATAACTGGGCCTTCGCCGCACCGTCATTCCATTCGCGATCGCGCCGAAAAAGTTCCAGTAATTCGGCAATCGCCGCCTCGTTATCGCCTGTGGCAGCCAGGGCGGTTGCCAGTTCAAGACGCGATTGATGGTCGTTTGGCGCTTTTTCCAGCGCGGCTTGCAGTTCCCCCACGGGGCCCGCATCCTGTGCTGCTCTGGCCAGCTCCATCTGGGCGCGGATGGCATTGATCTGGGGGCTGTCCTTCAGGTCCTCCGGCACATTTTTCAGCAGCGTTTCAGCCTTTTCCGTTTCGTCCAGGGCAAGATGCGCGCGGACAAGCCCCGCATAGGCCCGGGCATTCGCGGGATCTTCGCCCAGAATCGCGGCAAATGTCTCGGCGGCGTCAACCGCAGCCCCTTCGGCCAGCATTTCGTCCGCAGCACTCAGGGCTTCGGCCAGACCGTCGTCCCCGGCCAGCGCGGCGATCTTGGTCACGAAATCGCTGACCTGCGCCGGGGTCTGGTTGCCGACGAAACCGTCAACGGGTTTTCCATCGGAAAACGCATAGACCGCCGGTATGGACTGAACCCGCATCTGGGCTGCGATCTGCTGGTTTTCGTCGACGTTGATCTTGACCATCCTGACCTTGCCGCGCGCAGCGGTAACCGCCGCCTCCAGCGCAGGCCCGAGCGTTTTGCAAGGTCCGCACCACGGCGCCCAGAAATCGACGATGACGGGTGTTTCGCGGCTGCCTTCCACGACATCGGCCATGAATGTCGCTTCCGACCCCTCGCTGATCAGCGCCGCTTGAGGGGTGTTGCCGTTGTTTTCGCCCATTTCCAGCATGGTCCGTTCTCCTGATAACTATCGCGCCTTACTTAGGCGGTCTTGTGCCAAGTCCCAAGGCCCTCTGTGCCTCAGATGTCGAATTTTGCAAAAACCGGTGCATGATCGGATGGTTTTTCCCAACCCCGCGCCGCACGCACGATGTGGCTGGAGATTGCCGCGCCTGTCAGGTCCGCGCTGCACCAGACATGATCCAGACGGCGTCCCTTGTCGGCGGCATCCCAGTCCCGCGCCCGGTAGGACCACCAGGAATAAAGGGGGCCGTTCGGGTTCAGTTCACGCGTGACGTCACACCAGTTTCCGGTCTGTTGCACACGCACCAGCTTGTTCACCTCAACGGGTGTGTGGCTGACGACTTTCAGCAATTGCTTGTGCGACCAGACGTCGTCTTCCCGCGGCGCGATATTCAAGTCCCCCACCAGAATCGATTTCGTTGGCGGGTTGGCGGCAAAATGACCCTGCATCTCGTCAAGGTAATCAAGCTTTTGTCCGAATTTTTCGTTGACCGACCTGTCCGGCACGTCCCCCCCTGCGGGAACATAGAAATTATGGATCGTCAATCCGTTTTCCAAACGTCCCGCGATGTGGCGTGCGTGGCCCAGATCGACGAAATCAAACCGGTCGACCTCGCGGATTGGCAAGCGCGACAGAATGGCCACGCCGTTGTAACCCTTTTGACCGTTCGCGATCTGATGGCGGTAACCAAGAGCCGCAAAACCCTCGGTCGGGATTTTGTCCGCCGGTGACTTGCATTCCTGTAAACACAAGATGTCCGGCGCTTCTTCCTTTAACAATTTCAACACGATAGGCTCTCGCAACCGCACCGAGTTAATGTTCCACGTCGCCAAAGAAACGGCCATTCCGCACTTCTCCCTACCAAAGCCAGACCAAAGCTTAGCGCCCTGCGAATAGTGTCGCAAGCCTCTCGTCTTTGTGGGAAAAATATCCTCGCCGAAGGCATTGACAGAAGCGCCAAACCCCAGAAAGAGTAATCCCGCAAAGGCCGCGAAAAGCGGGTTTTAAGGGTGGGAAATGGCGACAGGTTTGCTTGGTGACGAAAGGCGGAACGATGCGTGACCTGGCGCGCCTCTTCCGGCCCGAAAGCATCGCTGTGATCGGCGGTGGCGCCTGGTGTCGTTCGGTGATCGAACAGGCGCAAAAGATCGGATTTGGCGGCGTGATCCGGGCCGTTCATCCCACAAGGGATCTGTCCGGGGTCGAAACGTTCCGATCGATCGCCGATCTGCCGGAACCGCCGGACGCCGCTTTTATCGGCATCAACCGTCAGGCCACGATAAAAGCGGTCGCGCACCTGTCTGAAATGGGGGCCGGCGGCGCGGTATGTTTTGCGTCGGGTTTCAGCGAAAGCGAGGCTGAGGACGGGGACGGACCGGGAATGCAGAATGCCCTGACGAAAGCAGCCGGGGAAATGCCACTGCTGGGGCCGAATTGTTATGGCTTTGTCAATTATCTTGATAAATGTGCGCTCTGGCCCGATCAGCATGGCGGGCAACCGGTCAAGAGCGGCGTTGCCATCATCACGCAATCCTCAAACATTGCCATCAACCTGACAATGCAGATGCGCGGCCTGCCGGTGGCGTTCATCGTGACGGCGGGCAATCAGGCGCAGACGGGGCTTGCCGCGATTGGCCAGGCATTGCTGGCCGATGACCGGGTCACCGCACTTGGGCTTCACATCGAAGGGATCGGCGACCTTCCCGCGTTCGAAGCGTTGGCGCGTTTTGCGGCTGAGCGTGGCAAGCAGATCGTCGCGCTGAAAACCGGTCGTTCCGACCTCGCGCAGGCCGCGGCCCTTTCCCACACCGCGTCGGTTGCGGGTGGGGACGCCGGTGCCCAGGCGCTGATGGATCGTTTCGGGATCGCGCGTGTGCGCTCATTGCCTCAGTTTCTGGAAGCGCTGAAAATTCTTCATGTCTGCGGGCCGCTTTCCTCGGCGCGCATTGCGACGGTTTCGTGTTCGGGCGGCGAAGCGTCGTTGGCGGCGGACAGTGCGATCGGAACGGCGGTCACGTTTCCGCCGCTGAACGCGCGGCAGAGCAGAGACCTCGGCGCCGCGCTCGGCCCGATGGTTGCGTTGGCCAACCCTTTGGATTACCACACGTATATCTGGCGGGATGTCCCGGCCATGACCCGTGTATTCAGTGCGGTTGTGGATGATCGATTGGCCCTGACGATCCTTATCGTCGATTATCCGCGCCAAGGGCGCTGCGACGGTTCCGCGTGGGACAGCGCAACCCGTTCGGCCATTGCCACAAGGGGCGCGACCGGCGCGAATATCGCCGTTGCCGCAACCCTGCCGGAACTCATGCCCGAAGATATCGCAGAGGAATTGATGCAAAACGGCGTCGTTCCGCTCAACGGGTTGGAGGAGGCTTTTGCCGCCGTCAGCGCGGTTGCCGACATTGGCGGGACGCAAAAAGGATTATCCGGTCAGGCAGCGCTCTTGGTGCCCCGCCCAACCCACAACGCACGTTTGGTGTCCGAAGCGGCGGCCAAGTCCGCACTGGCGGCGCACGGGTTGATCACCCCGGCATTCCTGACCGCGCCAAGTGTCGATCAGGCGGCGGAAATGGCCGAAGAAATCGGCTTTCCGGTCGTTCTGAAGGGCGTGGGATTCGCCCATAAATCCGAAGCGGGCGCGGTCGCGCTGGGGTTGAAATCGGCCTCGCAGGTAAAAGACGCCGCCGGTGCGATGCCGGTTAAAGCTTTTCTTGTCGAAGAGATGGTGACCGGTGTGGTCGCCGAACTGCTGCTGGGCGTCATTCGCGATCCTGCCCACGGGTTCGTTCTGACAATCGGGGCAGGCGGCACCCTGACGGAATTGCTGAAAGACAGTGTTTCCTTGTTGATACCGGCGCGCAAAAAAGATGTCGCGGCCGCATTGGACCGGCTTCGCATCAATACGCTGCTTGAAGGATATCGCGGGGCACCCGGTGCTGACCGGCCCTCGATCATCAAGGCGGTCATGGCCCTTCAGGACTATGTCCAGACCCATCACGAAGGCCTTGACGAGGTCGAAATCAATCCATTGCTTTGCTGTCCCGATCGTGCTGTTGTCGCGGACGCCCTGATCAGACGCGAGGACCCTCAATGACTGAAAACCCCGTCAAGACCAAAACCCGGGACGGTGTCCTGGAGGTCACCCTGGACCGGCCGAAGGCAAATGCCATCGACCTTGCCACCAGTCGCATTCTTGGCGAAACGTTTCAGGGATTTCGCGACGACGAAACGTTGCGCGTGGCGATCATCACGGGGGCGGGTGACAAGTTCTTTTGTCCGGGATGGGATCTCAAGGCGGCGGCGGGTGGCGACGCGGTCGATGGCGATTACGGCGTCGGGGGGTTTGGCGGGCTTCAGGAGTTGCGCGGAATGAACAAGCCCGTGATTGCCGCGGTCAACGGCATCTGTTGCGGGGGCGGGCTGGAATGGGCGTTGTCGGCTGACATCATTCTGGCAGCGGACCACGCCAGTTTCGCCTTGCCGGAAATACGCTCCGGAACGGTTGCGGATGCGGCCAGCGTGAAGCTGCCAAAACGTATCCCCTATCACATCGCGATGGAGATGCTCCTGACCGGACGCTGGCTTGACGTTGACGAGGCGCACCGTTGGGGGTTTGTCAACGAGGTGGTCGCGGCCACCGAACTGATGAACCGCGCGTGGGACGTGGCGCGCCTGCTGGCCAGCGGCCCGCCGCTTGTCCATGCCGCGATCAAAGAGATCGTCCGGGATGCCGAGGACAGGAGTTTTCAGGACAGCATGAACCGGATCACGCAGCGCCAGCTTGCAAGTGTCGACCGGCTTTACGGGTCTGATGATAATCTGGAAGGCGCGCGCGCCTTCGCCGAAAAGCGCGATCCTGTCTGGCGCGGAAAGTAGCGCGCGGAAACGCAACCGACCTTGCTCAGGCGCGCGCGAAAACGGCCCGTGCCGCGGCGGCGAGGATGAGCAGGCCAAGCGATGCCAGAACGATGCTCGGGCCGGTCGGCGTGTCCAGCCGGAACGAGCCATAGAGCCCGCCCACAGCCGCCAGACCGCCCGCCAGCGCCGCAATCGCCGCCATTTTTTCCGGCGTTGACGCCAGCAGGCGCGCCGTTGCGGCGGGGATGATCAGAAGGGCGGTGATCATCAGGGCCCCGACGACCTTGATGGCAATGGCGATCAGGATGGCCAGCGCGAAGGTGAACAGGACCGCCTCTTGCCTGGGATCATGCCCGTGCGCGCGGGCAAGCTCGGCGTCCAGCGAAGACATCAGAAGCGGCGTCCAGCGCCACAACAGGATACCGACGCACAGGAGGCCCCCCGCCCAGATCAGTGCGACGTCTTGGCCGTTGGCTGTCAGGATGTCTCCGACGAGATACCGCAAGAGGTCGGAATCCCCCCCCTGGCTGAGGCTGACCGCAACCAGCCCCATGGCCAGGGTCGCGTGTGCTGACACGCCCAGCAAAGTGTCCACATGGTGAAATTGCCGGTCCCCGGAAAGGATCAGCGCCGATATCGCGAAGCCGACCAGCAAAACCCCCAGGACAGGGGGCAGATCCAGCGCGATGGCAAAACTGACGCCCAGCAGGGCGGAATGGGAAAGCGTGTCCCCGAAATAGACCATCCGCCGCCACAAAACGAAACAGCCAAGCGGCCCTGCCACCAGCGCCACGCCGACGGCTGCCAGCGTGATTCGCAACAGGAACCCGTCAACCATGCGAATGCCCCGTCTCGTGACTGTGGTCATGATCGTGGCGGTAAAGCGCCAGTGCGCCTTCGGTGCCGTAGCCAAACAACCGGCGGTATTCCGGCGCTTTGGAAACCACCGTGGGCGTGCCTTCGCAGCAGACATGGCCGTTCAGACAGAGGACCCTGTCAGATGCGCTCATCACCACGTGCAGATCATGGCTGACCATCAGAACCGCACAGTCGAGCGTTTTTCGGACGTCCTCGATCAAATGGTAAAAGGCAGCGACCGCGGGCTGGTCGAGGCCCTGGGCCGCTTCATCGAGAATCAGCAGCTCAGGCGCGCCGATCAGCGCGTGCGCCAGCAGGACACGTTGATGCTGACCCCCCGAAAGCTCGGCGATCTGTCGAGCGCCAAGTGCGGTCGTTCCGGTGGTTTCCATGACCGCCCTGCGGCTGGAAACCGTTCCTCCCGCCAGTTTCAAAAAGCGTGAAACCGTCATGGGAAAGGCGCGGTCAAATGCCAGTTTTTGCGGGACGTATCCGATGCGCAATCCCTTTTGGCGGATGATTTCGCCCCTTGTCGGTACCGTTGCCTGAATGATGCAGCGCAGGAGCGAGGACTTTCCCGACCCGTTCGGCCCCACGATCGTGACGATTTCGCCGCGCCTGATTTCCAGGTTGATGCCGTCAAGTATGGATCGGCCGTCCTTGGAAAGCGAAAGGTCACGAACGGACAGCAGAGGCTGGTTCATCGCACCCCGTCCCCCTGACAGCCGGGGCAGAGGCCGATCACTTCGACCATGCGCGCACGAACGTCAAACCCAAGGGCACGGGCCTGGTTGCTGATTTCGGGAATAAGGCTTGAAACGGGGGCTTCTGCGACCTTACGGCAATTCTGGCAGATCAGGAACATGGGCTCGTGCGGGGCGGGGCTGGCGCTGCACGCGGTAAAGGCGTTCAGTCGTTCGAGCCGGTGAACGAACCCGTTTTCCACCAGAAATTCCAACGCGCGGTAAACCACGGGCGGCTGGCTCGACCTTCCTTCCGAGCGCAGACGTTCAAGAATGTCATAAGCACCAAGGGCCTTGTGGGATTCCAGCAGGATTTCCAGCACTCTCTCGCGGGTCGGGGTCAGGCGCAAATCGTTTTCGGCGCAAAAGTCCCGCGCGTCTTTCAGCCCGGCCCGCGTGCAGTGCCGGTGATTGTGGCGAACGAAAACGTTCGCGGTCTCTGCCTGTGGCAATGGTCAACACCTATTGTTATTATATAACATATCATTTATAGCGCCACTTCCTGCCACCCACAAGAACCTGAAAGTGACTTTCTTGATGTTTCGCATTGCCATGTTCCTGATGTTGCTCGGACCCGGATTACTGCCCATTGGTGCCCGCGCGCTGGAGGTGGTGACGGATATCGAGCCGGTCAAAGCCATCGTTGCCCAGCTTGCACAGGGCAGGTTTCAACCCGTGCATCTGGTCAGAAGGGGAAGTTCGGGGCATGATTTCGCCCTGAAGCCATCAATGGTTGCGCGCCTGCGGGCGGCGGACCTGATTGTCTGGATGGGCCCCGGCGCATCACCCGCGTTGGCAAAGATTCTTGGCCAGCCGGAAATGGCGTCCAAATCGCTGATGCTGAACGGAATTAAGGGAACGCTCCTGCTGCCCCAGCCCGTAGCTGGTCTTGCGAGCGGCGCTGCCCCGGCCTTGACGCCGAGGGACGACCCGCACAGCTGGCTGGATCCGGAAAATGCGCTGATCTGGGCGGATGCGATCACAGCGGCGCTAAAGGACCATGACCCCCTGAACAGGGACGATTACCAAAGGGCCAACGCACAGTTCAAATCGGACGTTCGCGCGACCGATCAAGACATTCAAACTGCGCGCAGCGGTCAAGAACCCCTCCCGTTTGTCCAGTTTCACGCGGCTTTTCAGTATTTCGAAAACCGCTATGACCTGCATCCTCTCGGCATCGCGACAAGCGTGGATGAGCATGCCACCAGCCTTGGGGTGATGTCGGATTTAAGGGGGGCATTGTCTGCAATCCCGTCTTCCTGCCTGATCATAAAGGACGATCCGGCACTGAAAGAGGCCGCCCCCCTGACCGGCATTCCGGGTGTCAGGCTTGGCTATGCAAACGCGTTGGCGCCCGTGAATGCGCAGGCGGAATTCACCTATCCAGAGTTGCTGTCGGCGGTTGCCGACGGGATGTTCTCGTGCCTTGGACCTTCGCCTTAGGATACGTCTGAACAGTGTCCCCTTTGGGCATGATGCAAACTGCCAGGGGGCGCATTTTTCGGGGGTTCCTCAGGTTTTGCGAAATACGACGATGCTGGCCAAATCATCCCGGTGATCTGCGGCGGCATTTGGGCCATAGATTTTTCGGTCCACCAGTTTGGTATCGGCAACTTGTGATGCAAGAGCGGCCAGTTTGTCGGGAAATCCCGAAGCGGAAAAATGATCCTTGTTGACGCCAAGCACAAACAGCGCATCTTTGCGCGCGATCCTGAGAAGCTCGTCCAGCACCTCCGGGCCCAAATGGCCGTGCGTGAATGTCCCCGCGCTGAGCAGGGCATCATAAGAACCGTCGGGCCGGTCCAGCCTGTTGGTCAGATCCCCGGTGAAAAGCGCGCGGTAATGCCCCTTGGCGCGCGCGCGGGAAAGCATTTCAGGTGAGATATCGACCCCGTCAACCTGCCAGTCCCCAAGGGCCGAAAGCGCGGCCCCCACAAGCCCGGTCCCGGCCCCGACATCCAACACTTTGGCACTTGTCCTGGGTGCATATTCCGCAAACACTTCTGCCACGACCATCGGATAGACATAGTCCTGATCGCGCGCAAAGCTGGTGTCATAGGTATCTGCCCACTGCCGGTAGAGACGTTGCGAATCACCCGGCGTCTTCAGGGCGTAGGCGGCGTTGAGGTTGGGCCTGTCGGTGCTCATCATGTCCTCCCGGAGGTCCATTCAGCCACTCCCGCTCTGTGAATGCAACCAAAAGCGGCGCCAGAGCAAAAAACGGATCCGACTGAACCAGTCTGATCCTAGGATTTTGCTCAAACCATTGAATCTGGACCAAAAGTCTCTTTCAGATTGATTCAATCTGAAACGATTTTGGTCTAGCCAAAGCACGCGCCGCTGGTTGAGGTGGAAACGGGGCCCGTGATCACATCGGCAAACATTCCGCCACTTCGACCGTTCCGCCGTCTTCCAGCATCGGGCATCCTTTGGCCATCGTGGTTGCCGTTTCCATGTCAGGCGCGGTGATCAGGCTGTATCCAGCGACAGGGTTGGCGCCACCATCCCCCATCACGCCATTGGCGGTCACTGTGCTTGACGCGCCGACAGGGTTGCCCCCGTCAACGATCGCTTGTCCCAGTGTTCCGAACCAGTTTTCCCATGCCGCCATGACTTTCCTGCCCTCTTCGGGCGTTTCCGGTGCTTTGCCGCCGTGGTATGCGAACATGTATTTTGGCATTTCAGAGTTCCTTTTTTGGTTTCGTGAGGGAGGGGGTTCAGGCCGCCAGACGTTCGAGTTTGACCAGCGAGGACGTCCAGCCTTGCCGGTGATTGGCAGCGGCCTCTTTTGTCGCCAGTTCCCGATGATGAAGCTGGAATTCGGTGCTTCCGTCGGAATTCGCTTCCAGCGTGATCGTGACATGCGTGTCCTCGCCACGCGCGCCCTTTTCATCGTGCCAGGCCCAGGTAAACCCCACGCTTTTGGGCGCGTTGACGGACGTCACCTGGCCTGACACCCGGAACTGTTGACCGTCGCTGTTTTGCATCACTGAATGCCAGGGACCGGTCCGCGTGAAATCCAATGCGTGATCGGGCAGCGTCACGCCTTCGGGGCCCCACCATTTCACCAGATGCTCGCCCTTGGTCACAAAAGCAAACACCCGCGCGATGTCAGCATTCAACCGACGATTAATCTTCAGTTCCGCCATTCTTGTTTCCTTCCAGCGCCAACGCGTTTTCCAGCCTGTCAAGGCTGGCTTCCCAGAATTTCCGATGAACCTCGACCCACGCGTTTATTGCCTGCACCGCCGCGGGGTTGACGGAATAGATCCGCCTTTGCCGGTCGACGCGTTGAAAAACGATCCCGGCGCGGCGAAGAACCTTGAGATGCCGCGAAATCGCCGGGGCCGAAATCGGCGCGACCGACAGCAGATCACCTGCGCTTGAGTCCCCCTCTGTCAACAGGGTTTCAACGATCGCGAACCGCGTGGGGTCGCCAAGCGCCGAGAATATTCGCGAAAGGTCAGCCACAACCACCTCTTTAATTACAAGTTTGGTTAATTAATACATATGTTATTTTCCAGGATCAACAGAAAACTTCATGCTATTGATCAGCCCGTTGGATTATGTAAATCGTTTTGAAACCAATGTCCGACTGCCGAATGTCGCGGGTGCGCGCGTTTGGTTGCCCGAACGAAGTTTCAGACCATGAAGGACAGCAAATGACAGAAGCGTTCCTGTGCGAAGGATTGCGAACCCCGATCGGGCGTTTTGGCGGCGCTCTGCGCGACCTCCGCCCCGACGACATGCTTGCCCACGTGATCCGCCAAGTGGTTGCAGGCGCGCCCGGTCTGGACGTCAGCGCCATTGACGACGTTCTGATGGGCAACGCGAACGGCGCGGGGGAGGAGAACCGCAACGTTGCACGCATGGCGCTCTTGTTGGCCGGTCTGCCCGAAACAGTTGCCGGAGCGACCGTGAACCGCCTGTGCGGGTCGGGCCTGAACGCTATTGGACTGGGCGCGCAGGCGATCCGTCTGGGCGAGGCGGAACTGGTGGTGGCCGGGGGCGTCGAAAGCATGACCCGCGCGCCCTACGTGCTGGGTAAATCGGACACCGCGTTTTCGCGCAGCAACCAGATGTTCGATACCACCATCGGCTGGCGCTTTGTCAATCCCGCGCTCAAAGCGATGTACGGGGTCGACCCGATGCCCGAAACCGCCGAAAACGTGGCCGCCGAATTCGACATTTCCCGCGCGGACCAGGACGCCTTTGCGCTGCGCAGCCAACAGCGCGCGCAGACGGCGATCAAATCCGGACGTCTGGCCCAGGAAATCACCCCGGTAACGATCCCTCAACGGCGCGGTGACGCGCTCATTGTTGGCCAGGACGAGCATCCGCGCGAAACCAGTCTTGAAAAACTGGCGGCATTGCGCGCGCCATTTCGCGAAGGAGGAACCGTTACGGCGGGAAACGCGTCGGGCGTGAATGATGGTGCGGCCGCGGTGATCATCGCCAGTGCGGGCGCGGTTGCGAAATACGGTCTGACGCCCAAAGCGCGGGTGACGGGTATGGCGAGTGCGGGAGTACCGCCAAGGATCATGGGGATCGGGCCGGTGCCGGCCACGCGCAAGCTGCTGGAGCGCCTCGGGTTGTCGGTTGGGGATATTGACATCATCGAACTGAACGAGGCATTCGCCGCCCAAAGTCTGGCCGTTCTGCGCGAACTGGGCCTGCCGGATGACGCAGGGCACGTCAATCCGAACGGCGGCGCAATTGCCCTTGGCCATCCGTTGGGCATGTCGGGTGCGCGTCTTGCGCTCAGCGCCTCGATCGAGCTTGCGAACACGGGTGCCAACCGCGCGCTCTGCACCATGTGCATCGGCGTGGGGCAGGGGATCGCCCTGATGCTGGAGAAGGCGTAGCGTTCGCCACCTGACAAATGATATCCAATGGATGCAGGGAATCGGACGCCATTCAAACGTTCCTGAGCGAAACTGTCGGATGACGGCTGTGAGCCCACTGTAGGCGTTCACTCTTTTCGGATTTCTCGTCTTAAATAGTTTTGCTCGACGCCGAATGGTACGATTTCGTACTTGAATTTAGTTCGATATCGCGCTAGTAAGTTCGATATCGAATTAGATGGAGTCTTGCAATGACACTTTCAAGACGAAAAATGATTGGCCTCGTTGGCGGTGGCGTAGTGCTGATGGCAACAGCCGGCGCAGGTGGCTTCCTAGCAACTCGCCGCCCCACCCGTGCGCTTGCCCCGTGGTCAACGGCGGGGAGCTATACCGAACCGCGGATAAAGGCGCTTTCCTATGCGATCCTTGCACCAAACCCGCATAACCGGCAGCCTTGGGTTGCGGAGTTACAAGGTGAAGATCGTCTGGTCATTTACCGTGACGATACTCGCAATCTTCCAGAGACCGACCCGTTCGACCGTCAACTGACTATTGGAATGGGGTGCTTTCTTGAACTTTTGCGAATGGCCGCTGCTGAAGATGGATTTGCCTTGCAGACCGAATTGTTTCCACAAGGCGATAACGGGCCTGTTGCCGTGATCCAGTTTAAGCAAGGTGGCAAAAAAGATGCGCTGTTTGCTCATGTCTTTGATCGGCATACCAACCGAAATGGCTATGAGGATCGACCGATTGAGGCTGCTGCGATGGCTACCTTGGCTGGATTTGCCACAATCAAAAGTACCCAAGCCGACGTTTCCGTCCTACGCACCCTCACACGGGAGGCAATGGAAATTGAAATGACAACCAGACATGTCATGAAAGAAAGTGTCGACCTGATGCGGATCGGCAAAGCCGAGATCGAAGCAAATCCCGACGGGATTTCGCTTGGTGGCCCCTTACTGGAAAGCCTGAAGCTTGTCGGGATGCTACGCCGCGAAGACCAGCTTGATTCAACTAGTGCCGGCTACAAACAGGCGCGTGATATGATTCAAAAGGCGATGAACGCCACCAATGCCTATGCGGTGATAACCAGCAAGGGCAACACCCGGGTCGATCAAATTTATGCTGGACGAGACTGGATACGATTGCACCTGGCTGCGACGGCACAAGGGCTGGCGATGCAACCTGTCAGCCAGGCACTTCAGGAGTACCCTGAGATGGCAGAGCATTATGCACAAGTCCACGAAATGCTCGCGGCACCAGGCGAAACGGTTCAAATGCTTGGACGCCTCGGCTACGGTCCGGCTATTGACGCCAGCCCACGCTGGCCATTGGAGACGCGTATCACCCATGGCTGAAGACAGCCCCGATCCCTATTTCGCTTTGCTTTATGAGGTGGGGATCATCAATCAAATCAGCACTGCATTCCTTGAAGCCCGTCTGCCCAGCGGCCTGTTGGTGTCGCATTTTGGTGTGGTCAGCCATCTGATCAGGGTGCGCGATGGCGCGACACCTCTCGAACTGGCGCGGGCCTTTCAAGTTGCAAAAACGACAATGACTCACACGTTAGCTGGGCTTGAGAAGCGTGGATTTGTCGACATGCGATTAAACCCGGGCGACAAGCGGTCAAAGCAGGTTTGGCTGACCCCAGCTGGAAAGCAGTTCCGCGACGATGCATTGGCAAAGATGGTCCCTCTGCTTAGGGAACTGGGCGGGCGGTTTTCGTCCAAGCGAGTTGCAGCAATGCTCCCTGACCTAGCTGAGTTCCGAGCTGTGATCGATCAGTTGCGCGAAGAGGCCACTTAACGAAATTCGCATCAGCTTAGAACTCGGCTAG
>CAYXNM010000037.1:8975-20015 GCA_964466385.1 uncultured Rhodobacter sp. | reverse complement strand
AGAAGCGGTAATATTCTGGCGGCATCCGCACGCCGTTTCTTCCGATAGCTCTGAATATCCAGAAACCGGGGGGAATTCCCGCCGCTCATCGGGCAAGATCACGCACGGCTGCAACCATGTCCGCGTTGGAAAAGGGCTTGGTCATGAACCGGCTTGCGCCGAATGCACGGGCGTCGTTACGATCCTTTTCCTGCCCTTTCGCGGTCAGCATCAGCACAGGCAGCGCGTCCATGTCGTGGAACGACCGGATTTCCTTCAGGATCTCAAACCCGCTTCTGCCTGGCAGCATGACGTCCAGAATCACCACATCCGGCTGTGCGGCGCGCACCTTTTCCACCGCATTCGCTCCATCCGAATGGGTCGTGACCGTCCAGCCGTCCTGGCGCAGCAAATAGGTAATCGCTTCGATGATATTCGGCTCATCCTCGATCAAAAGGACGTGTCCCGGCATGGCAATCTTCCCCCCATTGGTCGATTTTTTTTCGGCCATACTGTTCTTTTTTCCCGCCCCATTGCAAGAGGGTCAACCGGGGGAGGCATAGATCGCGGGTTCGCTGCGCGCGGAACATGCCTGGCGGGTGCAGATACGGCAGCTTGGGCCGACGCGTATCGTGCCTCTGGCGATTTGTGCGCTGCCGGGGACTTCGGGGCGTACCAGCATCGAGGACCGCACGGTCTCGCCGCCTGCACCCGTTGGCAAGAGCAGATAGGCACTTTGGGCGTCCGCCTCAAAAATGCGACCATCGGGGGTTTCCAGTTGTGCGCTCAACGCCAGATGAGGCCGCGACAGCGCCTGATACAACGGCCACAGCGCGCAGGCAGAGGCATACCGCGGCATGGGAAACCCGGCCAGGGGTTTTCGCAGAACGATCGTCCCGGTGCCATCGCAAACGACCAGGCCGAAACGCTCGTTGATCGGGCGGTCCGGTGCAAATGCCAGTCTGCGATGGACGACATCGTGAGGTTGCGAAAACAACAGCGCGATGTCCGCGATCCGGTAGTCCAGCGCATGCGCGGCGGCAAAGAACGCATCCCGCGGCAAGGCAAGCGCGTCGCGGTGGTAGCCGTCCAGAAACGCACGCGCGATGATCGCCCCCGGTTTTGAGGTGATCTCCGGTGCGCGGGCCACGATTTCATCAACAGGCGTGTTCCCGCCGGGTTCAAGGTCGGCAAACAGATAGGACCGTCCCAGCAAAAACCCATCCACTTCGTCGCGTGGCGTGACCGGGCGCTGACCCTGGGCGTTCAGATCATCGAAATACCGGACAAGACCCTGCGCCAACGCGGCAAGGCGGCCGCTCTCATCCTTGATGTTCGCGTGAAACCGCCCTTGCTGCAAGGGGGCCATGTCCTGGCCCTGCGTCAGGATTTCCGAAGTCGCATGAATGGCCGTGACGCTTGAAAGTATTTCGTGCAGCGATTCCGCCAGAAACGGGTCATGCGCCATCCTGTCGGCAAGCTGGTCATTGGCAGCGCGCAGGGCCGTGGTTTTTGATTGCAACACCCCCACAAGACGCGCCCATCCCGGAAACCGCGTGGCAAGGTCTTCGGCACGGTCAAGTTCAGCCCCCGCTTCGTTCGCGGTCGCCGCCGCGGTATGCAGTCCCTGCACCAGATCCGCATCCGCCCCTTCGGACAGTTCGGACGCGTCAACATCAAGACAAGCGGCGATACTGATCAGAATCCTGCCCGCGATTCTGCGTTTGTTGTGTTCAATCAGGTTGAGGTAAGACGGCGAGATTTCCGCCCGCGCGGCCAATGCCGACTGCGACAGACCCAGCGACATCCTGCGTTCTCGAATGCGTGTTCCCATTCGTGCAACAGGCATCGGTCTTTCCTTGAGGGTTATCAATCCGCTAGTGTCGGATTTGTAAACTTATTTACAACCAATGTCCACATCGTGTCGTGTTTTTGACAAATTAATTCTTTTACTACAATAATTTGTTGAAAATTTTACACGCCCCCCCTGATACTGCTTCCAGCCACAACTGGCACGCCATTTCATTCGGAATCGGCGCGAAATTGACAGGAATGGGAGGAAATTCATGTCCAACTTCTACCTTACCCGACGGGGTCTGCTGAAATCCGGGGCCGTTGCCGGCGCGGGTCTTGCGATGCCGATGGTCTTCACAAGGGCTGCAAACGCCTACACCAACGAGCCGACAGGCGGGTCGGTCACGCTGGGTTTCAACGTCCCGCAAACCGGCCCCTATGCGGATGAGGGCGGCGACGAACTGCGCGCTTACAAGCTGGCGGTCGAACACCTCAACGGCGAAGGCGATGGCGGGTGTCTCAACACCTTCTCCTCCAAGGCGCTGAAAGGGAACGGCATTCTCGGCAAGAAGGTGAAATTCGTTACAGGCGATACCCAGACCAAGTCGGACGCCGCGCGCGCTTCGGCCAAGTCGATGATCGAAAAAGACGGTGCGATCATGGTCACCGGTGGCTCAAGCTCAGGGGTTGCAATCGCGACACAGGGCCTGTGTCAGGAGGCCGGAATCATCTTCATGGCGGGTCTTACACACTCCAACGACACCACCGGCAAAGACAAGAAGGCCAATGGCTTCCGCCATTTCTTCAACGCCTACATGTCGGGCGCAGCACTGGCACCCGTTTTGAAGAGTGCGTATGGTTCGGACCGCCGCGCCTATCACCTGACGGCCGACTACACCTGGGGCTGGACACAGCAGGAATCGATCCAGGCCGCAACCGAAGGTGTTGGCTGGGAAACCGCCAAAAATGTCCTGACCCCGCTGGCGACGACGGACTTCTCGTCCTATATCGCGCCGGTCCTGAATTCGGGTGCAGATGTGCTGGTGCTGAACCACTACGGCGGCAATATGGTCAACTCGTTGACCTCGGCTGTTCAGTTTGGTCTGCGTGACAAGATGGTCAACGGCAAAAAGTTCGAGATCGTGGTTCCGCTTTACTCCGAACTGATGGCCAAAGGCGCCGGCGCCAACATCAAGGGCGTGTTCGGTTCAACCAACTGGTCATGGAAGCTGGGGGATGAAGGCACCAAAGCCTTTGTACAGTCGTTTGGCACTAAATACGGCTTCCCGCCGTCCAACGCCGCCCAGACCGTCTATGCGCAAACGCTGCTTTACGCGGACGCGTGCGAGCGTGCGGGCACCTTCAATCCATGTGGTGTCGGTGAGGCGCTCGAAG
Source organism: uncultured Rhodobacter sp. (assembly GCA_964466385.1). Classification (GTDB taxonomy): domain Bacteria; phylum Pseudomonadota; class Alphaproteobacteria; order Rhodobacterales; family Rhodobacteraceae; genus UBA5972. Next base: position 16,847 of record CAYXNM010000037.1, on the reverse strand, counting down.
GGTTCGCCTTTGACGGTCTTGGAAACGGAGCGACCGAATACCGCGCCGCGGATCACCAGTGCTTCAAGGACGTGCTGGTCATGCAGGGCAAGGAAAACCCGGACAACGAGTATGACGCGCTGGAAGTCGTGGAAGTTACCCCCCGTGCCCAGGTCGAATACGCACCGGATCACCCGATGTTCGCAGGCGGAAGCCTGGGATCGTGCAACCCGGGGGCCTGATGGCCTGAAAAGGGCGGAACCCGTTTCCGCCCTTTTGCAAAACACCGCCGGTCGCGCAGTTCCGATAACACTGGCGCGGCCGGCACACCGATTGTAGACAGATCGGAAACAAACCAAACCTTCAGGTGGGAAGATGGACGCGATCCTTCTGCAAATCCTCAACGGGCTCGACAAGGGCAGTGCCTATGCGCTGATCGCCCTGGGGCTGACGTTGATTTTCGGAACGCTCGGGGTGGTGAACTTTGCCCATGGCGCGCTTTTCATGCTGGGGGCGTTTTGTGCGGTCACGCTGCAACGCATTCTTTCACTGTCCTTTGTCACGTTCGATCCGGTCAGGAAAGATTTCCTGGGCAAACCGCTCAAGATCGAAACACCCTATCTGGAAAGCTGGTTTGGCACCGATATCGGCGCTTCCATCATCAACTGGTCGGTCCCGCTGGCCATATTGTTTTCCATTCCGGTCATGGTCGGCATTGGCTATGCCATGGAACGCGGGCTGATCAAGCACTTCTACAAACGACCCCATGCGGATCAGATCCTGGTCACGTTCGGGCTGGCCATCGTCATTCAGGAAATCATCAAGTTCTATTTTGGCGCCAATCCGATCCCCACCCCGGCGCCATCGGAATTTCGCGGCTCGCTTGATATCGGCGCACTGATCGGAATGGTCGAAAACGCGGTGATCTACCCTTACTGGCGGCTGGTCTATTTCGTTTTCTCTCTGATCGTCATCGGCGCGGTTTTTGCATTCCTGCGATTCACCACTTTCGGGATGGTGGTCCGCGCAGGCATGGCGGATCGGGAAACCGTCGGATTGCTGGGGATCGATATCGACCGGAGGTTCACATTGATGTTCGGGCTTGCAGCCGCTGTCGCGGGTCTGGCCGGAGTCATGTACACGCCCATAAACTCGCCCAATTACCACATGGGCATGGATTTTCTGGTGCTGAGTTTCGTGGTCGTGGTGGTCGGTGGCATGGGCAGCTTGCCCGGCGCGGTCGCCGCAGGGTTCCTCCTGGGCATTCTGGAGAGCTTTGCCTCGATGAACGAAGTCAAATCGATCTTTCCGGGGATCGACCAGATCATCATCTATCTGATCGCGATCATCATTCTCCTGGCGCGACCCCGCGGCCTGATGGGGCGCGCTGGCGTAATGGAGGAATAGGGGATGCAAAAACTGACATCCAGAGACCGGATGATCCTTGTGATCGTTGCCGCCATGACGCTCCTGGCGCCCTTCCTGCTGCAACCCTTTCAGGAAGGCAGCGGTCTGGCCCAATTCAACGCGGGTTACCCCGATCTCATGCAGCGTTTCGTGATCTTCGGCATTCTGGCCATCGGGTTCAACATCCTCTTTGGGCTGACCGGGTATCTCTCGTTCGGGCACGCGGCCTTTCTGGGGGTTGGCAGCTATTCCGCCGTCTGGATGTTCAAGCTTCTGAGCATGAATGTCATTCCCGGCATCATTCTGGCCGTGATCGTATCGGGGCTGTTCGCGCTCTTGATCGGATATATCAGCCTGCGGCGCTCTGGCATCTATTTTTCCATCCTCACGCTGGCCTTCGCGCAGATGAGTTACAATCTCGCCTACTCGGTTCTGACGCCCATCACCAATGGTGAAACCGGGTTGCAGCTGTCGCTCAAGGATCCGCGCATTCTGGACGCCACCAACACCTCGGGCTCGCTGCCTTCGACCTATCTGTTTTCACCCAACTGGTTTAACGGTTTTGAGATGCGCGACACGTTCCGTCTGGAACTGGGCAACTGGCTGTTCCAGTTTTCCATGGGTTATTATGTATCTGCGCTGATCATGCTGCTTTCCTTTTATGTCGCGATGCGCATCTTCCGCTCGCCCTTTGGACTGATGCTGCGGGCGGTCAAGACCAATCAGACGCGGCTGAATTACACGGGGATCAACACGCGCCCCTATACGCTTGCGGCTTTTGTCATTTCGGGGATGTACGCGGGACTTGCCGGGGGGTTGCTGGCGTCGATGGACCCGCTTGCGGGGGCCGAAAGAATGCAGTGGACGGCTTCGGGCGAGATTGTTCTGATGACGATCCTGGGCGGTGCCGGAACCCTGGTCGGACCGGTTCTCGGGGCCGGGTTCATCAAATATTTTGAAAACATCTTCTCCAAGATCAATGACACGGTCCTGCACGGCTGGTTTTCCGTCCTTCCTGACGGGCTGGAAGACCTGATCGTCACGCTCGTCCATCCGTTCGTCGGCAAGGGCTGGCACCTGACGCTCGGCGGACTGTTCATGCTGGTCGTGATCTTCCTGCCCGGCGGGCTGGTCGAAGGGGGGCAGCGCATCGGCAACCTTTTCCGCAGGCGCAAGGAACGCAAGGATGAACAGCATCAACCCAAACCTGCCGCGCATGTCGCCGAATGACGCCGGATAACGGAGCACACCATGGGTATTCTTGAAGTCAAGGGAGTCTCCAAGCGTTTCGGCGGCTTGCAGGCGCTGGAAAACGTCAACCTCAGCGTGGCCGAAAACACGGTGCACGCCATCATCGGCCCGAACGGGGCGGGCAAATCAACGCTGCTCAACTGTTTCGTGGGCAAGCTCATTCCCGATACCGGATCCGTGACGTTCAACGATCATTCGTTGCTGGGCCTGAAACCACATCTCATCAACCAGCTGGGTGTCAGCCGGGTTTTTCAGACGCCGGAAATATTCGCTGATCTCAGTGTCCTTGAGAACGTCATGATCCCCTGTTTCGCCAAGCGTGACGGCGCGTTTCGCATGCACGCGCTCGAAACCGTTCGCAATGAGGCGGAAATCGCCGACAAAGCGGAAGAAATGCTGATTGACGTGAACATGCAGGACAAGAGGGACATGCATTCCGCCAGCCTTTCACGCGGCGACAAACGGCGCCTGGAGATGGCGATGTGTCTGGCGCAGGACCCAAAATTGCTGCTGCTGGACGAACCGACAGCGGGCATGGCGCGCGCGGACACCAACAACACGATCGATCTGTTGAAAGAGATCAAGGAAAACCGCGACATCACCATGGCCATTATCGAACATGACATGCACGTCGTCTTCAGTCTGGCGGAAAAAATCACCGTGCTCGCGCAGGGCACACCGATCGTCGAGGATGTGCCGGAAAATATCAAGGGCCATCCCCGCGTTCAGGAGGCCTATCTCGGCACGACGCAATGAAAAGGTGTAAGCAATGACCGCATCCCTGGCAGTGTCCGCGAACCAGAACGCGAGCGCACCCGCGTATTTCTCGGTTTACGACATCCACGCCTATTACGGCGAAAGCTACATCGTGCAGGGTGTCAGCTTTAACGTTCACGAAGGCGAAATCCTGGCGCTGCTGGGGCGCAACGGGGCGGGCAAGACCTCGACCCTGCGCACCATCGCGCGTCTGGACGACCCGGTTCTGACGCATGGTGAAGTCTGGCTTGACCATCAGGGGCTGCATTCGATGCAGGCCTTTCAGGCCGCACGGGCAGGCATCGGCCTCGTTCCGGAGGACCGCCGCATCATACAGGGCCTAACGGTCGAGGAAAACATCCAGCTTGCCCAGATCGCCCCCCCCATGGGTTGGTCGCTGGACCGGATTTACGATTTGTTCCCCCGCCTTGCGGAACGCCGCAAGCAGGAAGGCACAACCCTATCCGGCGGTGAACAGCAAATGCTGGCCATCGGGCGCGCGCTGGCGCGCGACATCAAGGTCTTGTTGCTGGATGAACCTTACGAAGGGCTGGCCCCCGTGATCGTGCAGGAAATCGAGAAGACCCTGCGCATCATCAAGGATCAGGGTATCACCACCATCATCGTGGAACAGAACGCCGTTGCCGCGCTCAACCTGGCGGACCGAGCCGTCATCCTTGACACTGGCAAGGTCGTCTTTGACGGAACCGCGAAAGAGGTACTGGACAATGAGAGTCTGCGCCACGAATATCTGGCCATCTGAAACTTATTCGTTAATAACACTGTTGTTTCATGGGACGTTTCGCCCCTGAATCGCGAGAAACGGGCGAACAGCCCCCCAAATGACACCAAGACGGGACCCAGGAAACATGACTGCCAACAAAACATACGCCCCTTCCGCCGATTTTGTCAGCAATGCGCTGATCGACCACGCCAGGTATTCGGAATTGTATGCGGCTTCGGTTTCGGACCCCGACGCGTTCTGGGGCGAAGCGGGCAAACGTCTTGACTGGATGAAACCCTATACAAAGGTGGAAAACGCCAGCTTCGCCTACCCCGATGTGTCGGTCAAATGGTACGAAGACGGCGAACTGAACGTTTCGGCCAATTGCATCGACCGCCATCTGGAGAAACGGGAATCGCAAACGGCAATCCTGTGGGAATCAGACGATCCGGCCGCCCCGTCACGCCATGTCAGCTATGGCGAACTGCACGCCGAGGTTTCCAGACTTGCCAATGTCTACAAGACCCTCGGCATCAAAAAGGGCGATCGGGTTGTCCTTTACATGCCGATGATCCCCGAAGCCGCTTACGCCATGCTGGCTTGCGCGCGTATCGGCGCGGTCCATTCCGTCGTGTTCGCGGGCTTCTCGCCCGAAGCGCTGGCGGCCCGCGTTGCCGGGTGCACCGCATCGCTGGTCGTCACCGCTGACGAGGCGCCACGTGGCGGGCGCAACACCCCGCTCAAGACCAACGTCGACGCAGCCCTTGCGATCTGTGGCGATGTCCAGACGCTGGTTGTGGAACGAACCGGGGCCGATGTGCCCATGAAGGAAGGGCGCGACTACGCCTATTCAACGCTCATGGCCGGGGCTGACGCCACTTGCCCGCCCGAAGCGATGAATGCAGAGGACCCTCTTTTCATCCTTTACACGTCCGGGTCCACCGGCCAGCCCAAAGGTGTCGTGCACACAAGCGGCGGATACCTCGTCTATGCGGCCATGACGCATGAGCTAGTCTTTGATTACCATGACGGCGATGTCTTCTGGTGCACAGCAGACGTGGGCTGGGTCACGGGGCACAGCTATATCGTCTATGGTCCGCTTGCGAACGGCGCGACAACCCTGATGTTCGAGGGTGTGCCGACCTATCCCGATGCCTCGCGATTCTGGCAAGTGTGCGACAAACACAAGGTCAGCCAGTTCTACACCGCCCCGACGGCCATTCGGGCGCTGATGGCGCAGGGCGACGAATATGTGCTGGGCTGTGATCTTTCCTCGCTCAAGGTTCTGGGAACGGTGGGCGAGCCGATCAATCCCGAAGCCTGGAACTGGTACAACGAAATCGTCGGCAAGGGAACGCGCCCCATCGTCGACACGTGGTGGCAGACCGAAACCGGCGGGCATCTGCTGACCCCCCTTCCCGGCGCGACCACAACCAAACCGGGCTCGGCGACCCATCCCTTCTTTGGCATTCAGCCTGCGATTCTTGATCCTCAAAGCGGGGCGGAAATCACCGAAACCAGGGCCGAAGGCGTCCTGTGCATGAAGGCCAGCTGGCCCGGCATGATGCGCACCGTTTACGGCGATCACGACCGTTATGTCGCCACCTATTTTGCCGATTACAAAGGGTATTACTTTACCGGCGACGGCTGCAAGCGGGACGAGGACGGGTATTACTGGATCACCGGACGGGTTGACGACGTCATCAACGTTTCGGGTCACCGCATGGGCACCGCCGAAGTGGAAAGTGCGCTTGTCGCCCATCCCATGGTTTCCGAGGCTGCGGTCGTCGGATATCCCCATGACATCAAGGGGCAAGGCATCTATGCCTATGTCACCCTTATGGCGGGCGAGGACTATTCCGACGATTTGCGCAACGAACTGTCAGGCTGGGTCCGCAAGGAAATCGGTCCGATCGCCAAACCTGACCTTCTGCAATGGGCGCCCGGTCTTCCCAAGACACGATCGGGCAAGATCATGCGCCGCATCCTGCGAAAAATCGCCGAAGACGATTTCGGCAGTCTTGGCGATACCTCGACCCTGGCCGATCCGACGGTGGTGGAACACCTGATCGAAAACCGGATGAACCGGCGCTGACCCTGGCCGGGCCTCCCTTGGTGAAAAATATCCCCGCAGACGGGGCAGTATCGTGGAAGCAAAGTTCGCATCATTGAAATCGGGGAGAACGTGAGGGTCGGGCGCGAACCGGATTGCGGGCAATCCGGGGTGCAAAATACGTCAATGATGCGAACTTTGGCTTCAGGGGGCTGATCAAAACAAAACCGAGTGGCCCAGTTTTACGCCGGGATATGGCCCATTTTGGCTTCGGGATTGACAGCAGAACCATGATCGGAAGATTGGTGTGAACGAACCCGATATAGACCGCGCCATTCGTGTTCAGGATGACCAGCGGATCGGTAGATCGGGGTCTGCACCTCGACGTCCTTCCAGACATTCACAAGGTTGGGCAGCTTTGACATGTCGAGCTTCTGGAACGCTCCGGCCGAGATCCGGCGTGACAGGAAACGGCCCGAAGGCGCAACGACGCCATATCCCGTGGACCCCGCCAGCAACTTGGTTTCCACCTCGAACTGGCCCGACAATTCCTCGTCGATATAATCGGACCGGTTGTACACGTGACCCGCTTCGGCAAGCAACGGTGTTGCCGGAAACACCGACGCCAGCAAGGTGCCGCGCACCCTCTTGGAAATGGTTGTCGTCATTCATCTCTCGCTTTGCCGCGGCGTTGGACGCCGCTCGAAAACGTGACGTACATTTTGATCAAAAGTACAAATGTTTGCAAGAGCAAACGCCTTTTGTTAGAACGCGACCACGTTATTCCACGATTTCCGTTCGTCCCTGGCAGGAAAATCCACCCGAACCTTGACCATCTATCACGCAAGGCCCCAAAACCAATGCACAGTTTGAAAGTCGGGCAACCGGCCCATGAAACGGTTTACCGCGCCATTCGCGACAAGATCCTGTTCGGTGATCTCGCACCGGGTCAGGCCGTCACCATTCAGGGACTGGTCGACGAATTAGGGGTATCGATGACTCCGGTACGCGAGGCGATCCGCCGCCTGACAGCCGAGGGTGCGCTGGAGTTTCAGGGCAATCGCCGTGTGACGGTGCCAATGATGGGGGAGCGGCGCTTTTCCGAAATGGTCTTCGCACGCCGCGCCATTGAACCGAAATTGGCCGAAATAGCCTCGGAAAACATGACAAATGAGGATGTTTCTAAATTGGCCGCAGTGGATGCCGCGCTAAATCTCGCCATCGAATCGGGCGATGTGCAAGGGTACATGCAATTCAATCACGAGTTTCATTTCACGCTTTATGCGCATGCCCGCTCTCGCGTGCTCACGCCGATCGCCGCAACATTGTGGCTGCGGTTCGGGCCTTTGTCGCGGATAATCTGTGGCAAGCACGGAACGATGAATATCGAGGACAAGCACGAAGAAACGCTGCACCATATTGCGTCAGGCGCACATGAATTGGTCGCGGAAGCAATCCTGGCTGATATCAATCAGGGGTTTCAAATCGTCCGGGACAGCCATGGCTGGTCCGACACCGCTTAATTCGTGTTGACGGCGTACCATTTGATCATATTATGATCCCAAACGCCAGCGACCGCGATCTTAGGCGCAAACTTCCTTTTCAACCAGAGGCCCGACATGAACCAGATTTTCAACCACCTGCCCACGGACGAGCTGCAATCCATTGATGCGGCTCACCATTTACACCCCTTCACACATGG
>CAYXNM010000037.1:1615-8875 GCA_964466385.1 uncultured Rhodobacter sp. | reverse complement strand
TTTTTTGCCTCGGGCGGGTCGGATGCAAACGACACGAATATCCGCCTTGTGCGCCAATATTGGGCCGCCAAAGGCCAACCGACCAAAAAGACCATCATTTCGCGCCACAATGCCTATCACGGCTCGACCATGGGCGCGGCCAGCCTTGGCGGCATGCAGCCGATGCACGCGCAAGGCGGCCTGCCGATCCCCGACATCACCCACATCGCCCAGCCGTTCTGGTGGGCAGAAGGCGGCGACCAAAGCCCCGAGGAGTTTGGCCTTGCCTGCGCCCGCGCTCTGGAGGATGAAATTGACCGGCTGGGCGAAGACAACGTTGCCGCCTTTATCGGGGAACCGGTGCAAGGCGCGGGTGCCGTCATCGTGCCCCCGTCAACCTACTGGCCCGAAATTCAGCGCATCTGCCACGAGCGTAATATCCTGTTGATCGCGGACGAGGTCATCTGCGGGTTTGGCCGCACGGGCAACTGGTTTGGGTCGCAAACCTTCGGGATCAATCCCGACATCATGACCATCGCCAAGGGTCTCAGCTCGGGCTACGCGCCGATCGGCGGCTCGGTCGTGTCCGACGAAATCGCAGCCGTTCTGAATTCCGCCGACTTTAACCATGGCTATACCTATTCAGGGCACCCGGTCAGCTGCGCGGTCGCGCTTGAAAATCTGAGGATTTTGGAAGAGGAGAAAATCGTCGACCGTGTTGCGTCGGAAACGGCCCCCTATCTGGCCAAGAAATGGCGCCAGCTTGGCGAACATCCCCTTGTCGGCGAAGCGCGCATCAGCGGCATGATGGCGGCATTGGAACTATCGCCGGATCGCGCCGCGCGGGCAAAATTTGCTTCAGATCCGGGAACGGTTGGCACAATTTGTCGCGATTTCTGCTTTGAAAACAAACTGATCATGCGCCACGTCCGGGATTCCATGATCATTTCACCGCCGCTGGTGCTGACCTTGTCGGAAATCGACACGTTAATCGAACGCGCCGCGAAGTCTCTGGATCAGACGTTGGTCAAACTTAAAGCCGATGGGCTGATGAAATCGGCTTGAACAGGAATGGATTTACTTACCGCCAATGACCAGCAGGGTGTTTACCCAAAGGGGTCTTACTATACCGCAACGGCGGACCCGGGTCCGGTTGCCCCCACGGCCACCGGGGAAATCTCTTGCGACGTCTGTGTCGTTGGCGGAGGGTTCACAGGTCTGTCTTCGGCACTTCATCTGGCCGAAAAAGGCTATGATGTCGTGCTGCTAGAGGCGCACCGCGCCGGCTGGGGAGCCTCTGGGCGGAACGGCGGTCAGGTCGGGTCGGGACAACGCAGCGATCAGGACGAGCTGGAAAAATCGCTCGGCGAAACCCGCGCGCACGCGCTTTGGGACATCGCGCTGGCGTCGACGAACTTGGTGCGATCGCTGATCGAAAAACACGACATAAAATGCGGTTACACGCCCGGCATCATCTACGCTGACCACCGCCAGCGCTTTGTGCGCCACAGCCACGAATATGCTGAAAAACTGAACACAAAATACGGCTACCACCAGATAACACCGCTCGACAAAACCCAGATACGCCATCTCGTCGGGTCAAAATCCTACTTCGGCGGGGCGCTCGACATGGGCTCGGGCCATCTGCATCCGCTGAATTACGCGCTCGGCTTGGCAAATGCTGCGCAGAGGGCGGGCGTTCGTATTTTTGAAAACAGTAAAGTTACGTCCATCACCGAAGGCACGCGCGCGCGCATAACGACGGAAAGCGCCAGCGTTGCTGCGGATTTCATCGTCATGGGATGTAACGGCTACCTTGGAACCCTGAACACCCACGTTGCCCGCCGCGTGATGCCCATCAACAATTTCATCATCGCAACCGAACCTCTTAGCGAAGCGACCGCCCAAAACCTACTCCGTGAAAACCACGCGGTTGCCGACAGCCGGTTTGTCGTCAATTATTTCCGCCTGTCTCAGGATCGCCGCATGTTGTTCGGAGGCTCGGAATCCTATGGGTACCGTTTCCCCAAAGATATCGCCCGCGCGGTCCGCAAACCGATGCTGGAAATCTACCCGCAGCTTGAAGAAACCAGAATAGACTATGCCTGGGGCGGCACGCTCGGCATCACCATGTCGCGGATGCCGCATTTCCGGAGAATCGGCAAAAACATCTTTAACGCCAGCGGATTTTCCGGCCACGGGGTCGCAATGGCGACCATGGCAGGGCAAATCATGGCCGAAGCCATCGCCGGACAAGCCGAAAAGTTCGAGACGATGGCCGCCGTTCCAACCCCCCGCTTTCCGGGAGGGATCACCCTGCGCTGGCCCCTCCTCGTCCTCGCCATGACCTGGTACAGCCTTCTCGACCGGCTCTGACCCCTCACGTCTTTGTGGCTCAAATATCCATTCCACAGCCAGACGAAAGAAACCCCGGTTCCCGCCCTATTCGCGCCCCTTCAGCACCGCACGCAATTCTGTCTTCAACACCTTGCCATAGTTGTTTTTTGGTAAGGATTCCAAGGTGATATATTCCTTCGGACGTTTGAACCGTGCGATATTCTCAAGGCACAATCCGTCCAGCTCAACGGGATCAGGCGCTTGACCCTTGCCAACCACAAAGGCAACAACCTCTTCCCCCCATTCAGGGTGCTTGCGGCCAACCACAGCCACCTCGGCGACGTCAGGATGACCCAGAAGCACTTCCTCGACCTCGCGCGGGTAAACGTTCGATCCGCCTGATATAATCATGTCTTTCGAGCGATCATGCAGCGTCAGAAACCCATCCGCATCCATCGCCCCCATATCGCCCGTCAACAGCCAGCCATCGCGCAAAGTTGCCGCCGTCGCGGCCTCGTTTTTCCAATAGCCCGGCATGACCGGCGCGCCCGAGACCATGATCTCGCCAATCTCGCCAATGGGCAGAGTATCGCCATTCGCGTCAGCCACACGCACGCGCACGGCACTTTGCGCGCGCCCGACAGACCCAAGCCGCGCGCGCCAGTTGGGGTGCGTCCTGTCGGCAACCTGATCACGCGCAAGGGCGGTGATCGCCATCGGGCATTCGCCCTGACCATAGGCCTGAACAAAACGCGGCCCCATGACGTCAACCGCGTCCATGATGTCTGCGACATACATCGGCCCGCCCGCATAGGTGATCGTGCGCAACCCTTCGCCGGTTTCCCCGGCGGCCTTGGCACTTTCCACCAGTCGTTTGACCATGGTTGGGGCTGCAAACATCGAAACGCTTCCGATCTGTTTTGCCAATGTCAGGATTTCGCCTGCGTCAAACCCGCCCGAAACGGGCACGACATGTCGCGCACCGCGTAAGACATGCATAAAATTGTAGATGCCTGCGCCATGTGACATGGGGGCAGCATAAAGGATTGCGTCTTTTTCATAAACGTCATCCACATCGACAAAATAGGTGAACGTCATCGCCGCAATATTACCAGCCGAGATCATCACCCCTTTGGGCTGCCCCGTCGTCCCTGACGTGTAGAACAGCCAGACCATGTCGTGGCTCGCCAACGCAACCGGGGCCACCAATGGCGCGTGGGCCAGCATATCCCCGTAATCCCGCCCATCGACCATCACGGGCGAGGGTTCACCGGCTTCGCCCCCATACCCAAGATCCGAGCCCACGTCGCGGGACGAAAGGACGACGCTTGCTTCGGCGTTGCGCAGAATCCAGTCCGCCTCTTTTGGGTGCAGCTTTGCATTGATCGGCACGGCTGCGGCACCGGCAAACCAGATGCCGTAAAGCACCTCCAGAACCTCGGTCCGGTTTGACATGAAAACGGCGACCCGGTCGCCCTTGCGAACCCCTTTTTCATGGGTCAACCACCCGCCGATGGCCGCCGCGCGTGCGGCGAATTCGCGGTAATCGCCCCGAATTTCGGTTCCGCGCAACAGCGCTGGCGCATCCGGCTTCAACCGAGCGGTTCGCGCCAGCCATTCAGCGGGGTTCATGCGCTGCCCTTGTCGGCCTCAAGCACCGAGCAATAATTCGCAACGCCCGATCCGCCCATATTGAATATGCATCCAAGCGCGGCCCCTTCTTTTTGCAAAGATCCCGCCTCGCCCGTCACTTGCGCCGCGGTCAATGCATGCATGGAAACGCCGGTCGCCCCAACCGGGTGCCCCTTGGCCTTTAATCCGCCTGACAGGTTGATGGGCAGCTTTCCATCGGCCAGAACCCAACCTTCGTCGATCGCGCGCGCACCTTGCCCTTGCGGGGTCAGGCCCATGGCCTCGTACACCAGCATCTCAGCGATGGTGAAACAGTCGTGAACTTCGGCAAAATCAAGATCATCGACCGTGATCCCAGCCTCGTCAAATGCGCGGGCGAAGGCCAGCGCCGGACCCTCGAACTTCAACAGATCCCGGCGCGACATGGGCAGGAAGTCATTGACCTGCTGGCCTGCCCGGAACCGGACCGAGCGTTCAAACCCGTCTGCCATATCCTCGGCCACCATCACCAGCGCGGCCGCACCATCGGTGATCAGCGAGCAATCCGTCAGCCGCAAGGGCGCAGCCACCAAGGGGTTCTTGTCGCTGACCGTGTTGCAAAATTCAAAGCCCACGTCCTTTTGCATCTGCGCCAGCGGGTTCTTCACCGCATTCTTGTGGTTCTTGGCGGCGATGCGCGCCAACGCTTCGGATTTGTTCCCATAGGCCTGAAAATAGGAATCCGCAAAACGGCCAAAGACCTGGGGAAAGGAAATACCGCCTTCCTCGGGCTGGTAACTGGCGGTCATCAGCGCCTCGGTCACGCCCTTGGTGTCCTTGGCGGTCATCTTTTCGGCACCAATAACAAGCACGGCACGCGCTTTTCCCGCCTGAATGGCCGTGCGCGCAGCATAAACCGCAGCCGAGCCCGAGGCGCAGGCGTTTTCCAGCCGCGTGGCCGGTTTGAAGCGCAAGTCGTCATCAACCTCCAACGCCAGAGAAGACGGGAAACCGTCTGTCACCATGCCTCCGTTGAAATGCCCCATCCAGATGCCGTCAATATCGCGCGCAGCGATGCCCGCGTGATCCAACGCTTCGCGTGCCGCATCCGCGATAAGGTCCTCAAATGTCCGATCCAACCGGCCGAAAGGGGTGTGACCCCAGCCTACGATACGCGCGTCCACGACAGACTCCTCTTCTTTTGATTCCGGATAATTGCACATAGCCTAGGACGACCACAGCAAAGGTGCAATTCACAGATTTATCGAACGCAGCGTTACGAAATTGCGCCTTTTCTGCTTTGACGTCCCTGTCGAATGCTCTTGAACTTGCAGGGTTCCCGATTCATGCTCGCCGGGATCGAATCGCGACGGGCAGGACTGCCTCGCGGCAATGATAAATTCAGGAAAAAACGAACATGCAGTACATTTCCCCCTCGACCATCGAACAAGCCAGTGAATTGCTTGCCAATATGGGCGACAAGGCGCGCATTCTGGCAGGAGGAACCGACCTTTTGGTGCAATTGCGCGCAGGCATGATCGACCCGGATATGCTGATCGACATCAAACATATCAGCGGAATGCGCGATATCCTGCCCGAGGATGGCGGTTTTCGCATTGGCGCCGCGGTCTCGGGTGCCGAGCTTCAGGAAAACGCCGCAATCTGTGCGGCCTGGCCGGGCGTTGCCGAAGCGTTTGACCTGATCGGCTCGACCCAGGTGCAAGGGCGCTGCACGATGGCTGGCAACCTTTGCAACGCCAGCCCGGCGGCGGACAGCGTTCCGGCCTTGCTGGCAGCCGACGCCACCGTCCGCGTCGCAGGCCCAGACGGAACGCGGGACTGTTCCATCGGCGATATCCCGGTCAGCCCCGGACGCACCTCGCTTGGCAAGGGCGAATTCATCGCGTCGATTTTTCTGCCGGCTCGCCCCGGGAAGGCGTCAGACGCATATCTGCGGTTCATTCCGCGCACTGAAATGGATATCGCGGTCTGTTCTGCCGGCGTTAATCTGGAATTGGGCAGCGACGGGACTATAAGTGGCGCGCGCGTGACGCTCGGGGCCGTCGCTCCGACCGTTTTGCTGGTTCCGGAAGCGGCCAACGCAATCATCGGAACATCGCTGGACGACGCAGCGCTGGACGCGCTCGCGGCAGCCTGCTCGGCCGCCTGCGCGCCGATTGACGACAAACGCGGCACGATCGAATTTCGAACCGAAGTTGCCGGGGTTCTGGCCAAACGCGCCGCAAGAATTGCGCACCAACGGGCAGGAGAAGACTCATGAGCAAAATCCATGTCAAGACGACCGTCAATGACGACGCGGTTGAATTTCTGTGCGAACCGGAAGACACGCTGTTGGACGTCCTGCGCGATGAATTGCGTCTGAATGGCGCGAAAGAGGGCTGCGGCTCGGGCGATTGCGGTGCGTGCAGCGTGACGCTGAACGGGCGTCTGGTCTGTTCCTGTCTGGTTCTGGCCGCCGAAGCCGAGGGTGCCGACATTGCCACCGTCGAAGGCATGGCGGACGGGGACAATCTGCATGTCTTGCAAAAGAAGTTTCTGGAACATGCAGCGCTTCAATGCGGGATTTGCACGCCGGGCATTCTGGTCGCCTCCAAGGCGCTTTTGGAAAAAAACCCGGACCCCAGCGAAAGCGAGGTCCGCTATTGGCTGGCCGGAAACCTGTGCCGCTGCACGGGGTATGACAAGATCATCAACGCGGTAATGGATGCCGCAGCTGAAATGCGGGGGGCCTGAGCAATGGCATTGGACGAATATCAACGCCGCGACTTCAATATCATCGGCACGCGCGTTGCCCGGCCTGATGGGGTCGACAAGGTTACGGGCCGCGCCCAGTACGGGGCGGATGCCTATGCGCCGGGAATGCTGGTTGGCAAAATGCTGCGCAGCCCGCACGCCCATGCGCGGATCAAGTCGATTGACACCTCGGCCGCCGAAGCGGTGCCCGGCGTCAAGGCCATCGTGACATCAGCGGATTTCACAGCCGAGCTTAAGGGGGATCCGCGCGACGTCTTGGATAACTGCATCGCGCGCGAAAAAGTGCTTTATGACGGGCACGCGGTCGCCGCCATTGCCGCGACCAGCGCCAAAGTGGCGCGAAAGGCCCTTGCCCTGATCAAGGTGGATTACGAGGTTCTGCCCCATGTCACGGAAATCGAGGACGCTTTGAAACCCGGTGCGCCCATCGTTCAGGACGGGCGCCGCCACCGCAAGGTCCCCGAAGAATATTCCGACAATACCACCAGTTTCTGCACGTTTGGCCACGGCGATATCGAGGCCGGATTTGCCAAGGCCGATCTGGTGATCGAGCGCACC
>CAYXNM010000037.1:0-1515 GCA_964466385.1 uncultured Rhodobacter sp. | reverse complement strand
GCGTTGCTGCGCTATCAGGGCGGCGCTTTTCCCAATATGACCAACTTTCTCGGCGCACAATGCGCCTTTGCCGCCTATGATCTGGAGGCTGTGAAGTCTGACGGCATCAACGTCATGACCAACCGCCCCAGACAGGCCGCCTATCGCGCACCGGGTGCACCAATGGCAATCTACGCGGTCGAAGCGGTGGTGGATGAGCTTTGTTCCGAACTGTCGCTCGACCCATTGGACGTGCGGCTGATGAATGCGGCAAAGAAAGGCACAAAATCCTCGTACGGGCCGACTTTTGACGACATCGGCCTTGTCGCCACACTTCAAGCGGCCAAGGAGCACCCCCATTATGCGGCCCCGCTTGGCCCCAATCAGGGCCGCGGTGTCAGTTGCGGGTTCTGGTTCAATTTCGGCGGCAACACATGCGTGACGCTGAACATCAACTTTGACGGAACCGTTGGCGTGACCGAGGGGAACCCTGATATTGGCGGCTCTCGCGCCTCGATCGGGATGATGGCGGCCGAGGAGCTGGGTATTCCTTACGACAAGGTGCGCACGATCGTTGCGGACACGAACTCGCTTGGATTTAACGAAGTCACCGATGGCAGCCGGGTCACTTTTGCGGTTGGGCTTGCCACCATCAAGGCCGCCCGTGCCGCGATCAAGGAGATGTGCCGCCGCACCGCGAAAATCTGGGGTATCGATGAAGAGGCGGTCGAGTGGGTAGATGGCTATGCCAAACCCGCCGGGCCAAATGCGGGCGATCACACCCCGATGTCGCTGGCCGAAATTGCCGCGCAATCCGGCAATACGGGCGGTCCGATTGCCGGCCACCACGAGGTCAATGTCGACGGCGCCGGTGTGAGCTTTGGCGTTCATCTTTGCGATATCGAGGTCGACCCCGAAACCGGCGCAACCCGCGTGCTGCGCTACACGGTTTTCCAGGACGCGGGCAAAGCCATCCATCCGGATTATGTCGAGGGGCAAATGCAGGGCGGTGCCGCACAAGGCATCGGCTGGGCGCTGAACGAGGAATATATCTACGGCAAAGACGGTCGTTTGCAAAATCCGGGCTTTCTGGACTACCGCGTGCCTGTCGCCTCGGATTTGCCAAAAATCGACACGGTCATTTTGGAAATCCCCAACCCGGGACACCCCTATGGCGTGCGCGGAGTCGGCGAAACCTCGATCGTGCCACCGCTGGCGGCGATTTCGAACGCCATGGCACAGGCTGCTGGCGCGCGGCTTTTCGAACTGCCCATGTCTCCGCCCAAGGTGCTGAAGGCCATCAAGGCCAAGTCAGACTGACATGGTCCGGGTGCTGATCTGGGGGTCGCTTAGAAGCGCGACCGACGGTCAGGCCGAGGTCGAGGTCGAGGCGACCTCGTTCAAGGAGGTGCTGGACGCCTTGCGCACCGATTACCCCGGCCTCGCAAGCCAGATCGAGGCGGGGGTTTCGCTGGCGATTGACGGGGTCATCTACAAGGAAAGCTGGTTTACCCCGGTGAAACCGGACAGCGAGGT
>CAYXNM010000036.1:17307-20106 GCA_964466385.1 uncultured Rhodobacter sp. | reverse complement strand
GAGGTTCTGGTTGAAATCAAGGCCACCGGCATTTGCCACACCGATGAATTCACCTTGTCGGGCGCCGACCCCGAAGGTCTGTTCCCGGCCATTCTGGGACACGAGGGCGCAGGTGTGGTGCTGGAGGTCGGCCCCGGCGTTACATCGCTGGAACCGGGGGACCACGTGATCCCGCTTTACACGCCGGAATGTCGCGAATGCGAATATTGCCTGAACCCCAAGACGAACCTTTGTCAGGCGATCCGCACGACGCAAGGCCAGGGGCTGATGCCGGATGGAACGTCGCGGTTTTCGATGATGGATGGCACGCCGATCCTGCACTATATGGGGTGCTCGACATTTGCCAATCACACCGTTTTGCCGGAAATCGCCTTGGCCAAGGTGCGGAAGGACGCGCCGTTTGACAAGATTTGCTATATCGGCTGCGGCGTGACAACGGGTCTTGGCGCGGTCCTGAACACCGCCAAGGTGGAACAGGGCGCACATGCGATCGTGTTTGGTCTGGGCGGGATCGGGCTGAACGTGGTTCAAGGGTTGCGCCTTGCGGGTGCCGACCAGATTGTGGGCGTGGACCTCAACCCAGCCAAAGCCGGGATGGCGCGAAATTTCGGGATGACGGATTATGTCAACCCCACCGACATCACCGGGGATTTGACCGGCCATCTGGTCGAACTGACGGGCGGTGGCGCAGATTATACGTTTGATGCAACCGGCAACGTCAATGTCATGCGTACAGCGTTGGAGGCCGCCCACAAGGGATGGGGCGAGGCCATCATCATCGGTGTTGCCCCCGCCGGGGCCGAGATTTCAACCCGCCCCTTCCAGCTGGTCACGGGTCGTGTCTGGCGCGGAACTGCCTTTGGCGGGGCACGCGGGCGAACGGATGTGCCAAAGATCGTTGACTGGTATATGCAAGGCAAGATCCAGATTGACCCCATGATCACCCACAGCCTGACGCTGGACGAGATCAACCACGGGTTTGACCTGATGCATGAAGGCAAAAGCATTCGCGCGGTGGTGACCTATTGACGACAATCCGCTCCGCGACCCCTGAAGACGCCCCCGCGATTTGGGCTGTTCTGAAACCCGTCTTCAGGGCGGGCGACACCTATACAGTGCCTGCGGATATTTCGCAGCAGAATGCATTGGCGTTCTGGATGGATGGCAATCACACGTCTTATGTTGCTGTCGATGGCGCGGAACTTCTGGGTACCTATTATATTTGCCCCAACCAGCAAGGCGGCGGCAGCCATGTCTGCAATTGCGGATTTGCAACCTCGCCCGCTGTCCGAGGGCGGGGAATCGCCCGCAAGATGCTGGCGCATGCGTTGGCAACTGCGCGCGAAATGGGGTTCAAAGCCATGCAGTTCAACTTTGTCGTGGCGTCAAACGAAACGGCGATTCGCATCTGGCACGAGAACGGCTTTGCCACTGTCGGGCGCCTGCCGGGCGTTTTCAAACACCCGGACCTTGGCTATGTGGACGCGCTGGTCATGCACCGGCATTTGTGAAATCCAGACCCGCAAATGGCGGGCAAACATCAGGGTCACGAAATGAAGACAGTGTCAGAGAATGCCTGTTTTGGAGGGTCACAAGGCGTCTATTCCCATGCCTCGGCGGTGTTGGGGTGCGAAATGACCTTTGGCCTTTTCCTGCCGCCGGAGCCTTTGGATGAAAAGGTGCCGGTCTTGTGGTTTCTCTCGGGACTGACCTGCACGCACGAAAACGCCATGACCAAGGCGGGCGCGCAGGCTTGGGCCGCTGAACACGGGATTGCGCTGGTATTTCCCGACACCTCACCGCGCGGCGAGGATGTTCCGGATGACGACGATTTCGCGTTCGGCCAGGGGGCGGGGTTTTATGTGAATGCAACGCACGCGCCCTGGGCGGTTAATTTCCGCATGTGGGATTATGTTGCGTCCGAATTGCCCGCACTTTTGTTCGAAAACTTTGCGCTGGATGAAACACGCCAGTCGATCACCGGCCATTCCATGGGGGGGCATGGCGCGCTGACCCTGGCGATGTCCCTGCCCGGCCGGTTCGCCTCGGTCTCGGCGTTTGCTCCGATTGCCAATCCGGTCGCGTCGGATTGGGGGCGACCGCAGTTCAGCGCGTATCTGGGCGAGGACGAGGCTACATGGACCGCGTATGACGCAACCCAGTTGATGCAATCGCAGGGGTTTGACGGGCCGGTCCTGATCGATCAGGGCACAAATGACCCGTTCCTCGACAAGCTTTGCCCCGAGGCGATGGCGAACGCCATGGTCAAGCGTCGCCAAAACGGGGTTTTCAGGATGCAGCCGGGATATGATCACAGCTATTTCTTCATTTCGACCTTCATGGCCGATCACATCGCGTTTCATGCGGACGCCATGGACGGGCGGATCTTTTGACCGCGATCTATATCGACGCTGACGCCTGCCCCGTAAGGGCCGAAACACTCAAAGTCGCGCACAGGCACGCGTTGCCCGTTTTCGTGGTTTCCAATGGGGGGATCAGGCCTGACCCCCATCCTCTGGTGGAAACGATTATCGTTCCTGACGGTCCCGACGTCGCCGACATGTGGATTGCCGAACGGGTCACGGGCCGCGACGTTGTCATCACCGGCGACATCCCGCTTGCCGCGAAATGTCTGGAGGCCGGTGCAATCGCCATCCGCCACAATGGCGACGTTTTTACCCATTCCAACATTGGCAACCAGTTGGCCGCGCGGGATCTCATGGCAGACCTGCGTGCCGCTGACCCGTTTCGTCAAGGCCATGGCAAGCCGTTTTCAAAGGCCGACCGCTCGGCCTTTCT
>CAYXNM010000036.1:0-17207 GCA_964466385.1 uncultured Rhodobacter sp. | reverse complement strand
CCCAAAACGACCCGCCTGTCGCAAACCAGACAGACGCCTTGGTCGCCTCGTTGTTCCTCTGGGCGGACGAGACAACGAGGATGCTTCGATTGGCCAGCGTACCAGCAGCAACAAACAACACCGGCGGTGTCATGTCGGCCGTGGCGGCGACGTTGTTCTTTTCGATCAACGATTCCGCCATCAAATTTCTCAGCGGAAATTACGCCCTGCATCAGGTGGTGCTGCTCAGATCAACGATCGGAATGATGCTGCTGTTGACGCTGATCTTTGCACTGCATCGCAATTTCTCGGTTCTTCGGACGCAACGTTTGGGCACGCATCTCATCCGTGGTGCCTGCGTCGTTATTGCCAACATGACGTTCTTTTTGGGGCTGGCCGCGATGCCTCTGGCAAGTGCGGTAGCGATCTTTTTTATCGCGCCGCTTATCATCACTGCCTTTTCTGTTATTTTCCTTGGCGAAAGCGCCGGGCCGCGTCGGTGGATCGCCGTTGGGATCGGCTTTGCCGGTGTTCTGGTCATGGTGCGCCCGGGCAGTGATGGTTTCCAGGCGGCGGCTTTATTGCCGTTGGTTGCCGCGTTTGCCTATGCGTTCCTTCACGTCCTGACACGGAAAATCGGCGGAACAGAGCGGGCGCTGACGATGATCTTCTATATTCAACTGACGTTCATCATCATCAGCACCCTCATGTGGCTGGCGGTCGGTGATGGACGTTTTGGCGGCACCGGCGATCCGTCACTTGATTTTCTGTTTCGCAGGTGGGGCGTGCCGCAGCAAAGTGACTATATCATTTTCCTTCTGATCGGGTTTGCCAGCACGGGCGGGGGGTTTTTTATCTCGCAAGCCTACCGACTGGCCGAAGCTGGCCTTGCGGCCCCGTTCGAATACGTGGCCATGCCACTGGCGATTTTCTGGGGCGTTGTCATCTTTGGAGAGTGGCCCGACAGAACCGCGTGGGTTGGCATAAGCTTGATCATCGGTGCGGGCGTCTACGTTTTCTGGCGCGAGGCATTGATGGAAAGGCGTCGCGTAACGCGCATTCCGCAGCGTTTCAAATAACGCTAAAATCGGGCGAGTAGCCAATTCCAGCGGAGCGTCTCATGCCCAAACCCAAAGCCGTTGTTTTTGATATCGGGAATGTACTGATCAACTGGCAGCCGGAGAAGTTTTACGACGACGTTTGCGGCGTTGATCGTCGACGGCAGATGTTCGAAACCGTCGATCTGCACGGAATGAACGACAAGATCGATCGAGGGGCGGATTTCCGTGAAACTGTTTATCAGGCGGCACGGCAATACCCGGACTTTGCCTCTGAAATCCGCCTGTGGCACGACCGTTGGATCGAAATCGCGAACCCTGCCATTGAAAGCTCGGTCGAATTGGCGCGAAGGTTGCGCGAGCTTGGCGTTCGGATGATGATCCTCAGCAACATCGGACGGGAAACATATGACATTGCTGCAAAACATTATGCGTTTCTGAACGATTTTGACGATCACTTTATCTCGGGCCATCTGGGCACGATAAAGCCCGAGCCGCGTATCTTTGAAATCGTCGAGCAGGAAACCGGGATTGCCCCAGAACACCTCTTCTTCATCGACGATCGGGCCGAGAACGTTTCAGCAGCCCGCGAACGCCGCTGGCAAGCACATCAATTCGAAGGGTTCAAAGGTTTGCAGCGGGCATTAGGGGAAGTCGGGGTTACTGTTTGACGGCTTATGTCGGCCAAGAACACTGAATATATGCTTCACAAGTCGCAGCGGCGGACGCATTGTTCACAGGAAAACAAGAGGGGCGGAACACCATGCTGACAGACAGACAAATCGCCGATTTTCAGCGCGACGGCGCCTTGATGGTGCCCGGCATATTTGCCGACTGGATTGAAACGATCCGTCAGGGCATTGATCGGAATATGGCGGAACCGGGCCCGTATGCCTCGGAAAATTCGGTCAGCGAGGGGCGGTTTTTTGACGATTATGTCAACTGGACCCGCATCCCCGAGTTTGAGCAGATCGTCCGAGCAAGCCCCGCTGGCGAACTGGCCGCCGCCGCCATGAATTCGCTGAACGCGCGCTTTTTTCACGATCACGTGCTTGTCAAGGAACCCGGAACACCAAAGCCGACCCCGTGGCATCAGGACAGCCCGTATTACTTTGTTCAAGGCACGCAAACGGTCAGCATGTGGATACCTGCCGATCCGGTCACCGAGGCCTCGTTGCGGTTTATCGCGGGATCGCACAAGTGGGACAAGATGGTGCGTCCGGTCAGTTGGGCCGATGACAGCGATTTTTACGAAAGCGGTGAGGACTGGACGCCGGTTCCCGATCCGGATGCGGACCCCGATCAGTCCAAGGTGCTGGAATGGGCGATGGAACCGGGTGATGCCGTTTTGTTTGATTTCCGCACCGTTCACGGTGCGCGCGGGAATTTCAGCCCGACACGCCGCCGCGCATTATCCCTGCGCTGGGTCGGCGATGATGCGCGGTATGTCGAGCGACCGGGTCGGACCTCGCCCCCCTATCCGGGGCACGGGATGACAGAGGGGCAGACATTGCGCGAGGATTGGTTTCCCGTGATCTGGCCTGCACCCCAAGGTCGTAGAGAGGGGTCATAACATGCAAATCAACGCAAACGGCACTATGATCGAGGTTGAAACTCACGGGCCTGAAACCAACCCTGCGCTGCTTTTGATCCGGGGTTTGGGAACGCAATTGATCCATTGGCCCGATGAATTTATCGACGGGCTGGTTGCGCACGGGCACCATGTCATCACGTTTGACAATCGCGACTGCGGCCTGTCCCAGATTTTCGATGTACCCGGCAAAAGCTATGCGGCGGACGATATTATTTCGGCGATCAAACAGGGCGAGCAACCCAAAGCGCCCTATGGGATGGCGGATTTCGCAAGCGATATTCTGGGGATTCTGGACGCGCTCAACATCGACCGCGCGCATATTTTCGGCATTTCGCTTGGCGGAATGATTGCACAGGCTTTAAGCGTGTTGCACCCGGACCGTCTGCTGAGTGCATCCTTCGTCATGACGGCCGCAATGCGACTGCGCGGGCTGGACGATGAATCGCTTTGGGCACGACCGCAAAGCCGGGCGGCCTATATGACGGCCTGGGTCGAAGGCTATTACGCTTATGGCGGCAGTCCCGGCTATCCGCTGACCGAGCAACAATTGCTGGAACAGGCCGGGCGCGCGTGGGACCGCGGGGTTTATCCCGAAGGGAATAATCGCCAGATGCTGGCCGCGGCGGCTGAACCCGATCACCGCGAGGATTTGCGAAAGCTCGCGCTGCCGTGCCTTGTGATCCACGGGACCTCCGACAGGTTGATCCCGAAAGAGGCGGGTCAGGAAATCGCCAACCTGATTCCCGACGCTGAAATCCATCTGATCGAAGGCATGGGCCATTATATCACCCCGCTGCTTTCGCCCGTCATCGTCGATATTCTGGACGACTTCATCACCCGGCGCGGGGTGAAAGTCGGCTAGCCGTTCGCAGTCTTACGTCTAATTCCCTAGAAATCCAGGTTCTCGACACTCAGCGCGTTGTTCTGAATGAATTCCCGACGGGGTTCGACCACGTCGCCCATGAGTTTCGTGAAAATGTCGTCCGCGTCAGCGAGATCCTCGATCTTGACCTGCAACAGCGTGCGCGCTTCGGGGTCAAGCGTGGTCTCCCACAGCTGATCCGGGTTCATCTCGCCCAGACCTTTGTAACGCTGCAACGACTGCCCCTTTTCGCCTTCCAGCAGGATCAGCGACAACAGATCCGAGGGCGCGTTGATCCGGGTCTCTTTTTCCTTGCGGATCAATTTTGCCGGTTTGCCGTAGATTTCCTGCAAAGAGCGTGTGAATTCCGCCAGTTTCCGCGACTCGCCCGAGCGCAGGCAGGCGCCGTCAAGGGTGCGAACCTCGTCAACGCCGCGAATGACACGCGAAAAGCGCAGACCATCGTCCTGCGTGGGCCGGCCTTGCCAGCCGGTTTCATATTCCCGCGCAACAAGGTCGAGCCGTGCCGCCACGCTGTCCGCCGCCGCCTGTGGATCGTCGTCAACCCGACCGGGCACCAAAGCACCCGCGATTGCGGCCTGTTCCAGTACGTGGCGCGAATAATTTGTGGGGAAAGCGTTCAGAATGTTCCGAACCCGCCGCGCTTCGGCAAGTACACGCGCCAGATCGGCCCCGCTGATGCGTGAGCCGTCGCCCAGTTCCAGAACCGAACCTTCCAACCCCTGTTCGATCAGGTAATCTTCAAGCGCGATCTGGTCCTTGAGGTAAACTTCGGATTTCCCGCGCGAGGCTTTGTAAAGCGGGGGTTGCGCGATATAAAGATACCCCCCTTCGATCAGTTGCGGCATCTGGCGGAAAAAGAAGGTCAGCAGCAAGGTGCGGATATGGGCGCCGTCCACATCGGCATCGGTCATGATGATGACCTTGTGGTAGCGCAGTTTGGAGATATCAAACTCGTCCCGTCCGATCCCCGTGCCAAGGGCGGTGATCAGCGTGCCGATTTCCTGACTGGACAGCATCCGGTCAAAGCGCGCGCGTTCGACGTTCAGGATCTTGCCGCGCAGGGGCAGAACCGCCTGATTGTGACGCGAACGCCCTTGTTTGGCCGAACCGCCGGCGCTGTCACCCTCGACCAGAAACACTTCGGAATTGGCGGGATCCTTTTCCTGACAATCCGCCAGTTTTCCGGGCAACGAGGCGATGTCCATCGCGGTCTTGCGTCGGGTCAGATCGCGGGCCTTCCGCGCTGCCTCGCGCGCGACGGCGGCTTCGACGATCTTGGACACGATCAGCTTGGCCTCGGTCGGGTGTTCCTCGAACCACTCGCCCAGTTTTTCGTTCATCAGGCTTTCGACCGCGGGCCTGACCTCGGAGGAAACCAGCTTGTCCTTGGTCTGGCTGGAAAACTTGGGGTCGGGCGCTTTGACGGACAGAACACAGGTCAGCCCCTCGCGCGCGTCGTCGCCCGTAAAGTTTACCTTTTCCTTTTTGGCGATACCCGATGACGTGGCATAGGCATTGATCGACCGCGTCAACGCCCCGCGAAACCCCGCCAGATGGGTGCCGCCGTCGCGCTGCGGGATGTTGTTGGTAAACGGCAGGACGTTTTCGTGATAGCTGTCGTTCCACCACATCGCGACCTCGATCGAAATATCGTCGCGGGTTCCGCTGATGAATATCGGGTCGTCGATCAACCCGGTCTTGGAGCGATCGAGATGGCGCACGAATTCCCGCACGCCGCCTTCATAGGCCATTTCAGAAACCAGTTTTTCAACGGGTCGATGATCCTCGATCCTGATCCGCACTCCGGAATTGAGAAAAGCCAGTTCGCGCAGGCGGTTTTCCAACACCTTGAAACTATAGTCCAGATTGGAAAACGTGTCGGTCGTTGCCAGAAAGCGGACTTCGGTGCCTTTTCGGCCATTCGCGTCGCCGACGATTTTCAGGTGCTCGACGGTTTCGCCATGCTCAAAGCGGGCATAATGTTCGTGACCGTCGCGCCAGATCCGCAGTTCCAGCCATTCCGAAAGCGCGTTGACGACGGACACGCCGACCCCGTGCAAACCACCCGATACCTTGTACGAGTTCTGGTCGAATTTCCCGCCCGCATGAAGCTGCGTCATGATCACTTCGGCGGCGGAAACGCCTTCTTCTTCGTGGATGCCAACGGGAATACCGCGCCCGTTGTCTGACACGGAAACCGAATTGTCAGCGTGGATTGTCACCGAGACGATGTCGCAATGACCGGCCAATGCCTCGTCTATGCCGTTGTCGACGACCTCATACACCATATGGTGCAGCCCCGAGCCGTCATCGGTATCCCCGATATACATCCCCGGACGCTTGCGAACGGCCTCTAACCCTTTGAGAACCTTGATGGATTCTGCGCCGTATTCTTCCGGCGCCTGCTGTGTCTCTGCCATGTGATCCGTCGGTTTGTTGTCCCCCAATATATAGGGGTTACAGACAGCATTGTCACGCCGAAGCCCCAATATTTTGCGGTTTTCCAGGGTTCAGGACAGGGCGATCACGGCACCAACCACAATCAGTGCAATTCCAGAGAGGATATTCATTCTTCTGAGCGCGGGAGGCGAGGATAGAAGCGCACGCGCGCGGTCCAGAAACCCCGCCAGCGCGACGTTCCCCATAAGCGGAACGAGCATCGAAACCGACGCAATCGCCGCGATGTCCCATCCGTTCAAACGGCCAAGATCAAAGAAACCCGGTAATATTCCCATGTAAAACAGGATCGCTTTCGGATTGCCAAGAATGATCAGAACGCCGGCGGAAAACCCGGCCCACGCACCCGAAACGGTCAGGCGGCTGTCCTTTTCGATCTTGCGCCCCGCGTGGACGATCAGCAAAGCCCCCATCAGGGCCAGCATGGCCGCACCCGCGTAGCGCAGCATGATCAGAAAGTCCGCATAGATCGAGACAAGCCAGGTCACCCCGAATATCGCCAGAACGGGCCAGATCGCATCGCCAATGACCACCCCGAGCGCCAGCGGCCATGCCGCATGAAACCCCCCGGCCAGCGCGCGCGCGATCAACGCCGCCCAAACCGGCCCCGGTGTCAGGAAAAGAATGAAAACCGCCGCGGCATAAACCAGCAATTCATATCCGCTGACGCTCAATGACCGATCACTCCAAAAACTCTGGCAACATGTAACCGGTATCGACCGTGATCAGTGTACGTGCGAGCATTTTGATATAAGGTAACCGTTTGCCTTTGACCGGATCGAGCATCGCCCGCGCAAGGATTTTTCCCGGCGAGTCGTACCACGTATAAACCGAACGTCCGCCCAGCGCGGGTTCCAGCGTCACAATGCCCTGATCCAGACACACGTCCGCGCCTTCGGTTATATGCTCGGAAAAGGTAAGCTTGTTCTGCTCTCGCTTGACAAGGTTCCAGTCGCCGGAACATCCGACCGACGGATAGGCGATTTGACCCGTGTCGCCTGTGACCAGCAGCTCGATGGACCAATGGCTGCCGTCATTTTGCATGCCCACGCCGTAAAAGTGGAACGTTTGGGCTGCGTCCGCCCCAGTACCACCGGCCTGTGCCGAAAGACCCCAGACCGTCAACATGGCTGCCTGAAGGAGCGTTAATAACTGTTTCATGTCACCTCTCTTTGAATTGCAAGCGACCCCTCTGCGGTTTCGGTCACTTCGTAAAACGTCGCTCTGCCGGCCAGAGCCTGAAACAACCCCGCATCGGTCCCCGTCATCCACGCCTGCGCATCGAGCGCGCAGATGGCGTCATAAAGCGCTGAACGACGCGCCGTGTCCAGATGGGCGGCGACCTCGTCCAGCAGGATGAGCGGCGGCGCACCATGTTCCTGGGTTATCGCACGGGCATTGGCAAGGATGAGCGAAATCAAGAGCGCCTTTTGTTCGCCGGTTGAACATTGTCGGGCGTCAAGCGATTTGGCGATGTATGTCGCGAACAGGTCCGCGCGGTGCGGTCCGGTCAATGTCCGGCCAGCCTGCAGGTCACGCCCCCGCGTGTCGTGGTAGCGGGCCGCAAGCGCATCGGCGGTTTCAGGCGTCACCGTGTCGTCGCGGCCTGTCAGGGACAAGTCCGCCCGCGGGAAACCCTGCTCTGCGCTTGTCTGGGCTTTCATCAACCGGGCGATCGCGGCGCGCCTGTTTTGGTCGATCTCGATGGCCGCCTCGGCCATCTGCCTTTCAAGCGCCTGAAACCAGACAATATCCGTCGCCCGGTCCTTTAACAGCCGGTTGCGTTCCCGCATGGATTTTTCGTAGGCAAGCGAAACATCGGCATGTGCGGGGAAAAAGGTCAGCGTCATGCGGTCGACAAAGCGGCGGCGCGCCTCGGCCCCGTCAAGCCAGATCCTGTCCATCGCGGGCACCAGCCACACGAGGCGAACCAGACGGCCCAGATCGGACTGCGATGCGGCTTTGCCGTCAATGGTCTGGCGGCGCGACGATTCACCGGTCGCCCAGGTCGAAATCTCGCGCCCGGCGCCAGAATCGCCAAAAACGGCGTCAATCTTCCAACCGAGGTTTTCCGGCGATCTGGACATCTCAGGCGCGCGCGCGCGGCGTATTCCGCGACCGGGCGACAAAAGCGAGACGGCCTCCAGAATATTGGTTTTGCCCACGCCATTGGCCCCGAAAAAGGCAATCGGCCGGTTGGCCGTTTCCAGTTTCAGCGTCTTGTAGGACCGGAAATGGGAAAGCGTCAGGCTACAGAGTGCGGCGCCCGCCAAAGGGTCAGACCCGCATCGGCATCACGACATAGACGGCGGATTCGTCGTTTCCTTCGCGCATCAACGTCGGGTCACCGGATGAATTGAACAGAAAGACCGCGTTCTCGCGATCGACCTGGCTGGCGATCTCCAGGAGATATTTGGCGTTGAAACCAATGTCCAGACGGTCATCGCTATAGGCGACGGCAAGCTCCTCTTCCGCGGCCCCGCTGTCCGGTGCGTTGACCGACAGGACCAGCCGATCGTCTTCCAAAAGCAGCTTGACCGCGCGCGAGCGTTCCGAGGACACGGTCGAAACCCGGTCAACCGCCTGCGCAAATTCCGCGGCGTCCACCTCCAGTTTGCGGGTGTTTCCCATCGGGATGACGCGCGTGTAATCCGGAAATGTCCCGTCGATGACCTTGGAGGTCAGCATGATCTCGGGCGTGGCAAAACGGACCTTGGTTTCCGAAACCGACACGGCGATGTTCATGTCGTCATCTTCCAGCAGCTTTCGCAACTCACCCACCGTCTTGCGCGGAACGATCACGCCGGGCATGTCCGCAGCCCCGTCGGGCAACGGCGCATCAACCCGCGCCAGACGATGCCCGTCAGTCGCGACGCACCGCAAAACACGGTTTGAGCCATTGTCCGACGCATGCATGTAGACACCATTCAGATAGTACCGGGTTTCCTCGGTCGAAATGGCGAATTTCGATTTGTCGAACAGGCGCCGCAAGACCGGCGCCGGGGCGGTGAAATTGCAGGCGTATTCCGATGACGCCATGATTGGAAAATCTTCGCGTGGCAGGGTCGCCAGTGAAAAGTTCGACCGCCCCGCGCTGACTTCGAGACGCCCCGAGGTTCCGTCGTCAACCAGTCCGACAACCGAACCGTCGGGCAGCTTTCGAACGATTTCATGCAACGTGTGTGCCGCGACCGTCGAAGCCCCGGCGCGCTCGACCATCGCGCTCGTCCTGTCGACCACCTCGATATCAAGATCCGTCGCGCGAAAGCTGACGGTGGAACCGTCCGCCTCGATCAGGACATTCGCAAGGATCGGAATCGTGTTGCGCCGTTCCACAACCGATTGCGCCTGGCTCATCGCTTTGAGGAGCGCACTGCGTTCGATATTGACTTTCATTGGCTCACTCCATCCGGGTCGGGGTGCGCACACTAGCCCAACCATCCCTGAATTCAATCGTTTTCTCTTTGTTCATGGAATGCACGAACGGGTCAAGGGCAGGCGGTGCCGCACCGGTTTGCAACGCCCGGATTGCCCTGTGTCAGCCACCTTTGACCGCCAGATAGAGATGGTATTCCCGGCTGCCATCCGAAAAGTCGCGATAGATCGGCGATCCGCGCGTTCCGGCCCAAAACTCTGCGATTCTGCGCAACCCGAACGGAAATCGTGACCGGATTTCGCCTGACCGCCTTGCGTGATCCCGGTCGAGCCCCCGGACCACGTCATCGGTGATGTCAGTGGTTCGCACGCTTTCAAATCCGACGGCTTTGAGGTCTTCTCCCGCGCGTTCTCCGCGGGCGAAAAAGTCGGTGTAGAGAAAACTGCCACCAGGTTTCAGGACACGGAACACCTCTTTGAAAAACCCGGTCCTGTCTGGATAACAATGCGAACTTTCAACATTCAGAACCGCGTCATAGGCGCCGTTTTCAAAGGGCATTTTCATCGCATCACCGGGCATAAAGTTAAGTGTTTCCAGGCCATTATACACATTCTTGCAGAATGCTACGGCGCTTTCTGCGCGGTCCATTCCCGTCGTCATATCGGGTTGAAAATACCTGTGGACAAAAGATGTGCCGCCCCCACGACCCGACCCCACGTCCAGCAGTTTCGCGCCGGTCAGTTTCACCTGCGAGGCAACGACGTGGTAAAGGTGGGCGCTGTAACGTTCCGGCTCGTCCACTGCATCAAGCCTGGGATTCAGTGATTCGTCTTTGAACGCGTATCCGTAGTTCATGAACCGCCAATCCGTTTCATCCTTGAATCGTCGGCCAAGTAACTCATACGCCATATTCGCGCGCACGCCGTGAAAAACGCGCAGTCTGCTGAGAATTGTCACTGCGGCTTGTCCCTCTTACTACTCGTGGCGAACGTTCGTCCGCTCAGTTTTGTCAAGCTTCAAGCATTCTGCGCAGTAATTCAACATCTTCCGCAATCTGGTTGTCGACAGATTTCAGCTCTTCGATTTTCCGAACGGCGTGAATGACCGTTGTGTGGTCGCGCCCGCCAAAGCGCCGCCCGATTTCCGGCAGGCTTTTGGAGGTCAGTGTTTTTGACAGAAACATTGCAACCTGTCGCGGCCTGGCAACAACACGCGCGCGCCGCGGGGACAACATGTCGGACAGACGCAGGTTGTAGTGATCCGCCACCTTTCGAATGATCTCGTCAATCGTCACCTTGCGATCCGACGCCCGCAGGATATCCGCCAGGCATTCCTGCGCCACATCAAGCGTCACCTCGCGCCCCACCAGCGAGGCAAAGGCAAAGAGCCGCGTCAACGCGCCTTCAAGAACCCGCACATTGGTGGAAATGCGGTGCGCAAGAAACTCCAGCACCCCGTCGGCCAGGTGAACGCCCGGATAAAGGCTTTCCTGCAGTTCGACTTTCGACTGAAGAATTCCCAGCCGCAACTCGTAATCCGTTGGATGCAGATCCACGACAAGCCCCCACTGAAGGCGCGATTTGATGCGCTCCTCCAACCCGGTGATTTCGCCGGGCGCGCGGTCGGCTGAAATGACGATCTGCTTGTTCTGGTCCACCAGCGCGTTGAAAGTGTGGAAAAATTCGTCCTGTGTGCTTTCCTTGCCGGCGATGAACTGAACATCATCCACCATCAGCACATCGACCGAACGGAACATTTCCTTGAACCCGATCATGTCCTTGAACCGCAGCGACTGGACAAAGCGATACATGAACTGTTCCGCGGACAGGTACAGAACTTTCGCGCCGGGATTGGTTTCCTTTATTTTCCACGCAATGGCGTGCATCAGGTGGGTCTTGCCCAGACCGACGCCCCCATAAAGAAACAGGGGGTTGAACGTCACCTGACCCCCTTCGGCAACTCGGCGTGCTGCTGCATGGGCCAGTTCATTGGGCTTGCCGACAACAAACCCGTCAAACGTAAACCGTTTGTCCAAGGGTGAGCCGGGCAGGTCGCCCGCCGAATTGACCCTTGAATCCTGTTTCGCCTTTTGCGGCGCGCGCGTTTGAGAGGCAGGCACCGGAACCGTCGGGGCGGGTTTTGCGTTCACCCTGAATTCCACGCGCTCGATTTCCGAGCCGGTCGACAAGAGACCCTGCAATATCTTGTCCCCGTAATTTCTTGATACCCAGTCACCGAAAAAGCCTGTGGGAACGGAAAACTGCGCGACACCGTCGGTTTCCGCGATCAGCGTAAGAGGTTCGATCCAGTTCTTGAAAGCATCCTTTCCAATCGTTCGCATAAGATCATCGCGCACACGCCCCCAGGTGTCATTCGTCATTCTCTGTCCGTTCTTTTTGTTATTGACCTGATAATTCAGGTTTGCCGCCAGGGCAGATTTCGCATTTTCCAGCCGTTGACATTGCCGCGATGCTTGTTCTCGTCCAGGTCGCCCTCGAACCCTTCTGAAACATTGATGCAGCGCGTGTTTCTGCCGATTTCTTCTACAATTTCAGATACGTAGTCCGCCGCATCCAATGACCGCACGCCTGATCGGCAAATAAACAGGAGCTTCTCCGGAAACTTGTCCCCAAAGCTGGAAAAAAGCTCGCCGGTGAATTCAGGGTTTACCGTCATCTCCGGAAACGCCAGCCATTCGACCCTCTTGATGCGCTTACCCAGCGCATCGAGGTCGGGAACCCCTACAAAGGACCATTCGGATTTCGTCCGGACGTCCACCAGAACCGCGTTCGGTTCCTTGAGTATTTCGTAAGCTTCGTGCGGCAGCACTTCTGTGACGGTTGCCCCGGCATCCGTGTTCATTCTGTCCCCCCAGACGTTTTGAATCACCTCTGGAAGCTAGCAGTTCGGCGCGCGCGAATTCAACGACTCTTCATGCTTGACTCAGGAATTAACACACCCCGAATCTGGGCCATATTGGCGCACCCCTAAATCTATGGGGTCGCGCGGTTCAGACCCATAGGGAAACGGGGCAGCGTCCACAAAGATAACCGCCCGCGTGATTGTGCGAACGTTTCCTTGTCGTGATTCTGTGTCTGGGAATCAAAAAAGACGCTGGCCACAGGCAACAGCGTCTTTCGGCAACCTGTCTGGACGCGGTTTATGCGCCCAGCGATTTAACCCTTGCGGCAAGGCGGGACATTTTCCGGCTTGCGGTGTTCTTGTGCATGATGCCTTTGGTCACGCCACGCATGAGCTCGGGCTGCGCGGCCCGGAGAGCCGACGTCGCCGTTTCCTTGTTGCCGCCGGCAATCGCTTCTTCGACCTTGCGAAGGAACGTGCGGATGCGGGTGCGGCGGTTTTTGTTTACCAGCGTACGACGGTCATTCTGACGCGCGCGCTTCTTTGATTGTGGCGAGTTGGCCATGTCGTTATTCCGGTCATTTCGGGTTTCGAAAGATGAAACGCGCTTCTAGACGCGAGTCTGTGGCAAGTCAACGGGGTCAAACGGGTTTTTATCGGCTATTTTCCGCGGAATTGCGGTTCGCGTTTTTCCTGAAACGCGCTCATGCCTTCGGTTTGGTCTTCGGTTGCGAAAAGGGCATGAAAAAGGCGGCGCTCAAAGAGCACGCCTTCGCGCAGTGACGTTTCATAAGAGCGGTTCACCGATTCCTTGACGGCCATCACCGTCAGTCCGGATTTCTCGGCGATCTTGGCAGCCGTCGCCATCGCGTCCTCGACCAGCTTCTTGGCGGGAACGACGCGGCTGACCAGCCCCGAGCGTTCGGCTTCCTCGGCGTCCATGAAACGCCCGGTCAGGTGCATTTCCATCGATTTCGACTTGCCCACGAACCGCGTCAGGCGTTGCGTTCCGCCAATGCCGGCCATGACCCCCAGATTGATTTCGGGCTGTCCAAACTTGGCGGTGTCCGCGGCGATGATGAAATCGCACATCATCGCCAGTTCGCACCCCCCGCCCAAAGCATAGCCTGCTACGGCGGCGATGATCGGTTTGCGGCATTTGATGACGGCTTCTGTTTCTGCGGTGAAAAAGTCCATCGTGAACATATCGACGAAGGATTTTGACGCCATCTCTCTGATATCTGCCCCGGCGGCAAAGGCTTTGTCCGAGCCGGTCAGGACGATCGCGCGGACGCGCTCGTTTTCCTCCATCGATTTTAGCGCGCAGGCAAGTTCACCCAACATTTCACTGTTAAGCGCGTTCAACGCAGCGGGTCGGTTCAGCCGGATCAGACCGACATGTTCCTCGACTTCGACAATCAGGGTTTCATAGGCCATCGGGTTTCCCTTTGATCGGCTCTGAGCGGGAGTCCAATATCATTTTGTCGGCCCGTTTCAAGCTATCTTTGACACCTGCGACAATAATAGGTGGACCGGCCTGCCTGGGTGATCCGGGTTATTTTCCCTTTGCATCCGGGGGTTCGACAGAATTCGCCCTCGCGATCGTAAACGGCGAAACGATCCTGAAATCCCCCCAGCTCGCCGTCGATCCGGCGGTAATCCCGCAGCGTCGACCCCCCCGATTCGATGGCGTTTTCCAATGTCATGCGAATCGCGGGCACCAGTCTGGCCAGTCGTTGCGGTGACAACGACCCGGCTTTTCTGAGCGGTGATATGCCCGCATGCCACAGCGCCTCGCTGACGTAGATATTCCCAAGACCTGCGACGATTTTCTGATCCAGCAATGCGGTCTTGATGGGGGTTTGGCGCGCTTTCAAAACCGTCCTAAGATAATCGGCGTGAAAGCTGTTGCCCAAAGACTCCGGCCCCAACGATTTCAGCAAAGGATGGCCCTCGACCGCCGAAGTATGCGCCAGATCCATCAGGCCGAACCGCCGCGCATCGTTGTAAATCAGCCTTGTGCCAGTATCGAAGGTCAAAACAACGTGGTCATGCTTGCCGACCGGTTGCGAATGGTTGTGAAATTCAGCTGTTTCCAATCGCTGAGCAGCCTTTTCCAGCAATATCCGCCCTGACATCCCAAGATGGATGATCAGCGTCTCGTTACTGCTGAGGTCCGCCAGAATATACTTTGACCGCCGCCTGAGCGTCTGAACCACGGCCCCGGTCAGGCGCGCGGCCATGTTTTCCGGAAATGGACGGCGCAAATCGGGGCGGCGAATCTCGGCCGTTATGATTTTTGCCCGGGTGATCGCGGGCGCAAGACCACGCAGAACCGTCTCGACTTCGGGAAGTTCAGGCATCATGCCCTCTCTTGGCGGCGGGTCCATTGTAACCCCGGCAAACATGCCTATAAGAAGGGGCTGTTATCCGTTCGACAAGGCCCCATGACACATTCCGCCCAGAAGACCACCCATTTCGGCAACCAGACCGTGAATGAAGACGCCAAAGCCGGGATGGTGCATGGCGTTTTCACCAACGTTGCGTCGAAATATGACGTCATGAACGACGCGATGAGCCTTGGCATCCACCGCATCTGGAAAGACGCGATGATGGATTGGCTGGCGCCTCGAAACACGCAAAGGCTGCTCGACGTTGCCGGGGGAACCGGGGATATATCCTTTCGCTTTCTCAAGCGCGCACCAAACGCCCATGCCACCGTTTTTGACATGACCCAGTCCATGCTTGACGAAGGCCGTCTGCGCCCCGAAGCGGTTGCCTTGCAGGATCACCTTGACTGGGTGTGCGGCGACGCGATGGCGCTGCCCTTTCCGGACAATTCCTTTGACGTCTACACGATTTCATTCGGCATCCGGAACGTCACGCGCATTCAGGACGCCATCAACGAGGCCTTTCGCGTGCTGAAACCCGGCGGGCGTTTCATGGTGCTGGAGTTCAGCCAGATACCCAATCCGGGTCTTCAATGGCTTTACGA
The DNA here is from genome assembly GCA_964466385.1 of uncultured Rhodobacter sp. Classification (GTDB taxonomy): domain Bacteria; phylum Pseudomonadota; class Alphaproteobacteria; order Rhodobacterales; family Rhodobacteraceae; genus UBA5972. Next base: position 2,000 of record CAYXNM010000036.1, on the reverse strand, counting down.
CCAATACAGCTTCAACATCATCCCGCCCATGGGCAAACTGATCGCAAACGATCGCGACAGCTATCAGTATCTTGTGGAAAGCATCCGCAAATTCCCCCCGCAGGAGGTGTTTGCCGACATGATCTGCCAAGGGGGCTTTGAGCAGGTCAAATACCGAAACCTGTCCTTGGGCATTGCCGCCCTGCATTCCGGCTGGAAAATCTGAGCGATGCGCGGCCCGCACAACATCTGGCGTCTGGCGCGCACCGGTGCCACGTTTGAACGCACCGGCGCGATGAAGCTGGCGCTGGTGGCGCTGGACGCGCCGCCATCCCTGCGCATCGCCGCGCGGATCATGGGCTGGCCGTTCAAATGGCTGGGCCTCAGGGGCGATCCGTCGATGCCCCCCGTTCTGCGCGCCCTGACGGCACTTGGTCCGGCCTACATCAAATTCGGTCAGATCCTGTCCACGCGCCCCGACGTGGTCGGCGAGGAACTGGCAAGCCAGCTGCGCATCCTGCAAGACAAGCTGCCGTCCTTTTCGATGGATATCGCGCGCCAAACGGTGGAGCAGGAGTTGGGCCGCCCGGTTGACGACGTGTTTTCGTCGTTCAGCGAACCCGTGGCGGCGGCCTCGATCGCGCAGGTCCACCGGGCCACGCTTCAGGAAAACGGCCGGGATGTGGCTGTGAAAATCCTGCGCCCGAATATCGAAAGGGACTTCAGACGCGATATCGACGCCTTCTATTTCGCGGCATCGCTGATCGAGTTCCTGTCACCCTCGTCCCGCCGGTTACACCCCGGCGAGGTGGTCACCCATTTCGACCACATCGTGCGGGGAGAGCTTGATCTCAGAATGGAGACGTCAGCGGCGGCCGAATTCGCCTCCACGACCGCCAAGGACAAGGGTTTCAACGTGCCCGCGCTCAACTGGGATCTTTCGACCCGCCGGGTCATGACGCTTGCCTGGGCAGACGGCACGCCCCTTGGCGATGTGGACGCGCTGACCAACGCGGGACATGATCTGCGCGCTTTGGGGCAAACGGTCATCCAGATGTTTTTGCGCCATGCGCTGCGTGACGGATATTTCCACGCGGACATGCATCAGGGCAATCTGAAAGTCGCCGCAAACGGTGATCTGATCGCACTTGATTTCGGCATCATGGGACGGATCGATGCCTATACGCGGCGGGTCTATGCGGAAATCCTGATGGGGTTCATCGAAAAGGACTATCGCAAGATCGCCGAAATCCATTTCGAGGCGGGATACGTGCCGGGCGATCAGGATGTGGACGATTTTGCACAGGCCCTGCGAAGTGTGGGCGAGCCCATTTTCGGGGCCGACGCCAGCCACATTTCCATGGCGCGACTGCTGACGCATCTCTTTGACGTGACCGAACGTTTCGGGATGGAAACGCGTGTTGAACTGATCCTTCTGCAACGCACGATGGTGGTGGTCGAGGGCGTTGCCCGATCTCTGGACCCGGAAATCAACATGTGGGAAGTGGCAAAACCGGTGGTCGAACAATACATCCTCGACAACGTCGGCCCCCGCGCCGTTCTTCGCGATCTGGTCGCCACATATCAGGTGCTGGCGCGGTTTGGACCCAAGCTGCCGCACCTGGCAGAACGGGCCCTGACGCGTCTTGCGGAACAACCTTCGCCCCCGTCACCCAAACCGCTCATCGGACGTCTGGGTCACGTCGCGATCGGTTTCGTACTGGCAGGTCTATTGGTCATCGGGCTGCGGTTGATCTAGTATCGTGGAAGCAAAGTTCGCATCACGGAAATCAGGAAAAACGTAAGGTTCGCGCCCGACCCCGAGGGTGGGCTGGCTGAAGCCTGCAAAAACCTTTCTTTGAAACGCAAACGTTGCAAAGCGTTGAAACGTGGTGACAATTCGCGCCCGCCCTCGGGGTCGGGGTCGGGCGCGAACCGGATTGCAGGCAATCCGGGGTGCAAAGGGCATCAATGATGCGGGCTTTGGATTCAGATGACTGGAGCCGCGTCCTTTTTACCCG
>CAYXNM010000035.1:0-20584 GCA_964466385.1 uncultured Rhodobacter sp. | reverse complement strand
TGCCCGTTTGGACCAGCAACCGGGTATTGCAACCGTTTTCGATCTGGCCGGAAAAACCGGGTCTTTTCACCCTGGTCCGCCTGGGAGACCAGCCCTATCGGGTGTCGGATCATGTTCGCGCTGATGCGGAATACTATGCGGGCTTGCATCTTTTGTCCTGGAAACTTGAATGTGACCGGGTTTTTGGCCTTGACCGGGAACAGCTCGAGGCTGTTCTTAAGGCCCGCCCTCTGAGTGAAATAACCGCTGAGCACATCGACCGGCAGCTTCACGGAGCCTTTCGCGCCCCTAGGGTCTCACGCGCCCGCCCCAAACTGTTTGTCGACGTCCAACACGGGCTTGGCAACCGGCTGCGCGCCATTGGCTCGGCGGCGATGGTTGCTGATCGGGACGGGCGGGAACTGGTGGTCGTCTGGCAACCGGATCATCATTGCGATTGCCGCCTGCCGGATTTGTTTAACTACCAGGGGGCGGTGATTGAAGAAAGTTTCATCAAGACGGCTCAAAGCCAGAATCTGTCGATCTATAACTATATGGAGGCCGAAGACGGCTCTGAAAAAGATGCGCTGATCGGCCTGAACCGGGGTCGGGATATATACGCGCGTACGGCCTATGCTCTCAACAGCCCTCTGACCGATTGGGATGCGGAAAACACTTTTCTGAAACGGCTCGACCCTACCCCCGAGGTTCTGGATCTGCTGTGCGGCGTGCAGCGAAAGAATGCTCTTGGAGTGCATGTGCGCATGGAAGGCGCACGGGGTTCTGACCACAACAGCTATGACCGGCCCGAAAACTGGACACCCGAAGGCCATGAGCAACTGCATTACTGGCGCGCCGCCAGCCATCATCTACATTTCACCAAACGGATTGATGCGCTGATCAGGGAACGCGCCGCTGACAACCTGTTTTTGGCAGCGGACACGCCCGAAACATACGCCATTTTCGCCGAGCGCTATGGTGATCGGCTGACCTGTTTGGAACGTAACGTTTTTGACCGCTCAAAGCTCCAAGTCCAATACGCGTTGGCGGACGTTTTGATGCTGAAAGATTGTCAGAAACTATTGGGCAGTTCGTGGAGTTCATTCACAGAGCTTGCCTTGCGCCTGTCGGACCGGTTTGAAAGGATAGAAATGAGCGGAACGGATTTCTAGGGGGGGGAAATGCGGCAGAGATATTACAACTATATTTACAACGAACGGCAAAAAGTCATTTTTGCATATGTTCCCAAGGTGGCCTGCAGCAACTGGAAATGTGTGATGCGGTATCTGGAAGGTCACGAGAACTATCTTGATACCAAATATGCGCATGACAGAGAGACCAGCGGACTGACATATCTTGATCAGGTGCCGGAGAGGGAGGAAATCCTTCAGGATCGGCGGATCAAGAAATTCGCCTGCATCAGGGACCCCTATTCTCGTATCCTTTCCGCATATCTGAACAAGATAGTGGAGAGGCTGCCGTTTTCGGGTCCGCCTGAAACGAAGGACGTGTTTGATCTGATGGTCGAGAATATAGAACAATTCAGAACCGCCGCTCTGGACCCCACTGAGTTTCCCGAAATCACATTTGAAGTTTTCTTAAGGTGGCTGGCGACAAGATATTCCCATTATACGGATGACGAACACTGGAGGACCCAGTCAGATCTGTTGAGCTTACCTCGGGCGCAGTTTGATTTTCTCGGTCGGTTTGAAACCCTCGCCACAGATGCGCCGACCATCCTTGATCAGATAGGATGCGATATAGAATTCCCAAGCCAAAAGCAGATTGGATTTGCCCCGACGGGTGCGCAGCAACAGTTGGACAAATACTACACCGTTTCTTGCCGAGAACTGGTTCAGGTGATTTATTCCAAAGATTTCAAGCGTTTTGGGTATTCGTTAGGGGCATGATTTCGGATCTGGACACTGGCCGGAAAGATCGACCATCTCAAGGCCTGACCTTTCCCAACGCGCTGAATTTGTCCAGGCAAATCCGCATGAAATGGAACCTGACCGAATTGACAATACCGGCATTGCTACCCAAAATGGGGAACCTGTATTTCCTATGAGAACCCTGTGAAAAAAACGCCGACTTCCGAAACTTTGGCCAGCAAACCAAACCCCCGCAAAGCCGGGATGCCGGCCCAGAAACGTCTGGACGACGCGCGTGCGAACATTCAACGCCTAGAGGCCGAAAACGCCCTGTTGGCGCGGCAAATCAAGGCAATGCTTGAAGAGATGAATGTGTTGCTTCTGGACACCAGAGAAGAAAGATCCGCTTTCAAGAAATCGCTGCAAGGGGCGACGCAAAGAGAAGAGGCGCTGCGAGAGACCTTGCGCGTCCGCGACGAGGAAATCCGGCGCTTGCGGGAATCGGGCCCGTGGGGGATCACCGCCCCGTTGCGGCAGGTCAAACGATTGCTTGATGGCCGTCGGAATATCTGACCGCGCCTGAAGGGTCTAACCCCGTTCAGGTCAGAGCATCGCCCGCCGCTGAAAGGCCTCCCACGTTCGTCAATACGATCCGGAGCCGTAACCATCCACATTCTGTCGGTTGTGCTGCTCACGCCATTGTTTCTGGCGCGCGTCTTATTCCGAAAACCGGTTTCCGCTCTTCGGATCGCGCGCCAAATACCAGACTTCCGGCGTATTCTTCAGGCTTCTTGCCAAAAGGGTTTGTCCGTCCGGGTCATCGGCAGTCCGGGTTTCGTTCCCGACTTGATGGTAGTCAAGGTAGTCACGGCGAAATACTCGCGGTCCAAGCATGGACTGATCGGGCCCGCCCGGCGCGGTTTCCCCGCAGAAAGCCCGAAACGCGCCGAACGGCAAACCCAGTGGTTCAGGCGCTGCACCCTTCCCGAACCATTTACCGAACCACGCATCTTGCCTTGGCGTTTTCATCCGCACCTGCACGATGTCGGCGCCACTGTAGCGGGCAAGTTCCAGGAGGTAATGGAAAACCTCCGGATCGACGTTCTGAGACCTGTCGGCAAAGGCGATATGGCTGTGGATTGAAAGCTTCTCCTCCCCGGTGGCGGGGCTGAGGACGATATCAAGCCCCGGTTCCAACCCGGCAGCATTTGGCTGATGGCGCAAGCATAAAGGCGGACTGCCCGCCAGCGGCAAATAAGACTGCGGGCCGGCCCCGTCGGGCAAATAAACCAGATCCGAAGGCACGTATGACCAGGTTTCCCCGACCAGAAAAGACAGGCCCGCGCCGCCAAGGCCCGTCAGAATATTGGTCTCGTTCCCGGGCGCGGTCAGTTTCAGAAAATCCGGACTCAGCGCACACAGGGCGTCGGCGGAAATCTCCGGCAAATTTATGCGCTCAAAACCTTCACGGGCCTTGCGGGGGGTGTTGACCTCGACAAAACCGGTTTTCTGCTTGTGCTGAAAGTAGAGCCGGTCCTGAGCCATTGCCCGGACAGTTGTTGCGTCTCTGCCCTCGAGGGCCGCGGGCAAACCGTCGGGTAAACGATCCGCCCCCGCGCCAACCGCCACGTCAAAGGCGGTGATATTGTCCAAACCATGGGTCTTTATATTGGCGCAGAGGGCCTCAAACGCTGCCTTGTTTGGTTCAAAACACCAGATATGCCAGCCGGGAAAGCAAACGGCAAACGGCACGGCGAACGCGCCAAACCCGGCCCCGATATCAAGCGCCACACCTGACAAAGGCAGCGAGGTCGCACATAGATAACGCTCATATATCGACCCGACCCGCCACAGGCTGTCGTCGCGCAAAAACCCGCCAGGCCCGGTTTCCAGGCTGAACTTTCGGCCAAAAACTTCAAAATCGGCCTTCATTCCGACAGCTCCGGACAAAGCGCGCGTATGTAGATTCGCGCGGCGGATACTTCGGGAAATATGCCGCCCACGGTCCGCTCCTCAAAATCAGGGTTGGTCAGGTAAAGCGGATCGAGCGTGCGCGTCATGTCCGCCGCACGCTGTTGAAAACCCTCCTCGAATTCCGGCGCAATCCCGGCCTGGCACCACGCCACCAGCTTGAAGCAGGCCGCCAGCACCGCCGCGCGATAGTCGGGATCGACAAAGTCGGGTCCGCGGGCGAAATCGGACAGGGTGCGGGACACGACCGGAATGATATCAAACCGCCTTTTCCCGTCCGACGCAGTGATCCGCGCGCGATTATAGCGGCGAAAATAGCAAAAAACGGGGGTGTGAAGAAACGAAAGGCGGCCTGCGTGGCCCAGTGCGGCCATGTGAAAAAAGACATCCTCAAAGAAATAGGGGGCCGGAAAATGCAGGCTGTGGTCACGGATCAGCGAAGTTCGAACCAGTTTGTTGGCCGATTGCGGCTCCAGCAACGCAGCGAGAGGCCGGGCGGAATGGGCTCGGGAAATCGGGCGCTCCGGTGTTCGTGCCCTGATTTCTTCAAAGCGCGGCGTGTCGTAAAACGGCTGCAAATTCCCGCGCTCGTCCGACACCATGCCCCGGCACAGGATCAGGTCGGGGTCGTCGCGCTCCACCAGATCGGCCATGGCCTGAAAGGCCCAGTTGGGGCGGATATCGTCAGCGTCCAGAAAGCAGACATAATCGCCACTCACCTGTTCAAGCGCGGCATTGCGCGCTGCCGACGGCCCGGCATTATCTTGTGTTATCAGCAAGATACGTTGGTCCTTGATCGTGGAAAGAGCTTCCCTCGTCGCCGCGTCGGCCCCGTCCTCGACAATGATATACTGGAAATCCCGATAACTTTGGTTCAGCACCGAAGCAACGGTATCAAGCAGCAGCGCACCCTCGTTAAAGGCGGACGTTATGCAGGTCAGTTTCATTCTTGCCCCCCGGAGTTCAGCCCAGGGGCCATGCCAAAAGGGCTCGAACGTAACCATGGGCATTGCGCAAGAACCCATAACCAAAGACAGCGCTGCAAGAGGTCAAAAAGAGGCATCCCATTACGCACAGCGGCCGCCGCGTTGGTCCATGAACCCTATGGACCCGCGAGCGGGTCGCTTCCAGAAAAGTGATCCGGTAATCCCCCGTTTTTTGCGAAGTCCAGAAACTCAAAGTCATGATACTTGTATTGGGTTCCATTATAACCTGTGATCGGCTGGCAAAATCTGCTCGTTGCGTTCACAGCATAACCCACAATTCGGGCGACAGCTATTGGGTTTTGGCATCGCCGTGCCATAAATGGTGGGGTTTCTGTCTGTCTGACAGGATTACGAAACGCATGAATGGTTTGCCCCGCTTCAGGTGGCTCTTTGGCCCGATCTGTTCCCAAAAAGGACTACGCCGCAGATCCTGTTGGGTGCGTGTCAAGCGATCAGGGTATGCGTCTGCAGAGCGGCGAGGTCGGAGATGCCGTTGAGCCAGAGTTTGTCGGTCAGGCTGAAGTCGAAATAAGTGTGCCCGCCGCTGGTATGGGCAAAAGAGGTGAACACATCGGTCACCGTCAGCGCGCCGGTCCACAAGCTCGATTTCAGGATCAGTTGATCCTCCGCAAGCGCAAAATCCAGAAGGGAATCCTTGCCGCTGGAAAACACGAACGTATCGACCCCCGCGTCACCCCGCATCAGGTCGTCGCCAAGGCCGCCTTCCAGACGGTCAGCACCTTCGTTGCCAAACAACCAGTCAACGCCGTCGCCGCCAATCATCGTGTCAGCGCCAGCCCCGCCAAACAGCCGGTCATCGCCCAAACCGCCCAGCATCCGATCAGCGCCCCCTTCGCCGAAAAGATAGTCATTACCTGCACCGCCTTTCAGGGTATCGTGCTGCGTGCCGCCAAACAGATGATCGCTCCCCTCTCCGCCAAAGAGCTTGTCAATCCCTGCGCTGCCAAACAGCCAGTCATCGCCAAGCCCGCCCGAGACATGGTCGGCACCCGCCCCACCATACGCTCGGTCATTGCCGGCACCCCCGTCCAATGTGTCATTCCCGAGACTTCCGGAAAGAATATCGGCCCCGTCATCCCCGTTCAGAATGTCGTCACCCGCCCCGCCTCCAACAAGATCATCACCAAGACCGCCGGAAACCGTATCATTCCCGTCCTGGCCCCCCATCCGGTCATTGCCAACACCGCCGAGCAAGACATCATTGCCCGCGCCGCCGTAAACCCGATCATCGCCCGCACCACCGTCCAGATGGTCAATCCCGCCGCTCGCCAGCAGGACATCATTGCCGTCGTCCCCGTTCAGCGTTTCCCCGTCCACGCCTCCAAACAGCCAGTCGTTGCCCAAGCCCCCCGACAGGGTATTGGTCCCTCCGCCGCCGTAAACGCGGTCAATCCCGTCGCCACCATTCAGCGTGTCGTCGCCAAGACCGCCGTAAAGCGTGTCATCCCCGGCCTGACCATTCAGCGTGTCATTGTCTGCCGCACCGTTCAGGGTGTCGTTGCCACCTCCGCCTTGCAGCAGGTCATTGCCCGTATTCCCATAGAGCCGATCATCCCCAAGGCCACCGGTCAGGGTATCGCCGCCCGCGCCCCCTTCCAGACGGTCCACGCCTGCGCCACCATTCAATGTATCGACCCCGTCACCGCCCAAAAGGCGGTCATTGCCGTCATCCCCGTTCAGCGTATCCGCACCAATCCCGCCGTAAAGCGTATCATCGCCGCCACCGCCGGACAGTGTGTTAACGCCGGGGCCTCCAAACAGCTGGTCATTGCCAAGCCCGCCCGAAACCGTGTCGTCCCCTGAACTGCCATAAACAACATCCGCCCCATTTCCCCCATTCAGCGTGTCACTGCCAACACCACCGAAAAGAGTGTCGTTCCCCAACCCCCCATTCAGTGTGTCGTTGCCATTGCCGCCGATCAGGGTATCGCGACCGTTCCAGCCATCCAGCCAATCGGCGCCGTTGCCGCCGACCAACCGGTCGTTGCCGACGGTGCCGGTGCGGTGCACGCTGTCCAGAAACCCCGTCAGCGGCACCTCGCGCGAGGTCGACAGGATGTCGCCGTTGGTGAAATCCGAGACCAGCAAAGGGGTTCCGTCGGCCGAAAAAATCTCCAGCGTCTCGCCGCCATAGCCCAGCAAAATCCCGTTTGCCGTTGAATTGAAGGCAATCTGGGTGGCCCCGTGCAGCATGGGAAATGCTCCCAGGTCGAGCCGGTCGAGTCCCGGCTGAAAATCAAGGATCACATCACGCTCCCCGTCCGGGCTCAGCACGAATATATCGGCGCCGGCACCACCGCTGAGACTATCCTGCCCCGCCCCGTCGATCAGGACGTCATTTCCAAGCCCACCGGAAAGCTGCGCTCCTGTGGCACCCGCGCTCAGGATGTCCGCGTCCGCCGTACCACTCGCCGCGCCGGTGACATTGGCCAGGATCACCCCCGGCGTGTCCGGTGTGAACACCAGTTGGGTCAGGCCCTGCTCATTTTCGCTGGTCACAAATATCTGGATCTCGGAGCCAAATGAGATCGCGCTGATCGCGCTGACATTATTTAGCGTCATTGTCGCCGTATCAGCGAGACTCTCCAGATGGGTAAGGCGCCCGCCCGGCAGCAATTCAAACAGGCTGATTCCGTCGTCACTGCCCGCCGCCAAAACGAAAGCCCGGCCCTGATGGGACACCACCGACAAAGACGTTGCATGGGTGAACCGGGTGTCCAGGCTGTCGATAATATGCTCGCGCAGATCAAGACCCCCACTCGCGCTGACTCCGAAAACAGAAAGAGAGCTGCTGCCCGCGGAGGCGAGAACCAGATAGGTTTCTCCCGCAAGATCAATGGTTTCAAGCGCGGAGGGAATGAATAGCCCCAACCCGTCGGCGACCCCGATCGAGGCCACCTCAACCAGATCACCAGTGGCGCCGATTTGCCAGCTGGTCACGGCAGGCGCGTTCAGGCGGGCCGAAAACAAAAAGTCACCGCCTGCCATATGCACCTGGGTCAGATCGGCGACATTCTCAAGCGCCGCGGCGTTCACCGTTCTGGCTGTGGTCACCGCGCCTGTCTGATCCAGCGACATCCGAATAATGCCCGCCCCGTCAAAAACCCCGGCATAAACCCAGTTCTGACCGGCAGGGCCGGTGACCTCGACCGAATGCACCACCCCACCCTGCAAAGCCGAGGCCCCGACGATCTGGTGCAAAGGTCCAAAACCGCCAGAGGCCGTGAGCGTATAGGCGCGAAATCCCGAGGGTGACCACGGTTCGGCCCAGAGCGAGGTCACCGCATGGGACCCAACCCCGGTGGTGACCAGCGACAAATCCAGCGGCAGGAGCGAGACGCGCGTCGGCAGATATTGCTCCTGGCTGAAAACGGCGGTCTGGCCGAACGCCAGATGAAATGCGCTCAGCCCGTTTTGGGCTATGCTCGCCGTATAGAGAACAACCCCGCTTTGGGTCGTTAAAACCTCGAGATCCGTGATTCCCGACACGAAATTGAAGGACGCGCTGTCAAGCGTCGCCATCAGATTGATCTTTCCCACGTGAACACCCCATGTCACGCCCCCACGGGAAAGGATCAGCCGTCAGGATTTCATCCGGGTTACAGGAATATGGTCATTTCTTGACCCTTGTCACAAGTTTGAGGTGAATACCGGCGGTCTTTTGACGGACCCTTGCCGTTGCCTCGCCCCTCCGCGTGTCAAGCGATCAGGGTATGCGTCTGCAGAGCGGCGAGGTCGGAGATGCCGTTGAGCCAGAGTTTGTCGGTCAGGCTGAAGTCGAAATAAGTGTGCCCGCCGCTGGTATGGGCAAAAGAGGTGAACACATCGGTCACCGTCAGCGCGCCGGTCCACAAGCTCGATTTCAGGATCAGTTGATCCTCCGCAAGCGCAAAATCCAGAAGGGAATCCTTGCCGCTGGAAAACACGAACGTATCGACCCCCGCGTCACCCCGCATCAGGTCGTCGCCAAGGCCGCCTTCCAGACGGTCAGCACCTTCGTTGCCAAACAACCAGTCAACGCCGTCGCCGCCAATCATCGTGTCAGCGCCAGCCCCGCCAAACAGCCGGTCATCGCCCAAACCGCCCAGCATCCGATCAGCGCCCCCTTCGCCGAAAAGATAGTCATTACCTGCACCGCCTTTCAGGGTATCGTGCTGCGTGCCGCCAAACAGATGATCGCTCCCCTCTCCGCCAAAGAGCTTGTCAATCCCTGCGCTGCCAAACAGCCAGTCATCGCCAAGCCCGCCCGAGACATGGTCGGCACCCGCCCCACCATACGCTCGGTCATTGCCGGCACCCCCGTCCAATGTGTCATTCCCGAGACTTCCGGAAAGAATATCGGCCCCGTCATCCCCGTTCAGAATGTCGTCACCCGCCCCGCCTCCAACAAGATCATCACCAAGACCGCCGGAAACCGTATCATTCCCGTCCTGGCCCCCCATCCGGTCATTGCCAACACCGCCGAGCAAGACATCATTGCCCGCGCCGCCGTAAACCCGATCATCGCCCGCACCACCGTCCAGATGGTCAATCCCGCCGCTCGCCAGCAGGACATCATTGCCGTCGTCCCCGTTCAGCGTTTCCCCGTCCACGCCTCCAAACAGCCAGTCGTTGCCCAAGCCCCCCGACAGGGTATTGGTCCCTCCGCCGCCGTAAACGCGGTCAATCCCGTCGCCACCATTCAGCGTGTCGTCGCCAAGACCGCCGTAAAGCGTGTCATCCCCGGCCTGACCATTCAGCGTGTCATTGTCTGCCGCACCGTTCAGGGTGTCGTTGCCACCTCCGCCTTGCAGCAGGTCATTGCCCGTATTCCCATAGAGCCGATCATCCCCAAGGCCACCGGTCAGGGTATCGCCGCCCGCGCCCCCTTCCAGACGGTCCACGCCTGCGCCACCATTCAATGTATCGACCCCGTCACCGCCCAAAAGGCGGTCATTGCCGTCATCCCCGTTCAGCGTATCCGCACCAATCCCGCCGTAAAGCGTATCATCGCCGCCACCGCCGGACAGTGTGTTAACGCCGGGGCCTCCAAACAGCTGGTCATTGCCAAGCCCGCCCGAAACCGTGTCGTTTCCCAAGCCCGCGTAAACAGTATCCGCGCCACCACCCCCGTTCAGCGTGTCATTGCCAGCCCCCCCATTCAGAACGTCATTTCCAAGGCCGCCGTAAAGCGTGTCGTTGCCAGTGCCGCCTTTGATATGGTTGGCGACAGCGTTGCCGTGAATAATATCGTTACCGGCACCTGATATCACGTTTTCGATTGTGGTTCCCCGGGCGATGAGCATATTGCCGGTCAACCCATTGATGCTGGAAATTGCACCCGCATCCAGGTCTATGGTCTGGTTGGCCGTTGCACTGTGAAGGTCGATCGTATCGGTTCCCCCGTTATCAACAAGTGTAAAGGCCACAGCCGCGCTCAGCCCGACGATGCCGTCGAGGTAACCACCAGCGGTTGAATTCTCGTAATATGTGGTATTGCCCGTGCGCTGGTTGCTGTTGGCGCCATAAAGATTCTGGATGGCAATTATGTCGGCAATCATCGGTGTTATGATATACGCGCGGCTGGCATCTATGGCGGTGTTATTGACCTGATCGAAATAGGACATGATCGAGGTCTGCCAGCTCTCGTTTTGATATTGGTTATTGGCGCCATATTCCGCCGAGCCGTTGTAATTGCCGGCGTGACCCAATCCAAGTGCATGGCCGATTTCATGGATATAGGTTTGGAACGAATAACTATCGATTGTCGTTCCGGACGATGCCAGCCAGCTGGTCGAAACATTGACCCTGGAGCTGGTAATCACAGTCCCCGTCACACTGGATGTCGAAAAGGCACCTGACTGGGAATCATCGAACGTGATCCCCGCCCCGCCGACAGTCTGATTGAATGAAATGCCAGTGACATTGGTCCAGGCCTGCAATGCCGACAAGGCTAGGCTCTGTCCCGCCGCCGTCAGCCCACTGATGTCAACGCTGATCGCGCCACCATTTGCAACGTTGAAATGACGTGCCGCCAGACCGTTGGCCGCCCAATATCCGTTGGTCAGCTGAGCTGCGATCTGGTCGTTGCTATAGACCGCCAGCGGTGTGCCCGCTGTCACGGTGAGCTGATAATTTCCCGAGGTCGCACTATTATAGCTGCCCGCCTGGACATAAAAGGTGCCTGACGTCGCAAATGTCAGGGTCAGTCGCGAATCTCTGCCCGCGCCGCCATCGTCATCCAACGAAACATAGAGCCCGGCACTGTCATAAATCCGCATGAATGAATCAAGCCCGGCGCTGACTCCTTTCAGGTCGATGGTATAGGTTTCCCCGGCAACCACGGTCAGGGCGACAATATCCTTGTCGGCGCCATTTGACAGGGTTCCGTTGAACGTATCCCCAAGCCCGATCCTGTAAGGCGTCGAAAGACTCTCCGGTGCGTCCACCCCTTCCGAGACGACTGTCAATTGCCCCCCGGGCAAGACGTTTGCCAGGCTGGATCCGGCAATCTCGCCAAGTGGGCCGCTCCATGGCTTGAGCCGCGGCATAGCAATACCTCCTGCTGGGCCTTCCCCGTAATGATCCGGACAATCAAATACATTTGCCCCGAGTTCTCATCAAGAACACAATGCGTGCAATTCTAGCCCAGACCTTTGACGTAAGCAAACTCGGTTCCGTTTCGAAAAAGGAATGGTGCTTTTTCCACACTCCAAGTGCATACACCGGGCAAATCCGACGGCACCCAGACACCCCTCCCAACTTTTTGGCGCAGGACACTCTCGTTGCCTGAAAGTGAGCTGTGAACGGCAGGGTTTTGCCCTGAAACCGGCCGTTTCCTGCCAAGTTGCTTGCTTTACGCCGAAGACGGTATTGTTCAGAGCCTCCCAAGATTATCCGTGCTTCAAGCTGAAGCTGACCGGCCGGAAGCCGGTGGATTACGCCAATTCGTGGAAATTCAACCCACGAGCGGACATGCGTGATTCCTGAAAATCACGGTTTTTCACCCGCACTCCGCAGCCCGTCCATGGCCGAAACCAGGGCCTTTGTAATGCCCGGCTCGGACAGTGCGTGCCCGGCCAGGGGAATGATTTCAAGGCGGGCGCCCGGCCATCCGTCCGCCAGTTTCTGCGCGGATTGCGGCGGGCAGATCATGTCGTACCTGCCCTGAACGATCACGCCGTGAATACCAGCCAGCCGATCCAGATTGTTCAGAATGGCGTGCGCGTCGTCCAGAAAGGCATTGTTGACGAAATAGTGGTTTTCAAGCCGGGCAAAAGCGCGCGCATATTCCCCTGCCGGGGTCATGCGACCGGGGTTCGGCTCAAGTATCGCGACCGAGCTTTCCCAACGCGCCCAGGCGCGCGCGTAACGTGCCTGCTCTGACAGATCCTCGCCAAAAAGGTACTTGTGATACGAACCAATGACGTCGCGCTGTTCCTCATCCGTCAGCAACCCGGCAAAGGCGGCCCATTCCCTTGGCCAGAACTTTCCGACGCCGCCGCCATAGAACCAGTTCAATTCTTCGGCTGTCGCCAGAAAGACGCCACGCAGGATCAGCGCATTCACGCGGTCGGGGTGGGTTTGCGCATAGACAAGCGCCAGCGTCGCCCCCCACGACCCTCCGAATACAACCCAATTCTCAATCTGAAACTCGGTGCGGATGCGCTCGATATCCGCGACAAGATCCCAGGTTGTGTTGTTCGTGACCTCGGCCGTGGGTTTGGATTTGCCGCAACCGCGCTGGTCAAAGAGGATGATGCGGTAATGTTCGGGGTCAAAGAACCGCCGCATCGCCGGGCTGCACCCCCCACCGGGGCCGCCATGCAAGACGACAACCGGCTGGCCGCTGGGATTGCCGCATTGCTCCACATAGACATCATGCCCACCCGGCATTTGCATGATGCGCTGATCAAATGGTCCGATGGACGGGTAAAGCAGATCGGTTGCGCTCTTTTGGCTCGCGGACTTGTGCATGAGTGGTCTATATGATCTTGAATAATCCCGACGTTGCCCATTGATGGCAGGTTGAATTGGAGAGTGCAATGCAATCCCCCGCAACATCCGTTGACCCTTCGGAAATAGCCAAGTTCGAGGCCATGTCGGCGGAGTGGTGGGATCTGAACGGCAAATTCAAGCCCCTGCACATGATGAACCCCTGCCGTCTGGACTATATCACCGAACAGATCGCCAGCGAGTTCGGACGCGATACCCGTCAGGCCCTGCCGTTCAATGGGCTGCGCATCCTGGACATCGGATGTGGCGGCGGTCTGCTGTCCGAACCGATGGCGCGGCTTGGGGCGGCGGTGACCGGGGTCGATGCGGCGGCGGGGAATATCCCTGTTGCCGACATTCACGCCAGACAGATGGGGCTGAAGATCGATTACCGCCATTCGACCGCCGAGGCCCTGCTGGAAGAGGGTGAGGGTTTCGACGTCGTTCTGGCGATGGAGATCGTTGAACATGTCGCGGACCCGCAGGAATTCATCGCCGTCTGCGGCAAGCTTCTCAAACCCGGCGGGCTGCTGATCAGTTCAACCATCAACCGAAACCCCAAGAGCTATCTGATGGCGATCGTGGGCGCCGAGATCATCATGCGCTGGCTGCCAAAAGGAACGCATGACTGGCAAAAGTTCCTCAAACCAGAGGAGCTGGCGGACATGATCGCCAACTCTGGGCTGGCGGTTGTTGACAAAAAGGGGTTTATTTTCAATCCACTAACGTCGGAATGGTCGGTATCGGACCGCGATCTGAGCGTGAATTACGTTACGGCCTCCATCCGTCGCGACTGACCGCGGTTTTCACCGCTCCTCCTCCAGCAGCGCACGCAATTCGCGAAGCACCGGCAGAAATCTGCGGATACGATCGCTGCCAATCGCGGCAACGACATCGGCAAAGATCGGCGCGATCAGGCGAACGGCCTCTTGCCGGGCGGTCAGGCCGGCGGGGCTGATCGACACGATCTTGCGGCGCGCATCGTTCCAGTCGGGCCGCACGTGGACATACCCCGAAGCCTCAAGCTTGCCCAACGTGTTCGTCATGGCGCCTTTGGTGACGTGGAAAAGACGCGCCAGTTGCGCCGGTGTTCTTTCATTGCCCGCGGTATTGGCAAGGTGGTTCAGAACCGAAAAATGCGACACTTCCATCCCGCGCGGCAACGCCTTGCCAAGACGGCTGCGCGCCAATTGGTCGGCCATCGCGATCTCGCTGAAAAGGGCAATGGCAAGGGGGTCGGTATTAAGGGTCATCGACCCCCTTATACGCCAGATCGTGGGTGAGGGAAGGTATCCTTGAGCGTGCCTCGTCCGCCTCGGCCTTTTCGATATCAAGAAAGACCACACCGGGGTTCGCGCCCGCATCCGCGATGACTTCTCCCCATGGATTGACGGCCAGCGAGTGGCCATAGGTCGACCGGGGTTTGCCTGTGGTGATCCCATGCGCGCCGCATTGGGCGGGGGCCAGGATGTAACAGCCGTTTTCAATTGCGCGGGTGCGCAGCAGCGTGTGCCAATGGGCCTGGCCGGACAGGGGGGAAAATGCCGACGGAATCGTCAGAACCCATGCCCCGGCCTTTGACATGGCCCGGTAGAGATGCGGAAACCTCACATCGTAACAGATCGACAGGCCAAGGTGCGCAAAGGGGGTTCTTGCGGTCACGGCGCGGTTGCCCGGTCGGTAGGCCATTGATTCGCGCCAAACCTCGGACTGTGACAAGACAACGTCAAACATGTGAATCTTGTCATACCGGGCCGCGATTTCACCGTTGGGTTCAATCAGGAATGACCGATTCGCAAATCGCCCGTCGCGATCGTCCGTTTTCACCGCCAGCGAGCCGATCAGCAGCCAGATACCCAGATTTCGGGCCTGCGCGCGAAGTGCGGCAAGTGTCTGGTCGTCCTGTTCCGTCTCCAGAACCCTGCTCTGATGCCGGTGATCCGTTGAAACGATATTGGTCACCTCGGGCGTCAGCACGAAACCCGCGCCGCCCCGCGCTGCCTGGTCGATGCGGGATCGCGTTTCGGCCAGGTTTCTTGCCAGAAGATCGCCCGAGTTCAACTGAACAAGCGCGACCCGCACCGAACTATGTGTCCAACAGAGCGCTCAGATTGCCCGACCGTTCCAATTCGTAAAGTTCATCGCACCCGCCCACATGCCGACCGCCGATGAATATCTGGGGAACCGTGCGCCCGCCACCCGAACGCTGCATCATCTCGGCCCGCCGCTTTGGCTGAAAGCCCACGTCGATTTCCTTGTAATCAACGTCTTTCTTTGCAAGCAAGCGTTTCGCCGCCACGCAGAACCCGCAAAACCGGGTTGTATAGATTTCGACCTGTTTCATGTGTGCCGCCAAAATAGAGTGCTTAGGATTTACACAAGTTAGTCAGTCCTTGCAACGCGTGCCAGTACCAGCACGTTCACCAATTCGGCATCGGCGAGCAGACAGGCCTCCGAACAGGCGGCCAGTGTGGCGCCGGTTGTCATGACGTCGTCAATCAGGATCACCGGGCGATGCCGGATCAAACCGTGATAGCGCGGGCGCACGCGAAAGGCGCCGCGCTGGTTCGCGAACCGTTCTTCGCGGCTCATGTTTTCGTGAGGCCTTGTCAGCCGGACACGGCAAATGAGGTCGGGAACATATTCAACATGCGCTTTTTTCGCGATTGGTCTTGCAATCAGCGCGGCCTGATTGAAACGACGCCGAAGCATCCTCTTCCAGTGCAGGGGAACCGGGGCGATCACGGCGTTTTCGCTGTCAAGCACGGGCAGAAACCGCATCATCCACGTGGCCATCGGCCCGGCAAGATCCTGTCGGTCGCCATGCTTCAGGGCCAGAATCAGCTTGCGGGCCGTCCCTGAGTATTCCAACGCAGCGCGCCCCTTGTGCCACGGCATCGGATCGCTAAGGCACGTGTCGCACAAAACAGGTTCACCGGTGTCTTTCCCCGGCAAGGGCGTTCCGCACCCGTCACAGACCAGCGAGGCGATAAACGGAAGATCGCGCCAGCATGCCCCGCAAACGGCACCTTCGGTCTGGGTTTCCTCGCCGCATGACAGGCATTGCGGCGGGTAAAGAAACCGAATGGTCGATTGCAAATTCATCCGTCGCTCCTTATTGCCGGGTTTCCGATTGGGGTGAAACCATGAGCCACGAAATCTTCGACAACCCGTGTCGCGCGCGAAAGATTGCCCGCGCCCGATCGCTGTCTGATCCCGCGATGTTCCTTCACGAACGCGTCGCCACGCAGATTTCAGAAAGACTGGACGAGGTTAACAGAAGGTTTACAAAAACCGCGATCATCACACCGTTTCCGGATTTCTGGGGCAAACGGTTCAAGAACGCCGAACTGGTCGACGAGCGCGACGTTCTTGACCTTGTCCCCAATTCCCTTGATCTGGCGGTCCACGCACTGTCGCTACATGCTGCAAACGATCTTGTGGGTCAGATCATTCAGTGCCGAAACGCGCTCAAGCCGGATGGTTTGTTTATCGCGGTCCTCTTTGGTCAGCAGACGCTGTTTGAATTGCGATCCGCGCTTGGAACGGCGGAAAGCCGGCTTTTGAACGGCATCAGCCCGCGTGTCGCGCCCATGGCCGATCTTCGCGATCTCGGGGCGCTGCTTCAGCGTGGCGGTCTGGCGCTGCCGGTGGCCGACATCGACACGTGCCGCGTGACCTATGCAAACCTCAACGCGCTCATGCTGGATTTGCGCGCCATGGGTGAAACCAACGCCATTGCCGCAAGATCGCGCAAATTCACGCCCCGTGGTCTTTTCGATCTCGCGCAGGATATCTACCGGCAGAATTTTTCCGACCCGCAGCACCGCCTGATCGCGACGTTCGACATGGTCTATCTGACCGGCTGGAAACCCCACCAGAGTCAGCAGCAACCGCTTCAACCCGGTGCGGCACAATCCCGGCTTGCCGATGCCTTACAATCCACCGAGATTGGCGCAGAGGAACCTGCCAGGAACAAAAAAGGAAAACCGGAATGATTGCGCGAAAAGCCCGACCCCAGGATCAGCACACCACCCGCCGGGGCAGAACCGGTATTCTGCTGGGAAACCTCGGAACGCCTGACGGCACCGGGTATTGGGCAATGCGCAGATATCTGAACGAATTCCTCTCGGACCGCCGTGTGATCGACATTCCCAGGTGGAAATGGCAGCTTATCCTGCAACTGATCATCCTGACCAAACGCCCATTCACGTCCGGGGCCGCGTATCGGACCATCTGGAACGAGGATCTGAACGAAGGCCCGCTCCTGACGATTCTGCGGGAACAGG
Organism: uncultured Rhodobacter sp.; assembly: GCA_964466385.1. Taxonomy (GTDB): domain Bacteria; phylum Pseudomonadota; class Alphaproteobacteria; order Rhodobacterales; family Rhodobacteraceae; genus UBA5972. The sequence goes on along the minus strand of CAYXNM010000035.1, from coordinate 3,493 downwards.
CGGAAAAACTATCCGCTGCGCTGGCAAAGACGTTCGGCGATGATGTGATCGTGGATTACTGCATGCGCTATGGAAATCCCTCGACCGACGCGCGTCTGAAGGCGCTGGTGAAAAAGGGATGCGACCGGGTTCTCTTTTTTCCGCTCTATCCGCAATACGCGGGTCCGACGACCGGAACCGCCAACGACAGTTTTCTTGTCAGCCATGCGCGTCTGAACACCCCTCTTCAGGTGCAAATGGTTCCGCCCTATTTCGATCACCCGTCTTACATCGAAGCCCTTGGCACAACGATCACAAACGCGATTGCGGCCATGTCCGCGCCCCCGGATGTCGTCGTGACCTCCTTTCACGGAATGCCGGTTCGCTACGTCAAACAGGGTGATCCGTATCTGGATCACTGCATGCGCACGGCCCGACTGCTGCGTAAACATCTTGGGATGGATGAAACGGAGCTTGCCGTTACCTTCCAGTCCCGTTTCGGCCGCGAAGAGTGGCTGCAACCCTATACCGTGGAAGAAGTCGCAAGGCTGGCAAAATCCGGAAAACGCCGGATTGCGGTCATCGCGCCGGGGTTTTCCGCGGATTGCCTGGAGACCCTCGAAGAAATCCGTCTGGGGATCAAATCAACGTTTCTGGAAGCCGGAGGAGAGGAGTTTTCATATATTCCCTGCCTCAATGCCAATGACGACCATATCTCGATGCTTGCGCAGATCGTCGAAACCAGCCTTCAGGATTGGGGTGATTCTGCCAAGTGATTCTCTTTTTTGCCGGAATCCGAGTGGATTTGCCCGTTTCACGCAGGGCTTTGTCCTGAATTAGGGTTATAGTTCGGGTTTTACGTGAAAAGGCCTGTCCCTGAACGACGGCGCCAAATCGGCCGGGACGTAAACCCTGGTTATAATCTGGCGCACGTAACCCGCCGAAACCATACACATCCGGGTTATTCCGATCTAACCGCGGGTCGACGAACCCGCTCCTCAACCTCAGGCTAATTTGATCAGGATCGGTCGGCGCGTAAACCGATTGTCACCGGGACACGGCAATACTGCCAGACCGAAATCAAATCGAACTCAAGGAACTGAAAAAATGAAAACCGTATTGCTCTCAACCGCAGCTCTTGTTGCTGCTTTCGCACTTCAGGCAAACGCTCAGACGGTGCCTGCAACAACCCCCACGACACCTGCTACGCCTGCAGCGGTCGTTGCACCGGCAACCGCCCCTGTGGCAGTCGTTACCACGGCAACCTGCACCAACGGCGCCGGCGGCGCGTGTGCTACAGCCACGTCCACTTCGACAAGCGACGACGACGATGATGGCGCTGAAAACGAAGATGGAGAAGATCACGACAGCGAAGGCTCTGGCAACGATGGTGGTGAAGGCAACGACGGCGGCAACGGTGGCGGCAGCGGCGGCGGCGACGATTGATCGCTTTCCTTCCAGAAGAAGACTTTCACCGGCGGAGCAGGTCAACCCCTGCCCGCCGGTCAACCGTTACAACAGGTCGCGCATGGCGGCGATCAGACCGACATCCGCAGGCGGCATGGTAAAGGATCGCAGATCCGCCGCAGCGACCCACTTCAGGTTTTGACCCTCTCTGGGGATGGGTATTCCTTCCCACTTCCGACAGACGAAAACCGGCATCAGCAAATGGAATTCGTCATATGCGTGGCTGGCAAATGTCAGGGGCGCAAGGCAGCTTTGCCAGGTGTTTATGCCAAGCTCCTCTTCCAGTTCACGGATCAGCGCCGCTTCGGGGGTTTCGTCCGCCTCGACCTTTCCCCCCGGAAATTCCCAAAGGCCGCCCATCGGTTTGCCCTGCGGGCGCTGCGACAGCAGGATCTTTCCGTCGCGGTCAATCAGGGCGACCGCCGAGACCAGAACCAGTTTCAAGACCGATAATCCGCGTTGATCGAGATGTATTGCTTGGTGAAATCGCAGGTCCAGACCGTTGCCGCCCCTTTGCCGAGGCCCAGATCAACCGTGATGACAAGGTCTTGTCGTTTCATGTAATCCGCGCCTTTTTCCTCGGAATATGTCGGTGCAACCCAGCCGTTTTCAGCCACCTTGATCCCGCCAAACCGGATGGAGATTCTGTCGCGCTCGACCTTGGCACCCGATTTGCCGATGGCCATGACGATCCGGCCCCAATTCGGGTCTTCCCCCGCAATGGCCGTCTTGACCAGGGGCGAATTTGCTATTGCCCGCGCGACCTTGCCCGCATCCGCTGCGCCGCGCGCTTGAAGAACCTCGATTTTGACGAATTTCGTCGCCCCCTCGCCGTCGCGAACAACCTGATGTGCCAGGCTTTGCATCACCTCGCCAAGAGCAGAACCGAAAGCCTTGTATGACGCGGACCGTGGCCCACCGGTCTTCGCCCCTGACCGACCGGTCGCCGCGACGATCAGGCTGTCGGAGGTCGAGGTGTCGCTGTCAACGCTGACCGCGTTAAACGTGCGCGCGTTGAGCCCAGACACCAGTTTTTGCAAATGTTCCGCCCTGATGGCAGCATCCGTGAAGACGAACGCCAGCATGGTCGCCATGTCCGGCGCGATCATGCCCGAACCTTTGGCAAACCCGATGATCCTGACCGGCCGCCCGTCAATCTCAATCCGGGCACTGGCGCCTTTTGGATAGGTATCGGTCGTCATGATCGCACGCGCGGCGCGTTCCGCGTTCCTTCCGGCCAGCCCGTCTTTCAACCGGCCAAGGACCGCGCTGATGCGTTCATGCGGCAATGGTTCGCCAATGACGCCGGTCGAAGCGGAAAAAACATGCCCCTCGGGCAGATCAAGCGTGCGGGCAACGGCGCCGGTGATGTGTCTGACCGACTTTTCCCCGGCATCGCCGGTAAATGCGTTGGCGTTGCCGGAATTCACAATCAGCGCGTATCCCGCTTGAGGCGAACCAGACCCCGGCAGGGCCGCCAGTTTCTGCTGGCAATCCAAAACCGGCGCGGCGCGGGTTGAGGAGCGTGTGAAAACGCCGGCCACGGTGGTGCCCGGGGCAAGTCTTGCCAGCATGACATCGTCGCGGTTGGTCTGTTTCAAACCAGCGCCGATCGCGGCAAACTCGACACCGCTGACGACCGGCAAGTCCGGAAACCCGCGCTGCGGCGCAAGTGGCGACACCTTTGCCGGCGTCGCTTTCGCGGCGACGGTTTCAGAACGTGCGGCTTTCAGTTTGCGCCTCAGGCGCGAGAGCTTCTTTTGAAGTTCGGCTACCGTCGGTTCGCCTTTGGCTTTGCCCTGTGACTTGCTGCTCACCCCACCCCCCCAAAAAAAGGCCACGACCGCAGAGCGCCTGGAATGCTCTGCTTCGCCGTACCTGTTTTTGTGCAGATGGTCAGGTGGCTTTCAAGTGAATTATTTCCTAAGGAACCTCGATCACGGGTGTTTCATGCCAACGGCACGACTGTTTGACCCTCCGAATTGCGTGTGGGCGCCTGATGGGAACGTTGAGGTTTGCCCCGGTTCTATCTATCCCCGCACGGCCC
>CAYXNM010000034.1:0-20889 GCA_964466385.1 uncultured Rhodobacter sp. | reverse complement strand
GGTCCGCAGGACGAATTGGAAACACGGGCATCGCCTGGCATTTGGCTGGCCAAAACGCCTATTTCTCAACGGTAAAACGGAACCAATGATTGATCCGGGCCCGCAATTGCCGCGGCAGCATGTTTTCAAGGACGATCAACATGTGCAGCCAGGCGGGGAACGACATCTCGGCGCGGCTCTGATCCAGTCCCCTCTTGATTTTCCCGGCCGCGATTTCAGGGGACATCAATCCGGGCAAGGGCCCGACCTGCGCGGAGGTCTGAGCCGTATCAATGTGACCGGGTTGAACGATGCTGACGCCAACCCCAAACGGCGCCAGGTATTCGCGAAGCGCGGAACCATAGGTGCTGATCCCCGCTTTGCTGGCCGAATAGGCAGGTGCGTCGGCCTGTGGCGCCAAGGCCGCAAGCGAACTGATCAACGCGATGCGGCCACTGCGTTGCTCTTGCATCACGCGGCTGAATGCCGAGGCCGTGGCAATTGCCCCGCTGAGGTTGGTGGCAACGACATCCGCCGCGGAAGCCGCGCTCTCCAGTTGGTCGGGCGCCGGGTTCCCGTGAAATTGCCCGGAATTGACGATCACAAGGTCGACAGGCGCGCGCGCGGTTATCGCGGCAACCCATCCCTCGACCTGTTCTGGCGTTCTTACATCGACGGTTGCGCAATCAACGCTTGCCCCCAGCGTTCGGCAATTGATCGCGACCTGCTCCAGCAACTCTTTTCTGCGTGCGCAAAGAAAGAGCCGCGCACCATCCCCGGCGTAAAGCCTTGCCAGGGCGGCCCCCAATCCGGAACTGGCACCGGTTATCGCCACTGTCTTACGAGTCTTGCGCAACGGGGCCCTCGTCATCAGTCACGGCAGGTTCGGTTTCGCACCGCAAACCCGTGATCGCCCGATGGTATGCGCGCGCGGCGTCAATAATCAACGGAAATACCTGCCCGTTTCGCTTTTGCCAGACGAGGAGGAGGGTCGACGAACGCTCCGTGGCCATTGATCGTGCCGTTTTGCAGTTTTTCGGCAAGCTCCCGCACGGCGACCCTGCGGCCCTGATCCGAGTAGAAATCGCCGCGAACATGTATCGAGGCGGCCAGCAACCGAACGACGGCGGCCACATCCGCCGCAACGGGGTGAACCGGGGACGTCCAGAAACTGTCCAGTGTCCCCTGATGGGTCAGCCCCTCCATATCATAAACCGAAAAGCCCATCGTCTTGACGGGTGACCCCCGTCGCAACGCATGCAGGCCCACCGTGCTGTTGATGACAACGACGCCTTTGGCGCTCTTCAGCAACAGATTGAGGTTCCCGCCGTCAATGAAAAACACCCGATCCCGAATCCCTGCATCCCCGGCAAGGCGGTGAATGACCTTGCTCCAGTTTTCCAAACCATTGTCCAGAGGATGTTTCTTGAAGGCAAGCAGTGCCGCCGCGTCGGCGTTGGCGGCGAACGAGGTGATGACGTCTTGGATGAAGTCGCCCAGATACTGATATCGAGAGTTCCCCTGAACCTGATAATCCCCCTGCATTTGCAACCCGACGGCAAAATAAGGCGCAGCGCCCGCCGCCAGTTCCAGGATGCGATCTGTCGAAGCTCTACGCCGGAACCGCCCCTTTATGAGCCGCGGGACATAGCCAAGGTATTCGACCAGGGGATTGTATTTCTTGTCGGTGTCGTAGTGCGGATAGGAAAACCAGAGGAAATAGTTCGCCAGATTGAAGAGAACTTCGTTGAAGGCCTCGGTGGGAAACTTGAACCCGTGGCGGGGCGTCATGTCCGGCTCCGGCACATCCGCTGCCAGTTTTCGAACAAGGGACATGTCATCGGGAAAATGCGAGTAAATGGACTGTCCGCCGCGCTCCGCGATGATCCAGTCCGGGCGCAGGTACCCGAATTCATAGGACACGCATTGTATTCCCAGTTGCCGCGCAATCTTCTGGGCAACGACGTGATAAGGCAGACGATCCGCGAAATAGACGATATGCGTGATCCCAAGCCGCTGGAGGGTCTCTTTCAGAAACGCAGCCCAGCCGTGTGCCCTGCCGCGATACCGGATTACGTCGCGCCCGCGCCAGTAGAACCAGTCTCCAGCGCAAAACCTGACATGGTTTACCTGCGCGCCCCGTTGCCGGAGTTTCTGCCCGAGTTGATAGGAAAACGCCGAAGGATGCCCCTGAAGGAACAGATATCGGTGCGGCTTTCTCTGTTTGTCCGTTTCAGGGGTCACGTCTCTTGCCCATTCGTTCTCCTGCGGCACAATTGCCCTGAAGTCCCGGCCCCAGACCATTTTTATTTTGCACAATACCAGATAGTTACTATGTCATGACGGGCAATTACAGGGTAAATACGGTCATGATGCATCCGAATTTGTCCGAAAGCAGAGAAACGTGCCTGATCTCCTGAAAGTGAAAACCGGTCGGTGGCGGAAACTGACGGGGCTTGGGTTTCATCTGTTTGACCTGGCGGCCTATGAGTTTCTCTATCGCCTGTCGCCCGCGCGCAAGTTGCAGTTCTTCAATGGCGGCTATCTGCCGCTCGCCGGCGATCTCTTGAAAACACCGGCGAGCGAAAACGAGGCTCCCAATGCGATGATGTATCATCTGGTTGCCCGGACCCTGATCGGGGACATTCAGCCACCGCCGGAAACCGTACTTGATGTCGGCTGCGGACAGGGCGGCGGGGTTTTGTATCTCGGTCTGCTTTTTCCCAAGGCCCGTATCATCGGCACCGATCGCAACAGGACGGCTGTCAGGCTGGCAAACCGGTCCTTCCGATCGCAGGATCGGTTGCGGGCGGTCGCCGCGACGGGATCGCGGTTGGATTTCGCCTCCCAAAGCATCGACTTGATCCTGAGCGTCGGCGCGCCGACATATTTCGGTCTGACTCAATACATCAGCGAAGCCGCACGGGTCTTGAAGACTGGCGGCACAATTTCGTTTTCCGCGGGCTACCGGCAAGGGGATCACCATGGGATCGAGACTGAAATCCGCAAGGCGGCAGAAAAATCCGGGTTGGAGTTTGTCTGCTACAAAAACATCACGCCCAATACCTTTGCGTCGTTGAAGGCGGACATTCCGCGGCGTGAAAACCTGTTGAAACGCGTTCCATGGCCCTTCCGGCTCTACGGGGCCAAATGGGCGGATCTGCCGGGCAGCGCCGAATACGAGGAATATGAAACCGGAAAAAGGGCCGACTTTGCCGCCGTCCTGCGAAAACCGCCGGCACCCGATGGGCGTTTGCGTATACCTTCCATCAACAGGTGATCCCGGTAATGTGGTCAAGCCCCTGAAACCGCGTGCGTTTCACCTGTGCGCTATGGTCCGGACCGATCGCGAAACCTAATAAGCGAAGTCTTCATTTCCGGCACGCCAACACGCGGCAAATGAATGCAGGATTCAGTCACCTGAATCCACCGCACTGGCGTTTTGTGCGTTTTCGAACATCCTGACCCAGGCCGCGCGCGTTTGCAGTTGGGGCAACCCGGATTTCCATTTTCGCGACGCCGCTTTTCGCCTGAACGCATATGACAGGGTCACGAAAATGGCCTCAAGCGTGGTCAGCCAGAGGCGCCTGCGGTTGGGTTTGTATAACCTGCCTTGGGTGGTGGTCTCGTTGGCGGCGTGCAGGTATGGTGCCGCCCCGACACCGCCCGGATGCGCGTCACCATGAACGATCAGCGGTGTCCGCCCCTTTCGCCGGGGCAGGTTAAGGGCGACGAAGGAAACCACAAACTGTTTCACGATGCCCCATGTTCCTTCGGGCAGATGCATCCGGGGAACTTCCTCGAATTGGGATGCGGACAGATCACTCAACAATGGTGGAGCGTCCATTTCGTTCAGAAAAGCAATCAAGCCCTCATGCGCTTTCGCGGAATCCAACCATATCTCACCCACGGGACCACTCAGAAAATCGCGGACCGCGCGCGATGACAGTCTTGCCGCCCGATACCTGTGAATAAGGACAAAATTCATAATGAAACCAAAAACATATAGCGTATCTGGCGGTTCCGAAATCTCTGGGTGCGCTGTCGCATTTATCAGTCTGTTTCGAATGTCGTAATAGAGCATCCAGTCGGTTTTCTTGTAGGTGAACGGCTCGTGCCACACGCCAACACCGGGCAGGGGAATGGTTTTGATGCCGCTTTTCTTCATTCGGCATCCGTATTCGATATCATCAACATGAATGAAAAGCGGTGGCGAGAAGTCAATCGCCCGGATGGTCCGCGTCGGGATCATGCAAAACCACCAGGCGTTATAGTCGATGTCCAGATTATCATCGAAAAAATGCAGGTTTGCCGGGTCGCCGACATCCGTGCCTGAACCCAGTGAATTCACCGTCCAGAACCTGTTCAGCTTTGCTCCGGCCTCAAAAAGGATGTTATTCCGCCAGAGATCAAGCATCTGACCGCCAATCGCGACATCCGAATGCGCGTATTTGAGGAACTGCAAGGCGCGTTTGATGACACGGGCATCCAGGTCGATGTCGTCATCCATGACCAGATGGAAACTGGCCGGATCCTCGATCGACAGGGCTTCGATCATCGAGCGGGTAAACCCTCCGGTTCCGCCGAAATTTCCTTGTTCCACATGGTGAAAACCCGGTTTATCCAGTGTGGACAACAGTCCGGGATCCGCAATTCGTGCCCCCTGGTTTATCACGAATACGTCGCGGACTTCCGGCGTTCGGCGTTTGAAATCCCGCAACTCTGATACGGTCTCGCGCAGTTCTTGTTCGCGGTTGAAGCTGCAAAGGCCGATGGAAAGCGAAACCGTGTTCATCGGCGCGGTGTCGGTGACATAGGCCATCTCGTGGATGGCGCTGTCCGTCAGGCTTTTCACTTCGACGTACAGCCTGACAAACCGGTCTTCGAAAGTCCTGTCAGAGGACGGATCCGGTTCCCAAAGCGTTCGTGTTTCTGGTTCTTTCGGGCCCGTCTCGAGCACTTCGGACGCCACCAGACAGGACTGCTGGGATGCGTCGATGCCAAAGAGGGACAGCGTGATCTTGCCCTGAAACCTGATTGCAAATCCCAATCGGTCCAGATGGGTGCATGTGCGCCAGTATTCCAGATAGAACGTGTTGAAATAGGTGCCGCTGGACAGCCTCCGGCCTTTGGCCAGGTCAATCGGCGCGCCTTCATTCAGGCTCTGCCCGTGAATGTCCGGTCCGCCGAAATATAGCGAAACAGGCTTGCCGGGTTTTGCGAACAGGACATCCTGAACCGGGTAAGCGGCTTTGGTCACGCGGGTCGAGTTTTTGTGGTTCGGCATCAGGCAACACGCTCCAACCGGCAGGCCTGACAGGCAGATGCCGCTGGTGCGCACGCAACGCCCGATGTGACGGGGCGCCCTGTTTCCACAAAAACAACCTTCACCAAAACGTTGCCCCGTGGCCGGTCATATTTCTGGCCATTCAGGAACTGGCCCCATGCAGGAATTCTCATTCTTCATATAATTCCGGAGGCAGGTTCACCGCGAATTCCTCGGATTTCAGGCGCGCCAGTTCCGCTTGCGTGGCGGCGGCTGCGTCGGAAAGCTGGCGTCTGGAATGCGCGCTGGTAATGAAAAACCGCAATCGGGCCGACTGCATCGGAACCGCTGGGAAAACGATCGGCATCACGTTAAAACCTCTCTCCAGCAAGCGCTCGCACAGCTTCGCGGCCAACAGGGAATCTCCGACCATGACGGGGATGATGGAAAACCCCGCGCATTCCGCACAATCCAGACCGTTATTCCTGGCGCGTTCCAGAAAATGGGCGCTGTTCTGGTGCAAACGGGCGACCCTGTCCGGTTCATCGTGCATGATATCCAGCGCCGTCTTTGCCGAGGCGGCGAGTGCTGGCGGTAAACCCACGGAGTAGACAAACCCCGAGGCGTGCGATTTCAGAATCTCAATCAGCGCGGCCGAGCCGGAGATATAGCCCCCCGTTGACGCCAGCGTCTTGCTGAGCGTTCCCATCCAGATGTCGACCAGACCGGGATCGACGCCAAAATGCTCAAACGAGCCGGACCCCGACCGCCCCACGCATCCAAGCGCGTGCGCTTCGTCGACCATCAGCCAGAACCCGAACCGGGATCGCAGCTCGACCAGTTCCCGAAGCGGCGCAAGATCGCCGCCCATGGAATAAAGCCCCTCCACGACAACCAGGGTGTTCTTATACTTGCCGCGGTTTTGCGCCAACAATTCCGCCAGGGATTCCATGTTGTTATGCTTGAAACTGCGTCGGCTGGCACCGCAAAGGCGACTGCCGGTCACGACGCTGTTGTGAATATGGCTGTCGTGAAGGACCAGGTCGCCCTCTCGCATGAGCGCGCTGATTGTGGCCACATTCGTTGCATGGCCGCTGACAAAGACCAGCGCGTCCTCGGCATGGTAGTGCCCGGCGATCGCTTTTTCCAGTTCCCGGTGAACCGGGCGCTCGCCTGCGACGACGCGGCTGGCAGACGCGGATATTCCATATTGATCGATGGCACGGTGGGCCGCGTCGGCCGTGCGTCGCTCGATGTTCAGCCCCAGATAATCATAAGACCCAAAATTCACGACGGTCTTGCCGTCAATCACCGTCGTTGCAGTGGTGTGGCCTTCATGGCTGCGAAAGAAGGGGTTCCGGATGTCCAGAACCTCTCCGGCCTTGCGCATGATCGCAATCTTCTTGTGGTCGTTAAGCGTATCGAACCCCGGCGGTGGCGTGGGGTCCGAAGAGCCCAAACCGGGCAGGGGTCTGCCCGCGCCGTGGCTTGTCGGTTTGCGGGTGAATTCCACGGCCCGACGGCGTGAAACCCTGACGCTACCCGGCAGAGGCTCACGTTCGGTCATTGGGCGGCCACATTGGGGCTGTCGGCATCGTCGGGTTCCCCCGCTCGGTGTTGGGCGACCAGGTTTTCACGAACGGCATTTGTCGCGTCTGTGTCCCTCTTGTTGTTTTGAACGTGGTCCACGATTTTTCGGGCGATATCACGAACGCTCAATGTTTCGGAAATCGACGTCATCGGAATATCGTCACCAAGCGTCTTTTGCAACGTCAGCCCAAGGTCAATTCCCATCAGGGAATCCATGCCCAATTCGGCGACGGGTTGGGTGGGTATCAGCGTTTTTTCCGGGATTTGCAGCATTCCGGCGATGTTCTTGAGCAGATAGTGGGTCAATCGTTCCTCGGCGTCATCTGTGGGCAGGGCGGCAATCTCGTCCCGGAAATTGCCAATGTCCCGGTCGCTGTCCTGATCCTGCCCCAGAAGCCAGAGTTTCCGATAGGTCGGGCTTTTGAGCGTTTCAAGGATGGCAGCGGATTCATGCCATCGCATGGGCGTGACATACTGCACCGGGTCAAGCGTGTCCGCATTCTGGGACAACAGTTTCCCCAATGCGCCAAGAGCTTGCCGCGAAGTGAAATCGACGTTGCCGGAAAGACGCCTGACCAACGCCGCCTTTGCCTTGTCAGTGGTCAGGTAGCCGGAGTCACTTATCGGTCCCCAGCCAATTGCCAAAGCGGGAAATCCCATGCGGCGGCGCTGGCGCGCCACGCCTTCTAGATAGGCGTTCGCCGCGACATATGCCGACTGTCCATGGTTTCCGATAAGCGTTGCAATCGAAGAAAAGAGGACAAAATAATCAAGCGCGTCGTTCCTGGTCAGCCGGTCGAGCAGATCAGCCCCCTTGACCTTGGCATTCAGCGTTTTCTTCAGCGACCGTCGGGAAAGGTCGCAAATGGGCATGTCGTCCAGAACCATCGCCGAATGGATCACACCGCAGATTGCGTGCTTGTTGCGAACTTGGCGAAGCATGTCTTCGACCTGCGTTTGGTCGCCGACATCGCACGAAAAGAGGGCCACTTCGACGCCGCGCCTGCGCAACCGGGTCAGGCGCAGCTGGACCTCCTTTGACGGTTCAAGCGTGCGCCCACATAAAATGACGGTCTTTGCGCCCAGTTTGACCAGCCAGTTCGCCACATCAAACCCCAGACCGCCCAGACCGCCCACCACAATATGAGCGCCCGAGGGACTGGGTCTGAAACCGTCGACAGCCGGACGGGCGAGCGCCCCAGCGTGCTCGGGCTGAACGACGATCTTGCCGATATGCCCGGATTTCTGCATCAATCTGAATGCCTCGACACTCTGATTTCCGGGAAAGCCGCGGTAAGGCAGCGGGGTCAGATCGCCGGATTGGAACATTCCCATCATTTCACCAAACAGGCGTTTGGCCAGATCCGGTTTGGATGCCAGCAACCGGTCGACATCAATACCGAAATAACTGATGTTTTCCTTCAGCGGGCGCAAGCCGATGCTGGTGTTGTCGTAATAATCCCGTTTCCCGAGTTCCAGAAAACGTCCGAACGGCGCAAGGCTGTTCAGGCTGAGTTCCATCGCCTCGCCCGCCAGTGAATTCAGCACGACGTCCACGCCCGCACCGCCCGTCAGTTCACGGATCTGATCGCCGAAATCCAGGGTCCTTGACTCCAGCACATGATGCACGCCGAGCGAGGACAGCAGGTCTCTCTTTACGGGCGAACCTGCCGTTGCGATCATGCGCGCCCCTTTTGCCTTGGCGATCTGGATGGCCGCCAGCCCGACCCCTCCGGCGCCGCCATGCAGGAGCACCGTGTCGTCCGCTGTTATCCGCGCGAGATGCTCAAGCGCATAATAGGCCGTGAAAAATGCCACGGGAATGGTCGCGGCGGCCATCATGTCTGCGTCGGGCGCCAGCCTTCCGGCCCAGTCCTGATGGACATTGACATGGGACGAGAAACACCCCGGCCCGAAAGTGACGACGCGGTCGCCGATCGAAAACCTGTTCGCGCGTGCGCCCTTGCGAACGACAACGCCCGAACATTCGATCCCGAGCGTCGGCCCGGCGAACCCGTTTTCCAGAGCTTCCTCCGGCAGGATCCCCATGGCCCACATCGTATCGCGGTAATTCAGGCCGGTTGCGGCCACTTCGATTTCAATTTCCTCTTCGCCCGGCAGGGCCCTTGCGGTTCTCTTCCAGGCAATATCTTCCAAACGCCCGGCCAAGGGCAGATCCAGCACGGCCTTTTGGGTTTGTCGCAAAGGTTCCGCACCGGCTTCGCGGACCACCCGCTGCCCCGTGTTCACGCGCAAGGCGTCAATCCCCGTGGCGGTCAGCAGCATCTCGGTTTCGGGCGTGCCGGCGTTGACCAATTCGACCAGGGTTCTGGCCGCCAGTTCGTCAGGCACGTCAGATCGTTGATCCAGGCATTTGATCTCAAGCGAAGGATACTCGTTCTGCGCGGTACGCAGAAACGCCCAGATCGCTGCCTGCCCCGGGGTTTGGCGCGATCCGTTCGAATGTCCTGCACCGGCGGGAATGACGACCCACATGGGAATATTCTCCTGCGCGAAGTCTTTGATCTTCTTGCGAAAAAAGAGAATTCTGTTTTCCAGAAGTTCCTGCGGGGACGCGAATTCGGGCACGTTGTGAACGCAAAACAGTTCCGGTGCGGGGTCCGGTTGGGTGGGCCTGAACCCATGGGTGGAGACGGTGGATATCAGGGCCGGGGCATCGAAACGAACGCCTTTCAGCGGTATTTCCGGCCGGCGATGGCGTGTCAGCAGCGCGTGCACGATCTTCCGACCCTGGTCCTGTTGCAAAGAGGCGCCGGTTTCCAGCGAAGAAATATCCGCCTGCTGATCGCTGCTTTCATCCGCGGTGCGCCGTCTGGCGGTCCATGCAACCCTGTTCCCAAACCCCTCGGGCAGGGAAATCAGCGGCGCAACCTCCAGACCCGCGTTTTGGACCATGTCGTGGACTTCACTTTCTTCATATCGACGAGAAACCGGAAAAAATGCCGTCGCGGATCTTGCAAACCACGAGCGTTCGAACCCAAAGATCAGGTCCGAAAACGTGGTCCGCAGGTTTTCCACCGAAACCACACAGCCGTCAGGGGCCAGCGACACTTTCAGATCCGCCAGAATTCCACCCGGATCATTCAACCCGTGCAGATCCTGCGACAGGACGACAAGGTCGAACGGACCGTTTTCAACCAGATTCTCCCGCGTTGCTTCGAACATCGTGACGGCGCCCCGGACATGCGCGGACGGTGCGCCCGCCCGCGCGTGTTTTTCGGGGTCGGTCAGGTGAAACAATTCACGGCCGGACATTCGGCTTTGGTTCTGAATCGCCTTCAGAATGTCCGGTTTCCCGTCGGTCATTTCCGCGATCCGAACCGTCCGGTCGCCAGGCAAATCCGCGACAATACCCAAAACGGTTTGGCGCAGCAGGGAACGGCTCCGGGCGGCGAAGACCGACCCTGACGCCAGACCTTCAAGGAAATGCCGGCCAAACAATGTGATCGCATCCGGAACCGTTTTTCCGCTCAGCACATCTGTCAGAACATTCTGAAGCCGGATCAACGCCGCATACTCGGTCACCAAATCGGGCCGGTCGACCAACAAATCTTCAAGAATGTCCCGTGTATGCGGAAGTGCGATTCCGGGAACGACCTTGCAACCTTCGTTCAGCGGCTCCACCATCTCCCGGTCAGCCAGCAAATTCACCACATTTGCAAAATAGAGATGGCAATGCCGGGCCGCCTCCTGGTCCGGGACGATCGACTCGACGGGAAACGTGACAATTCCCGACGGATTCGCGAGGCGCGAAAGCGCGTCGTATGCAATCCTGAGAGCCGCTGCTTCCAACAAGAGGTTGGCGTCGTCCGAGGGCGACAAGGCCGGGATTTCCGCTGCCGTTGAGAAAATCCCGCGCATCGCGCTTTGAGGCAGGGGCAGCGCTGGCTCGTCGGGCCGGTTGCACCGGATCACCGGTTGCGCGGTGTAGTTGAACGCGTGGAGGTCAAGATCGACGTCCTTCAACAGATTGACGGCACGAAAACGCGTGCCCAGCAAGCTTGCAACCAGGTCACCCGTTTCGTTGAAACACGCCATGTCGGCAACCAGAGATCGCTGCCCGACCCGGCGCAGGTCGATCCGCCCGCTGACAATTTTTTCGCCCGACTGAAAAAGTTTCAGTTTGGAGATGTGGACCGGCACGAAGGCCAGCCGGTCCTTAGCAAGTTTCGATTTCCCCAACAGGCCGACCAGCCCGTGAAAGATGGCGTCCGTGGCGACGGGATCAAGGGCCATGCGGTCGAAATCCGGGGGATTGTTCGCGCCGCTTTTCAGCACGACTTCAACCGTACGTTCCGAGGTCTGTCGAATAAAGGCAACCCGCCGAAAAGCCGGGCCATAGTTCAGGCCGATGTCCCCGGCCATTTCGTAGATCTCGTCGCCGGGTTGATCCGAAGCGGATCTTGACGTCTTTGGCGCAAGAAAGGCGCCTTTTTCGGGTTTCGTGGTGTGAATCCTGCAATTGACATGATCCCGCCAGCTTTCGGCATCGTGTTTGGTGCGGCTTGAAATCTGCAAGGTGGAATTCCGGACCGAAACCTGCGTCCGCACTTCGTGCATGAGGTCTTCGCTCAGGGAAAGGGGGGCGATGATGTCCAGATCGGTCAGTTCCACCTGCTGCTGCTTCAGGCTCCTTTGCGCCGCCGCGATCGCAAGGTCGGCGAAGAATGTGCCGGGCGCAATCGCGCTTTCCCCGACGACGTGATCGGCCAGGGCTGGAAGGGTCGCGCTTTCCAAATCACTCAGCCATGTGTTGGCAGAGCCGTCCAGCTCGCGACCAAGCAACGGGTGAAACTCTGCGGGAATGCCGTGATGACGCTCGATCTTGGGTGTTTCGTCGATGCGGGCCCGCACATTGTTCCACGGATACCCCGGCAATGTACGCGTGTAGGTGGCCGGCCGGGGCGCGATCCTGTTCTTGTCGACACGGCATCCGGCGACGAGCGCGCGCGCCACTGTGCGCGCAACCGGGTTGACCTTCTGCGTGTCCGCACGCTCGAAACTGTGGGTGCTGACGAATTGTGACGCTTCGTCCCCGAGGCAATCGCCCACATAGCTCGTCAAAACCGGCAGAGGACTGATTTCCAGAAAAGCGCGATACCCCAGCGACACAGCGGTGTTCATTCCGTCCATGAACCGGACCGGTTCACGCACATTGGACCACCAATAATCGGCGTTCAGTGCGCTTCCGGGCCGCAGGTCGCCGCTGACGCTGGAAATGAAGGGGATCGGGTTGTCCCGTGGGCGGATGAACTCCAGATCCCGGTGCAGCGTGTTCTCAATCTCGTCCAGAATGGGGCTGTGAAACGGATACCGGATTTTCAGCGGCACCGCAGCCCACCGTTTGGTGCGGCGTGCAAATTTCAGGAAAGCGGAAATCTGGTCATTCGGTCCGGCGATGGTTACGCTTTTGGGGCTGTTGATCGCGGCAATGGAAATGCCACCAAAGCCACCTTCAGCCAACCCCTCGGCAGCTTTGTCCGAGGACACCTGCAGGGCGGCCATCGTGCCGCGCCCTTCCAGTAGCATTTGAGATTTGCTGCGCTGGTGAATGAGTTCGAGGGCCTGGTCGAGATCGAGAACGCCACTGACGCACGCTGCCGCGACCTCTCCGCCGCTGTGCCCCAGGACTGCGGCCGGCACCAACCCCCGCGCGGACAATGCGCGGGCAAGCGAAACCTGATCGGCAAAGAGCAAAGGCTGGGCAACTTCGGCGCGGGCAAGATCCTCGGCCAGGGTGGGCGCGCTCAGGCCCTCGGTCAGGGACCACCCCGACACCTGTTTGAACCGGGCGCTGATGTCATCATATGCGTCCCGGAATACCGCGTCAGAGGCGCAGGCGGCGAGACTCATCCCCGGATATTGCGCACCGTTGCCGGAAAAGAGAAAAACCGGGGGCCTGTCGTTGTGTGTCGTGCGTGAAACGATCACGCGCGGGTTTGGAACGTTGGCGCGGTGATCAGCCAACGCCTGCGCGTTTTCGTCTGCCGGCCCGCCGACCAGCGCCAGACGTTGGGGGTAGGATCCCCGAAAATGCAGGGCTTGCCCGCAATGTTCGGCGTATGCGTCCGCGTCGCCGGTTTCCTTCAGTTTCGCCTCATGGGCGCTTGCCAGCGCGTGCAGGGACTCGCGGCTGAAGGCCGATGTGAACAGCAACGCTTCGTGCCCACCTGACCCCCCGGAAGCGCTTGCCTCCGGGCGTGAAAAGCGATCCGGACCCTCGATGATCGCATGGACATTCGTGCCACCGAACCCAAACGAGCTGACCCCTGCGAAAGAAGCCCGTTCAGTTTCCGAAAGGTCGAGGTTTGTGGTCACCACCTCAAGATTGAGCGACCGAAAATCGATGTCCGGGTTTTGTTCCGAGGCATGAAGGCTTGCAGGAAAACACTTTTCTTCCAGTGAAATCAAAGCCTTCAAGATACCGGCAACACCCGAGGCGGGCTCTAGATGGCCGATGTTCGACTTGACCGACCCGATGGGCAGGGGGGTCGACCGCTGCTGTCCCAAGGCGGTCCCCAGCGCGTGGGCCTCTACCGGGTCGCCGACCTGTGTGCCAGTTCCGTGGGCCTCGACGAAATCGAGACTTGCCGGGTCGATCCCGGTGCGATCATACATCTTCCTCAACAGATCCAACTGGCTTTCTGACGACGGAAAGGCGACATTCATCGTCCGACCGTCGGTGTTGGTATCGATACCGACCAGCCTTCCGAAGGACGGGCCGGGCACCGGTTGGGTCGCGTCGGAGCGCTTCAAGACCAGTGCAACGGCTCCCTCGGCCCGAACGTACCCATCGGCGTTTGCTGAAAAGGGCTGACACAACCCTTTTTGCGACAGCATCCGTGCCGCGGAAAACCCGATGAATGGCATCGGGCTGATCAGCATGTTCACCCCGGCGACAATCGCCATGTCAATCTCGCCCGCCAACATCGCTTTTTCAGCGAGGTGCATTGCAATGAGCGACGAGGAACAGGCAGTGTCCACGGTCATGCTCGGGCCGCGGAAATCAAAGGCATGCGAGATGCGGTTCGAAACCAGCGACAACGTGTTGCCGGTCATCATGTAGGCGTCGGCGACACCGTCATCAAAGACAAGCCTGTTGCTATGGTCAAGACCGGAACAACCGACATAGACACCCACGTGTTTTCCGGCCAGTTCTTGTGGGACAAGACCGGCGTCTTCCAACGCCTCCCACACCACCTGCAAGAGAACACGCTGCTGCGGGTCCATCTGTCTGGCTTCGCGCGGAGATATGTTGAAAACAGTGGGATCAAAGCCCCAGATATCGTCGAGCACACCCGCGGCGAATGAATAGGATTTGCCCCTAGTCCCGGCTTTAGGATGGTAAAACAGGCTTTGCGACCAGCGATCCCGCGGAATGTGCGAAACGGAACACCGGTTTTCGAAAAGAAGGTGCCTGAACTCCTCGACACCGGACGCCCCCGGCAGTCGGCAGGCCCTACCTATGAAATGAATATCGGACAATAAAGGCAGCTTCCCCATGCTTGTTTCAGGAGAGTCCCCCCCCCTCCCGTGTCGGTCAACCCGCACAAGCTCTTTCGGGGTCAAAACCGCAGGTTGATCCGAAATATTCGTCGAGCAATTGATTCCGAGAGGATAGTATATGAGGTGTCGTCAATCTGGCAATCAATAACAGACGGGTCCAGAATTGGCCTTTCCAAAAGTGGACAGAGGCGCAATATTGCCGCACTTGTGTTGGGAACCAGCGACCGATGAGGCCATTTTTTATCCAGATCCGCGTGATTTTCGCCCTGTTGTTGCGGGAAGCAAGGGTCAGGCATGGGCGATCCCGCGTCGGCTATGCGTGGTCGATCGTCGAACCGGTGTTGTTGATCAGCGTCCTGACATTCATGTTTTCGACATTCAGGCCCCAATCCAATTCAACGGTCAGCTTCGCAATCTTTTTTGCCACGGGTGTACTGCCCTTTCAGTTGTTCCGGAATTCGTCGCAGTATATTTCCCAGTCGTTTCAGGCAAACCTGCCGCTCTTCAACTATCCGCTGGTCAAACCGGTCGACGCCGTTATCGCCCGCACCCTGCTGGAGCTTGGAACGCACATCATCGTGATGGTCCTGGTTCTGAGTTTTCAAGTACTGGTTCTTGAAGCCGACACGCCCCATGACATCGCCAGAATGATGCTCGCGGTCTTTCTGCTGATATTCATGGCCTTTGGGGCTGGATTGAATCTGGCCGTCACAAAACGTCGGATTCCCTCGATTTCCAACCTTTACACCTTGATCATGGGTCCGGCGTTTTTCGTGTCGGGGGTCTTTTTCTCGCTGAATTCGCTGCCCTCGACATATCGCGAGGTTCTTTCATGGAATCCGCTGGTTCATGGGGTGGAAATCTTCAGAAGCGGGTATTTTCTGGGGTATGACACAAACGACATCAGCGTATCCTACCTGTTCTGGTGGGGGCTTGTGCTGACCTTTGTTGGCCTGCTGCGCGAACGGATTGGCAAGAGGATTGACGTGTGATCCAGCTTGAAAACGTCTCAAAGTCCTACCGCCTGAAACATGGCCAGCGGAAGGTCATTGTTCAGGATCTGTCCATTGACCTACCCCGGCGCAACATCGGGGTGCTCGGTCGAAACGGAATGGGAAAATCGACCCTGCTGCGTCTTTTTGCGGGAATAGAAGATCCGGATAACGGGACGATCAGACGAAAACTGAACGCCTCCTGGCCTATCGGATTTCGCGGCAGTTTTCATGGCGAACTGACCGGATTCGAAAATGTCAGATTCGTCGCACGTATCTATGGCCAGGACACCGAAGAAATCGTGGCGCAGGTCGAGGAATTCGCCGAACTCGGTCCGTTTTTTCAGGAACCCTACCGAAAGTATTCGTCGGGGATGGGCGCGCGTCTGGCTTTCGGGCTGAGCATGGCAATCAATTTTGATATCTACCTGATCGACGAACTCATGTCTGTTGGCGACGCCCGGTTTCAGGTCAAATCCAAGCAGGCCTTCAAGGGAAAGCTGGCAAGTGCGAAGATCATCATGGTGTCCCATTCAATGGAAGCGCTGCGGGAATACTGTGATTGCGGAATTGTCCTTTACAACGGCAACCTGATGTTTTTTGACACACTGGAAGACGCGATCAGCGCCCATAAGGAGATGAACAACTGGGCCTGACGACGCGCGGTATTCGCGAAAAAACACCGGGTAGGCAGGTTCGACGATTCCTGATACGTTTCGGATCGTTGTCCCGTTTCCCGGTCAAACGCTGGATAAGGCATGAACAAACAGATTAAACCCAAGTCAGACGAAGGCTCGGTGGTTGACTCGGCCAAATTGCAGGAACTGAGAGCCACCCGGCAGACGAAAAGGAAGTGGAGCGCGCAAAAATGGCGGCGCTTCCTCGTCGGCGTGACGTTCGTGCCCTGCGTCCTGGTGCCGATTGCATTGGCGGTAATCTATTATTCCACCTATGCCAGCGACAGATACGCGGTCGAATTCAAGTTTGCGATCAGGTCACCCAATTCCAGCTCTCCAAGTGACTTGCTGGGCCTGATGACCGGGGCTTCCTCCTCCGGATCGACCGTGGTGGATTCCTACATCGTGGCGGATTTCATCGAGAGCAGGGATCTGATCGACAAGATCGAACGACGCATCGATCTGCGCGCGAAATACAACCGACCGGATGCCGATTTTCTGATGCGGTTTGACGGATCCTTGTTCAAGGAGGATTTCGTCGACTACATGCAGAGCATGATTTCAGTCTATTTTGACAGCAGTTCGCAGATCATGACGGTCGAGGTTCAGGCCTTCACGCCGGAGGATGCCAGGATTGTCGCCGAGGAAATCCTGTTTCTTTCGGGACAGTTGGTGAACGAAATATCCGCAAGAGCCCGGCAGGATACGGTGCGCTCCGCGGAACTGGAAGTGAAGCGCACCGAACAGCTGTTGCGCGATCACCGCAAGACCGTTTCCAGATTCCGCGAGCAGGAACAGGAAATCGACCCCACCAAATCCGTCGAAGCACAGCAATTGCTGCTCGGCCGGCTTACGGGTGAACTGACCGACGCGAATACCCGTATGACCAGTCTGCGTGAATTTCTTTCCGAGGATGCGCCGGGTATCAGGATTTTGGAAAGCCGGATCAGGTCGCTGGAAACGCAGGTTGCGGCCCAGAAATCCAAACTGGGGGTCGGGGGCGGCGATCTGGGCCCCGACGTGCAAACGCTCACCGCACAGGTCGGGGCTTACGAAGAGCTTTCCGTTGATCTCGAGTTTTTTCAGCGGGCCTATGTCTCGTCGCTTGTTTCCCTTGAATCCGCAAGGCTGGAGGCGGATCGCCAGCAAAGGTATCTTGCCTCTTTTGTCGTTCCATCATTGCCTGAAAAAGCCCTTTATCCCAAACGCGGGCTGAACATCGCGCTGGTGGCGGCGCTGTCGCTGATGATGTGGGGCATTGCGGTGATGTTCGCTTTCATCATCCGCGAGCATGTTACCTGATCCTAACCGACCCGATGCGCGCCACAACGCCAACCCTGGCCGCTGCTGCGGGCGGGCAGACAAGGCGGGTCCGGAGCGTGGTATTTCGCATGGCTTTCAGGGCTTCGAAAAAGGCGCTGCCGGCCCGGTTTCAAGGGCATTCAACATTAGAGCGCAATCCGAAAAGTGGGAACCGGTTTTCGGAGTGAATTGCGCGTAAAATCAATAAGATAGAACGGCCCCGCCGATTCAGGCAAAAAGGACGCGGCTCTAGACATTCAAGTCGCTATCCGGTAGCGTCCGCCCTGTGAAAACCTGACAGACAAGCGGTTGCCAAAACACCAATGCGCCCACCCTTAATCCCTTTTGCAACGGCCAAATGGCTTCTGGCGGCGGCGCTTTCGTTTGGCCTGTCAGGCTGTTCTGACCTGCCGAATCAAGGCCCGTCCTCGGCCGAGATCGAGCAGGCAGGTGCGAACCGGGACTATCTGCTGATTCCGGTCGATGCCGGGGTCTCCAAAACGCTGGCACGATACGGTCGTCGCGGGTTTGATCCGCTCGTGTTTCCGTCCGGCACCCGGCCACCTTCCAACAAAATTGGCGTCGGAGATGTTCTTTTCATTCGAATTCTCGAAGCGGGCGAGGGCGGTCTGTTTTCGCAAGGCGCGATTGGCGGCCCGGGAAATTCCGAATTTCCGACGATAATAGTCGATATCGACGGGAACATCTCGCTTCCTTATGTCGGCGAACTGAAGGCGGCGGGGACTTCGCCCCTCAGCATCCAGAAACGCATTGTGGAGAGTTTGCGGGGAAAGGCCATCGAACCTCAGGCTATTGTCGTCGTCAAGCGGTCGGTAAACAATTCCATCACGATGGCCGGAGACCTGTTTCGGCCCGGCAAATACGAACTGTCCCTGCGCGGCGATCGCCTGTCGGACGCTATTTCCCTTTCGGGAGGCAGCAAGTTTCCGGCGCACGAAACCACCGTCACGGTGGTTCGTCACGGCCAGAAAGGAAGCATGGGCCTGAACGATATCCTGGAAAACCCCCGCAACAACATCAGCCTGCAAAGGGATGATCTGGTCGTTCTCACGCGGGAACCCAAGCGCTATACACTGACCGGCGCGGTTCCGCGCGCGGGTGCATTTCCGTTTTCGTCCAGCCGTGTGAGCGTTCTGGAGGCAATCGCCGGTTCGGGCGGGCTGTCAGACCAAAGGGCCGATCCCAAAGGGGTTTTTGTCCTGCGTTATGAAAAGGAATGGATCCTGAGGAAACTGGGGCAAAAGACGGACGGAAAGTTCCCGTCCGATGCCCGAGGTGTCCCCACGATCTACCAATTCGACTTTCGGTCCGCAAAGACGCAGTTTTTTGCGCAGTCATTCCTGCTTGAAAACAGGGATGCGGTCTATGTCTCCAACGCACAAACCGTTCAGCTTGGAAAATTGCTCGCCTTCATCAATTTGTCCATCGAGCCCATTCGACGCGCAAACGCTTCATTGAAATAGACCCATCCGGCAAACCGCTTTTGTCAGGTCTCCGAACCGCGCTGACAAACCGGCGCATGGCACCGACCCCCAAACCAGACGCCGACGTGGCCCGCGCTTTTCGGATGCGGTCAGCCCGGCCCCATGATCAGACGTTGCAGCCTGCGGCCAACGATGTCGGGGGTGTGGTTCTTCAGGTAGGCCTGAAGAAATGCAAAGGATCGTTTTTCCAGCCCTGTGCCATTCTGATCCGGCAAGGCATCGCTGACGAACAGGATTCTGGGGTGATCAATCCCCTGGAGGGGCGGATGTTTGGCGAGGGCGTTGCTCACTGGTTCGTCGCTGCCTCGGTCACCGATCAAAAGACACCAGACGAAGGCGATTGGTAAACTGCAGACAGCGCATCCGCCAGGCGGCAATCAACCGCGTTCCGGAGGGTTGCTCCAGATCCCAACCGAACTGAACCCCACGGTTCACAATGGCCTCAAATGGCCTTGACGCATAGATCTGTTTCGCCTCCGCTGTCCAGAGAGAGGCTCGATCAAGTTCGATGGAAGTTGCCTTGGTCTTTGTTTCGGTCTCCAGCGCATCCGCGAACAGATCGGACAAACCATTTCGGTCGAATTCCAGGAAATCCGCGAGCGCGGGGAGGCTTTTTTCAGGATTTTCCAACAATTTGTCAAAGTTCAGAAAATGGTATCTCGCGGGTTCGAACGGCACACAGGAAGGCTCGTTTACGCTCATCAGAACCGAGAGCATATGGGCGAAAATCCTTTCCTGAGCGGGGCTGTGCCGTTTCAGGTACGTTTCAAACGCCAAATGGTCGTTGGGAATCGCCTGCGGCGTGATCCATTCCACATCCCTGCGGCGGAACCTGAAGTCGACAAATTCCGAAACCAGAGTTTTCATGGGGTGCCGGTATGCGCATACGAATTTGTACTCTGGCAGCGCTGCGGGCAGTGCAGGGGCCGGGAAATGCCCGAAAGCCAGTTGGCGGTCCTGCAGGCTCTTCAAGGCGGTCAGAAACGAAATGTTCCGGGTGGTCGCATGGGGGTGCTCGCGGTTTACATCGACGTCAAAGCTCAACGTATCCAGATAGTCGGACGCATTGATGTGATACCCCGTATTGTGGTATCCCATTTTACCGATCAAACCGGCCAGAAAGTACGTGCCAGCCTTGGGAATGGTATAAATGTAGAGCTTCAATCAGGCACCTCTTTGATTCTTTGCCATGCACTTTTTAATCGTAACGGCAGCTTTATGCACGGTTTCGTTCGTTGTTGGGTTCTGATCATTTCGCCAGACTTCGCTTGGAAACCGCAGATGAATCCTACGAAATGCCATGAACTACGAAAACATCAACAGCCTGATTGAACTGGCTGAACGCCTTCAAGACGAAGATCCGGCACATTCGGCCTCGGTTCGCAAGCTTGTGCTGCTTTTTGACCCCGCGAACAGAAAGGCCCGGAACAACATTCGCAATGTTTCAAAGGAACTGCCGGCGACCCGGTTCCTTGCGCGCGTGCGGATGGAAATAGCGAGGGTCTTGAGGATCATTAACATAGGAACGTATCCGGTAGAGCTTGTCGCGCGGATAATTGAACTGGCTGCGGCGCAAGAGGATCACCACCCTTTTGATGCCTATCTGCTCTACCGCACGATCAGGATGTTGGATCCCCGAAATGCCCAAATTGCCGGAAAAGTGTCGGCGTTCGAAACCCTGTTCCGCCAAGACCTGATGCTGGCGTATCGGGCGGACGGGTTGTGCCAAAGGCTGATCACCATTTTACAGGGATATTTCGCCGCACGGCATTTCGCGTATGATTTTCGTTTCATCTGGCCAGACGACACCCATTTGCAGACTGTTTTCGATCTCAGGTATTCCGAAGGGCACAGCGTTGACACGGATGTGGAAAAAACCCTGGCGGCTGATTTTGTGGCGCGCCATATGCTCGCGACCGGCGAACAGGAGGCGTTTATCAACGCCATTCCCCGTGGCAGCGCCCGCCACCACCGGTTCACTTTCCGCCGCCTCAGCCAACTGCGCCCCAGGCGCGACCTTATTCGGCCGTGCTGGGTTGTCGGCAATCTGG
>CAYXNM010000033.1:0-21075 GCA_964466385.1 uncultured Rhodobacter sp. | reverse complement strand
ATGCGCGGTTCGTTTCCGACCCCGGAAAACATCATTTCAACGTTATCGACGGGCTAAGCGATGCAGACAGCGCGCTTGTCGCGGCGCTATTGCCGGATTGAGCCGGACTTTGCTTAGATGTGCGCCCTAGTGGTTCGAATCCTACGGTTCGAACCACTAGATTCTTGCTTGATGGATCAAATTATCACGACATTTGAGTGAGTTGCGCGGAAAGCGCTGCGCCTGCCGGGGGACTCAAATGTCGCGTTCGATCCACTAGGCAACCCCTGATTTATGCGTCCCGACATTTTGCGAAAAATGTCAGCCCCCGCCCGCCCCATGGCGGGAGCAGGCATTTTCCGCAATAATCCACGTTGTTCAGGGCTTCCCTAACCAAATTCCTCTTGCCACGTCGGAAAGGGATCGCCCTTGGCCGGGGTTGCGTGCCAGACTGCGCGTGCAATCGCGCGCGCAAGGCAAAGAGCGGCAGCGTGGCCCAGCATCAGCGGGTCCAGCAAAGGGTCGCCAAGGGCGCGTTCGTTGGTCGCGGCGGCAAAAATCAGGTCTCCGTCCATGGGCGTATGGCTGGGAAAAATCGCCCGCGCCATGCCGTCATGCGCTGCGGTCGCCAACCGGGTTGCGCCAGCTTTGGTCAGGGTGGCGTCCGTTGCAACGATGGCGATTGTGGTGTTGGTGCCGGCGCGAAGCGCGCCGAAAGGCTGCGGCTCGGCCATGGGTGCGAATGAAGATGCAGCTCCACAACCGCCAAATTCCGCGTCGACCTCGTAAGGGGCGGCCCAGAAATGTTTCTGACCGTCAACAACGACCGCACCGACGGGATTGACCGCAACCAGTGCGCCAACCGTTACGCCACTTTTGAGAACGAACGAGGCTGACCCCAAACCTCCCTTAAGGTTCATCGTCGTCGCCCCGGTTCCGGCGCCTACGGTTCCAAGATCAAAATCCCGGCGCGCGTTGCCAAGGGCAGTCGCGCCCAAAGCCTTGTAGGGGTTGACCTGCCAATCCTTTTCGCCGCCGTTCAGCAAATCAAACAGTATCGCGGCAGGTATGATTGGCACCCGCGCGGGTCCAACCTGAAAACCCCGCCCCTGACGGCGCAATTCATCCGCCACGCCCGAGGCTGCCTCTAACCCGAACGCAGACCCGCCGGAAAGAACCAGCGCATCCACTGCCTCGACCGATTTGTCTGGCGCCAAAAGGTCGGTGTCGCGCGTTCCGGGCGCGCCGCCCATGACGTGCACCCCGGCGGTAAAAGGCGCGTCTCCAACCAGAACCGTTGTGCCTGATTTCAGTCCATCATCCGCAGCGTTGCCCACACGCAGCCCGGCAACATCCGTGATCAGGTTTTTGGGACCGGGTTTCATGACAGCCTCATATGCAGCGCCCGCCGTCGATCTCCATCGCGACGCCGGTAATCATGCTGGCATCGTCCGAGCATAAAAACGCCGCGGCGTTGCCCATATCCTGAGGCGTGGAAAACCGGCCAAGCGGGATTGTCGCCAGAAATTTTGCCCGCATTTCAGGGGTATCCTCGCCCATGAATGACTTCAAAAGCGGCGTTTCACCTGCCACCGGGTTGAGCGCGTTTACCCGGATGCCAAAGGGTGCCAGTTCAACCGCCATGGTTTTCGTTGCCGTGATCATCCAGCCTTTCGAAGCATTGTACCAGTTAAGGTTTGGTCGCGGCGAAACCCCCGCCGTTGACGCAATATTCAGGATCGCACCCGTTCCTGCCTTTTTCATATGAGGCACCAGATGGCGCGCCGTCAGATAGACCGAGCGCACGTTCACATTCAAAACGCGGTCAAAATCCGCGGGGCTGACATCTTCCAGCGGCGTGGGAAGATGGGTGACGCCCGCATTGTTTACCAGGATATCTATTTTCCCAAATTCAGCCAATGCATGGTCAATCAGCGCAGCAACGCTTTCATCATCCGCGACATCGGTTTCCCAAGGGATTGCCCCGGTTTCACTGGCGATGTCTTTTGCGGCGGCCATGTTGATATCGGCCGCAATGACGCGTGCCCCTTGCTGCACGAATTCGCGCACAATGCCTGCGCCAAAACCTGACCCTCCGCCCGTCACGATCGCCGTTTTGTTTTTCAGCCGCATGGGTGTCCTCCGCCATTCGGTGCGAGATTGTGAAATTTGCGCCCCAAGCGCAAGCCGCACAATCCCCGATCAGCCATCAAATTGCCGCGTCGCATGCCATTTTATGTTCTTGAGACCGGCGAAACGGGCGAAACGATCAAGCTCGGCCTCCAGTCTGTGGAGCCGCGCTTTGGGCCATTTGACGCGCGGTTCTGTCCAGAACCCGGTCACCAGCAGGGTCGCGCTCCTTTGGTCGGCCTTCAGTTCCACCCGGCCCACAAAGCGTTCCCTTTCCAGCAGGGGATAGACGTAATACCCCCATGTGCGTTTCTTCTTGGGAACGAACATTTCATTTCGATAGTCAAAGCCGAACAATCGCAAAAGACGGTTTCGGTCGCGAATGGCCGGATCAAACGGGTTGAGAATGCGCAATCGGCCAGAAACGGGCGCGACCTGTGCGACGTGGTTTTCGATATCCCGGGGGGCCAGGCTTGCGCAGCCGGACCCGTCACTTGTCTCGATCAGGACTTCGCGCAGTTCGTGCGCTTTTTCTGTTACCCATGATTTGGCTTCGCGCGCACTCAACACACCCCAGAAACGTTGTATTTCGCCTGCACTTGCGAATCTCAGGCGTTCAAGGGCCTGATTGCAAAGCCACTCGACCTGCTCGGGTTCCGAAAGCTGGCCGGATTGGTAATTCGGTGGAATGACACGCGACGCAAAGTCATAATACTTGTGGAAATTTTCGCGATAAGCGGTTGTCAGTTCGCCCGAATACCACATTTGTTCCAGGGCTTTCTTGTGGGGCGGGCGCGACCACATTTGACGCGCCCCGGTGATTTTTGTGTCAAACGCATGGGTGGACAACGGCCCTTCGGTTTCAATCCGCTTGCGCAATGCGTCGATTTCGGTCGGCTTCAGGCCGGATTGATACCAGTCGTGCCGGGCCGTTTTTTCGCCCAGACGTCGGAACTGGACTTGCCAGCAGGGATATGTCTCGATCGGCAGGAGCGACGCATCGTGGGTGAAATGCTCAAACAGGCTCCGGTCTCTTGCCAGCAGCGGCCACAGCATCGGCTGGCGGTAATTCTGGTTCCTGCTCCAGAGGATGTGGTGATGCGCGCGCACCACGTTCCTGACCGTGTCGATCTGTAAGAAACCAAGGTCGCGGATGACGTTCAAGGGGTCTGGCGACCCGGTCGGCGTTCTGCCCAGCCCCAGAGCATGCAGCCACATGCGTCGCGCGGTTAGGTTGGAAATCCTGAGCGGCATTCACTGTCGTTCCCGTTGACGCCATGCTTGAAGGCCACAAGAACATAAGGCAGGGTATCCGGGCAAGGAGGATCGCCCAATGGACAGCAAAACTTCACCGCCCGCCAAGAAATTCGTCGAGGTTTTGGGCCGCCGCATGGCCTATGTGGAAATGGGCGAGGGCGACCCCATCGTGTTTCAGCATGGCAACCCAACGTCGAGCTATTTGTGGCGCAATATCATGCCCGCCTGTGCGCATCTTGGCCGCTGCATCGCGGTCGATCTGATCGGCATGGGCGACAGTGACAAGCTGCCGGAATCAGGTCCGGGCAGCTATACGTTTGGGGAACATGCCCGGTACCTTGATGCGGCGTGGGAGGCGCTGGGCGTGCAGAAAAACGTCTCGTTCGTGATCCATGACTGGGGGTCCGCGCTGGGGTTTCACTGGGCGTACCGGCACCCCGAGGCAGTCAAAGCAATCGCTTATATGGAGGCCGTGGTGGGCGTGGTCAAAAGCTGGGATCATTGGCCAGAAGACGCGCGGGGGATATTTCAGGCGATGCGTTCTACGGCGGGCGAGGAATTGGTGCTGGAGAAGAATGTCTTTGTCGAGCGCATCCTGCCCTCGGCCATCATGCGCGATCTTAGTGCGGCGGAAATGGCGGAATATCGCCGCCCGTATCTTGAACCGGGCGAGGGGCGACGACCGATGTTGACCTGGCCACGACAAATCCCGATTGGGGACGCGCCTCAGGACGTGGTTGCGCTGGTGCGCGCTTATGCGCGGTGGATGGCGGGGAATGATCTTCCGAAATTGTTCGTGAACGCCGACCCCGGCTCGATCCTGACGGGTGCTGCGCGGGAGTTTTGTCGCTGCTGGAAGAACCAGCAAGAGGTGACCGTCAAAGGCACGCATTTCATTCAGGAAGACAGCCCCGAGGAAATCGGCGCGGCGCTGGCGGCGTTTTTCGGCAATCTTTGACGTCGGTAGGTCGGACAAATGTCCGGCCTGTGTGTCGCGCATTTCAGCCGTGCAGCGCCGCCACCGTTTTCAGCGTCGAGAACCCGTAAAGCGCTTCGAACCCCTTTTCGCGCCCGTGTCCTGATTTTCCCACGCCACCGAATGGCAGTTCAACGCCCCCACCTGCGCCATAATTATTGATGAAAACCTGCCCTGCGCGAACGGCCTTTGCAACGCGCATCTGGCGTGCGCCGTTTTGCGTCCAGACCGAGGCGACCAGCCCGAAATCGGTGCCGTTGGCGATTTGGATCGCCTGCTCTTCGGTGTCAAACGGCATGACAACCTGAACGGGGCCGAAAACCTCGTCCTGCGCCAGTTTGTGTTGGGGTCCAACGCCTGACAACAGGGTCGGGGCGATATAGTGACCGCTCTTCGGCGCGTCCGGCAGAATCGTCCCCTGCGCGGCGATGTCCAGATCGCCTCCGGCTGCCAGAAATCCGGCGACGATTTCTTTTTGCCGCCCCGAGATCAGCGGCCCCACGTCATAGTCCTGTTCCGCCGGTCCGACGGTCAGGTTCCGGTACCGACCGGCCATGCGATCAAGCAATTGGTCATGCAGGGATCTCTCCACCAGAATGCGCGACGACGCCGAGCAGGTCTGCCCGGCATTCTGAATGCCGGCGTTGACCAGAAACGGCAGTGCCGCGTCCAAATCGGCATCCGAGAACACGATTTGTGGCGATTTCCCCCCCAGTTCAAGCGTTACGGGAACCACGTTTCGGGCGGCTGCCGCCTGCACCATCGTTCCGACCGGCACCGAGCCTGTGAACGAGATATGATTGACGCCGGGATGGGACGCCAGCGCAGCACCGGCCTCTTCGCCCAATCCCGGAACCACGTTGATGACACCCGCCGGAAAACCGGCTTCGCGTGCCATTTCAGCGAATGCAAGCGCGGTCAGGCACGCTTCTTCCGCCGGTTTCAGCACACAGGCGTTGCCCATGGTCAGGGCTGCCCCGACGCTGCGCCCGATGATCTGCATGGGGTAATTCCACGGGACGATATGGCCCGTGACCCCGTGCGGTTCGCGCAATGTGTAAACCGTATAACCGTCAAGGTAGGGAATCGTCTCGCCGTGTATCTTGTCGGCCGCACCGCCATAGAACTCAAGATACCGTGCCAGCGCCAGCGCGTCGGCGCGCGCCTGTTTGAGGGGTTTTCCCACGTCCAGCGCTTCGATCACAGCAAGCGCATCCACCCGCTTGAGAACGATGCGCGCCATTTCCGACAGCAATCGGCCACGTTCAAAAGCGGGCATTCGCCCCCACGGACCAGCCAATGCGTGTTGCGCCGCACTGACGGCCGCGTCGATGTCTTTTTGACCGCCGCGCGCGATCTGACCGATGTCCAAACCGTTTGACGGGTTTTCCAGCGGCAGGGTCCGGGCGCGCGCGGGTTCTTGCCACGTGCCGTCGACAAAACACCGGTCCGTCGGATACCAAAGAGCCTCTTCCAGCATTTTCCCGATCCTTGCTCCATCCTCCGAGCGCGGCCAGCCCGCGCCGGGCCGCTTGCTTGCCAGACTGCCCCGCCGCCGCCCTGCTGTCCAGCCGTTGCGGTACGATACTTGGCGTCTTGCCAGCACGGTGCAATTGTGAAATCGTGGTCGTTGGCGCACTTTCTGCGCGAATGGTGTGTGACGGATGTTGAAGACATTTACTGTGTTGTTGGCGGTCTTGGCGCTTTCCGGATGTCTTCGCGGGCTGGACCGGCACGGCAAACAAATCAAGAAGATGTATGTGGATCAATTCACGATCGAAACGATCCTGCCGAAAAACGCGCCTTCGATTTCCCAGCATTTCAGAAGACTGCCCAATCAAATGCTCAGTAAGGAAAGTCGCAGGGAACATCTGGGCATAGATTTCGTCGCGGACAAGGGAACACCTGTCCTTGCTCCGGCACCGGGGCGCGTCGTCAAATCGGGCCTGCATGCGCTTTACGGCAACACGCTGGAACTCGACCACGGCGTCGATACAGACGGGCGCCGCATCCACACCATTTACAAGCATCTGGATTCCAAGATCGTGACGGTCGGGGACGTGGTCGCGCGCGGGCAGCAACTGGGCGGGCTTGGCCGGACGGGTGTTTTGTCAAGCGGGCTTTTGCATCTACACTTTGAGGTCTGGCAAGAGGACAAGCGCGGCAACCTTCGGGCTGTTGATCCCGGTCTTTACTGGACGGGCGGGCGCGGGCGCGTAGAGTGTTTTGACAATGAAAAGACCTGGGCGAGCGCGCCCATTCGCATGACTCTCCCGGTGATTTGCGAGTGACCCTTGTTAGGCCCCTGCCGCAAGGCGCGGCAGTTTTGGCGTCGCGGCGATGAGTTGCCGCGTGTAGGGGTGCCTTGGTGACTGAAAGACCGTTTCGGTGGGGCCTTCCTCGACGATTTCACCTGATTTCATGACCATGACGCGGTCGGTGATGGCCCGGACGACCGACAGGTCGTGGCTGATGAACAGATAGCTGAGCTGAAACCGGTCCGACAGATCCGCCAGTAAATCCAGTATCTGCGCGCGGATGGACACGTCAAGCGCCGAAACCGCTTCGTCCAGAACGATCAGATCAGGCCTGAGGATCAACGCGCGCGCAATCGCGATCCGTTGCCTCTGGCCACCGGAGAATTCGTGAATGTACTTCTCCATGTCCCCGCGTGCCATACCGACGCTGTCCAGTGCGAGGGCGACCCGCGCTTTGGCGTCTTCAGGGGACCGGGACAGCAGATGAAACGGTTCGGCGACCAGACGCCCGACTTTCCAGCGCGGGTTGAAGCTGCCGTAAGGGTCCTGAAACACGACCTGAACCGATTTCCGGTTAACGCTCTTCGTATGGGGCTCAACTTTTGCGCCATCCAGCCGGATTTCACCGCTTTCCAGCGGGTCCAGACCCAGAATGGCGCGTGTCAGGGTGGATTTTCCGCACCCGCTCTCACCGACGAGGCCCAGACTCTCGCCCCTGGCAAGCGAAAAGGTGACATCGCTGACCGCCCGGAAATGCGACGGCCTCTCGAAAAGCCGCGTGCGCGGTTGCGCATAGGCGCGGGTCGCGTTCCGGACGCTGAGCAGCACCTCGCCGGATGAGGCGCGTTGCCTGACGGGCCGATGTCCGGAAGCCTGAAACAGGGCTTTCGTGTAGGGGTGGGTTTGGTTGCGGAAGACATCGGCAGTGGGGCCGGCCTCGACGATTTCGCCAGCTTGCATGACCGCGACGCGATCGGCAATTCCGGACACGACGGCCAGATCATGCGTGATCAGGATCAGGGCCATGCCTTCGCTGTCGACCAGCGAATGCAGCAATTCGAGGATTTGCGCCTGCGTGGTTACATCGAGCGCCGTGGTGGGTTCATCGGCAATCAACAGCTTTGGGCGCCTTGCGATCGCCATGGCGATCACGACGCGCTGGCGCTGCCCTCCGCTGAGTTCGTGCGGGTAACGCCCGAGGGGAAACCTGTCCTGGGGCAACCCGACCCGGTCAAGGCGCTCCCGCGCGGTTTTCAACGCTTCGCTTCGGCTGGTCTGACCGTGGATGAGCAGCGTTTCGGCAACCTGATCCCCGATGGTCTGAACGGGGTTGAGCGCGGTCATGGGCTCCTGAAAAATCATGCCGATATCGTTGCCACGCACCGCGCACATCCGCTTTTCCGGCACATCCGGCAGGTTCTCCCCCTCAAGCGAAACGCGCCCCTGACAGGTGGCGCCTGCCGGAAGAAGCTGCATCAACGACAGCGCCGTCATCGACTTGCCCGACCCGCTTTCGCCGACAATGCCGAAGACCTCCCCCCTGTTGACGTTAAAGCTGACGCTTTTCAGGACCGCGAGGCCGTGAAGGGCAAGTGACAGGTCGTGGACGGACAGCAGGCTCATTTCCGCATCCGCCTGATCCTTGGGTCGAGAATATCGCGCAAACCGTCCCCCATCAGGTTGAGGCCGAGCACACTCAGAACGATTGCCAAACCGGGAAAAAGCGCGAGGTGCGGGGCAAAGGAAATCATGGTCTGACTATCCGCCAGCATCCGCCCCCAGCTGGGCGTCGGGGGCTGCGCGCCCAGTCCGACATAGGAAAGCGCTGCTTCGGCCAGAATCCCAAGGCTGAACTGAATTGTGCCCTGAACGATCAGAATGTTGGCGATGTTGGGCAGAATATGCTCCAGCGAAATCCGCAGGGCGGTTTTCCCGGCCACGCGTGCGGACAGGATGTAATCGAGTGTCCAGATCGAAAGCGCGCTGGCGCGCGAAATCCGCGCGAAGACCGGAATGTTGAAGATGCCGATGGCAATGATCGCATTGATTGCGGAGGGCCCGAAAACAGCGGTGATGAGGATGGCGATCACAAGGCTTGGAAAGGCAAAGACCAGATCGTTCGTCCGCATGATGATCTCGTCCAGCCAGCCCCCGTGTCGCGCTGCCGCCGTCAGGCCCAGAGGCACCCCGAGGCCGATCCCGATCCCCACAGCCACCACCGCCACCGCGATCGAGGTTCTGGCCCCGACCATGACCATCGAAAAGATATCCCGTCCGAAATGATCGGTGCCAAACCAGTGAAGCGTGCCGGGGGTTCGGAGTTTCGTCGTGATCGAAAGCGTCCCGACGTCAAACGGCGTCCACAGAAAGGACACAACCGCCCCCAGCAGGAATACCGAAAACAGCACGGCACCCAAGACAAGGTTGCGCGGCAGGTTCATCGTTGTTTCCGCAATCGCGGGTCGACCATCGCATAGGTGATGTCGACAAGAAACGTGACCGTGATCACGGCAAAGACCAGCAGCATGACCACGCTTTCAACCACGACAAGATCACGCTGGGTTATGCCCTGAAAGATCAGCCTCCCAAGGCCCGGCAGGAAGAACACGTTTTCAATGATGATGGCCCCGGCCAGCAAAAAGGAAAACTGCATGCCGATGATGGTCAGAACCGGGATCATCGCATTGCGCAAGGCGTGGCGCGTGATGGATTGTCGGCGGCTCAGCCCCTTGGCGCGGGCGGTGCGGATATAATCCTGATCAAGCGTGTCCAGAAGGCTAGAGCGCATGATCCTTGCCAGAATGCTCGCCTGCGGCAAAGCCAGCGCGATCGCCGGTAGCGTGAGGGATTTCAGCGAGACAAGAACACCGTTTTCCCAGCCCGGAAACCCGCCTGCGGAGAACCATCTGAGATTGATCGCAAATACCAGAACCAACAGCATCGCGAACCAGAAATTCGGGATGGCGACGCCAAGCTGGGTTGTCCCCATGACCGCGATATCGGTCGGCCGCCCGCGACTGGTCGCTGCCAGAATGCCGACGGGAAACGCGATCAGGGTCGACAGGATCAGCGCGTAAAGCGCCAGCGGAAGGCTGATCCAGACCCGCGCCAGCACAAGGTCGGACACCGGAACACGATAGGTGTAAGAGGTGCCGAAATCGCCGACCAGCATCCCGCCGATCCAACTGAAATACCGCGCAAGGATCCCGCCATCCAGCCCAAGCTCGGCGCGGAGAGCGGCGACGGTGTCAGGCTCGGCGTTCAGACCCAGCATGAAAGAGGCCGGATCGCCCGGAATCACCTCGATCACCGCGAATATGACCACGCTTGCCGCAATCAGGCTGAGCGCAAGCGAGATCAGGCGAGAGGCGGCGAAGCGGAACATGCCCCGAAAACTAGTGACCGATTGCACGCGGGTCCAGAGCCGAGTTGCCGGGGTCGGCCCCGCGTGCGGGGCGATATCAGGAATATGCAATCAGCGCTGAATCGTTCGTTCGACCTGCGGGCGTTGTTCAGGAAGACCGCGCAGACCGCCCGAAACCGTGCTGGGTTTTTCGAAAATCCTTGTTTGACTTTTGGGTCAACTCAGCTATTGCTCGCCCTCAGGTACTGACGATGGCGTCGTCAGGCAAGGGGATCCTTGCCGCCTGCGGGCCGATCCCGCAAACTGTCCTGTACGCCCGGATTAACGTCCGGGTGTATCGACAAGACCCCCGGCGGAAAGACCGGAGGTCAAAACATGAATATGCATCTGAAACACCGTCCCGAATTCGCACCCTTCGCCAATGGCGACAAGGCAACCCTTCCGTTCAGCGCTGACGAATATGCCAACCGTTTGGCAGGCTTGCGCCGGATCATGGAGCAAGCGGGCATCGACGTCGCCGTCCTGACGTCGATGCACAACGTCGCCTATTACTCGGGCTTTCTTTATTGCAGCTTCGGGCGGCCCTATGCCTGTGTCGTGACCAGCGATCGGGCCGTGACGATTTCGGCCGGCATCGATGCCGGTCAGCCGGGCCGACGGTCCGCCGTGGACAACATCGTTTACACCGACTGGAAGCGCGACAACTTCTGGCGTGCGGTCAGGTCCGTCGCGGGGACCGGACACGTGGTGGGTCATGAGGCCGACCATCTGTCGCTCCAACAGCATGCACGCCTGACCGGATATCTGGAACCGCGCGAGCAGGTCGATCTGGCCCCCCTGACGATGACGCAGCGCATGATGAAATCGCCTGCCGAGATCGCGCTGATCCGCGAAGGCGCGCGCGTTGCCGATCTGGGGGGCGAGGCGATCCGCGCCGCTATTGGCCAAGGCACGCGTGAAATCGACGTTGCCATGGCCGGGCGCGATGCGATGGAAGCGGAAATCGCGCGCGCGTTTCCCGAAAGCGAGTTGCGCGATACATGGGTCTGGTTTCAGTCGGGTCTCAACACGGACGGGGCGCACAATCCGGTCACCACGCGGCGGCTGGTCAGGGGCGATATCCTCAGCCTCAACGCGTTTCCGATGATCTCGGGCTACTACACGGCGCTTGAGCGGACGTTGTTTCTGGGTGAACCCGACCCGGCCTCGCTTGCGATATGGAACGCGAATGTCGAGGCCCACGAACTGGGAATCGGGCTGATCAGGCCGGGCGCTTCGTGTGCTGGCATCACAGACGAGATCAACGCCTTTTTCGAAAACCGCGATCTGCTGCAATTCCGGACGTTCGGATACGGCCATTCCTTTGGGGTTCTGTCGCATTATTACGGGCGCGAGGCCGGGTTGGAGCTGCGCGAGGACGTGGACACTGTTCTGGAACCCGGCATGGTCATTTCAATGGAACCGATGCTGACCATCCCGCACGGTCAGCCCGGCGCGGGGGGGTATCGCGAGCATGACATACTGGTCATAACCGAAAACGGGGCCGAGAATATCACGGGGTTCGGTTATGGGCCTGCGCACAACGTGATCGACTGATTGCCCACAGGAACCGGGGTTGGAAAGCGACCCCGGTTCTGCCACTCTCAAGGTCATGGGGGGCGCATGGTCAGTCATCCGACGTTGAATATCCTTTGCATCGCCGGCCTGTTGTCAAGCGCCGCACCGTCGGTGCGGGCGGGCGATGTCGCGCTTGAGCTTGTGCTGGCCACGGATGCCTCGACAAGCGTGGACGCGGCGGAATTCGCGCTTCAGCAACAAGGGCTGGCTGCGGCGTTTCGCGATCCCCTGATCGTCGACGCGATCCGGGCAAGCGGTTCGATCGCCGTTGCCGTCGTTCAGTGGTCCGGCAAGGGTCAGGTCGTGGTTTCAACGGACTGGCGGCGTATTCACGACGCCGACGAGGCGGCCGCGTTTTCAACCGAGATCCTTGCAACCCCGCGCAAACTCGGCGGTTTTACGGACATCGGCGGCGCGCTTGGGTTTTCCATGCGCGAGATCGAGGAAAACGAATTTATCGGCCAACGTCGCGTTATCGACCTTTCCGGGGACGGCACCAGCAGCGAGCCGGGAACCGCCCGGATACGCGACGACATTGTCGCACGGAACATCGTCATCAACGCATTGGCGATTCGGTCGTTCGAAATCGATCTGGGACAGCTGGCCGACGACATCCTGCTTCGCCATTTTGAGAACGAAGTGACCGGCGGCGCGGGCGCGTTCGTGATGGTTGCAGCGGATTACAAAGACTTTGCCCGCGCCATTCGCCTGAAACTCCTGCGCGAAATCCGGGGTCCGATGATCGCTCAAAGCATCAAAGGTGCGGTCCTGGCGGCGCGCTGAATGCATACCCTCGCGAAAAAGGCACTTGGATTGCCGCGCCAAGGCGTGCCAAACACGGCGCCATGACCCGGCAACTTGACTATCACAGCATTTACGAGATTTTCCGCCGCTTTCAGGCCAGCGAGCCTGAGCCCAAGGGCGAGCTTGAGCACGTCAACGCCTACACGCTGGTGGTCGCGGTCGCCCTGTCGGCACAGGCAACGGATGCGGGTGTCAACAAGGCAACGCGCGGGCTGTTCAAACTGGCCGACACCCCGGAAAAGATGCTGGCCCTCGGGTTGGAGAGGGTGACGGACCATATCCGCACAATCGGCCTTTATCGCAACAAGGCGAAAAACGTGATCCGCCTGAGCGAAAAACTGATCGCCGATTTCAAGGGCGAAGTTCCATCTTCCCGCGCCGCTCTTGAAAGCCTGCCGGGCGTGGGGCGCAAGACCGCGAACGTGGTTTTGAACATGTGGTTCGCTCAACCCACACAGGCCGTCGACACCCATATCTTTCGCTTTGCAAACCGTACGGGTGTTGCGCCGGGCAAGGATGTCGTTGCCGTCGAGCGCGCGGTCGAGGACCACATCCCCGCAGCGTTTCAGAAACACGCGCATCACTGGATGATCCTGCACGGGCGCTATGTGTGCAAGGCACGAAAACCAGTCTGCGCGAACTGTATCATCGCTGATTTGTGCACATCAAAGGACAAGACGATATGAAGAAAAAGTTTCAGGTGGTGGGCATCGGCAACGCGATGGTCGATATCCTCAGCCATGTGGACGAGGGTTTCCTGTCCAAAAACGGTGTGGACAAGGGGATCATGCAACTGATCGACATGGACCGTGCGGTTGAACTTTACGGCGCGATGGGGCCGTCCAAGGAAATATCGGGCGGGTCAGCGGCGAACACGATTGCCGGGATCGCGGCCCTTGGCGGGCGCACGGCCTATGTGGGCAAGGTCAAGGACGATCAATTGGGCGCAATTTTTGGCCATGATCTGCGCGCGCAGGGTGCGATTTACGAGACTCCACTGGCGCCTGCCGGTCCGGGGCAGGAGACCGGGCGTTGCATGGTTCTGGTGACACCGGACGGGGAAAGGTCGCTCAACACCTATCTTGGCTGGTCGGAAAACCTGACCTCCCAGGATATCGATCCGGCGATGATGGCGGGATCCGCGTGGCTGTATCTGGAGGGATACCGCTTTGACGGCCCCGACAGCAAGGCCGCTTTCGCCAAGGCAATCGACGCCTGCAAGGCGGCTGGCGGACAGGTGTCGCTGACGCTCAGCGATCCGTTTTGCGTTGATCGTCATCATCGGGATTTCCGCGAAATGATCCGCGATCACGTCGATCTTTTGTTTTGCAATATCCAGGAAATGCAGGCCATGTATCCGGCCGCCGACTTGGAGGCGTCCATGGATCTGGCCGCACACGAGACCGATATCGTGGTCTGCACCGCGTCCGAAGACGGCGCCTATATTCTGAGAGGCGGGGAAAAGGAACACGCCCGCGCAGTGCCGACCGAGATCGTGGATGCTACCGGCGCTGGGGATCTGTTCGCGGCGGGGTTCCTTTACGGACTGACCTCGGGGTTTGACATGCTGACCTGCGGTCGCATGGGGTGTGTCGCCGCAGCCGAAGTGATAAGCCATATCGGTGCGCGCCCCGAAACGGATCTGATGGACCTGTTTCGCGAACATGATCTGCTCTGACATGGCCGGCCGATTGCCCTGATGGACGAAACGCACCCAAAGCCCGTGCTTCGTGCGGTCCTGATTCTGTTGTTCGGGATCATGCTGCTTGATATCATGGGCGCGCTGGTCAAGTCGCTGTTGCATGATTACAGCGCGCAGGAACTTTCGGCGTGGCGAAATATCGTCGGAATGGTTCCCAGCCTGATCGTGCTGGGCGCAACCAGAGAAGTGCGCCTGTCAAGGAAAGCCCTGATTATTCGCCAATGGCCGCTGGCGATGCTGCGGGGCGTCTTTGTCGCGATGGCGCAGCTTGCCTTTTACGTTTCGCTCAGCCATCTGGAATTCGCGACCGTGTCCGCCCTGACCTATACGATGTCGCTTTTTGCGGTGGCCCTGTCCGTTCCCGTTCTGAAAGAGCGGGTGGGCATCTGGCGCTGGATCGCTGTTCTGTCGGGGTTTGGCGGCGCGATGTGGATCGTTCGCCCCGGCAGTGACGCGTTTTCCGTTTTCGCCATCTTTCCGCTGATCGCGGCGTTTCTTTATGCCTCCAGCAGCGTGACGGTGCGGCTGATCGACCGCGACGTGTCCAATGCCCTGCTTTACCTCTATTCGGCATTCGCCGCAGCCTTGGGCGCGGTACTGGTCGCGGTGATGACGACGGGGTTTTCCCCGATCACCTCGGGTATCGATCTTTTCAAGATCATCGCAATGGGAACGATCGGTGGCACCGGCGTTCTGTGCCTGATGGTGGCCGTGCGTCTCGTGTCCCCAAGCACGCTGGCACCGTTCAACTATTTCGGCATCCTGTCGGCGTTTTCCGTGGGGTACCTCTTTTTCGGCGAGGCCCCGGTGGACAAGCTTTTCCCCGGCGTGTTGCTGATCGTCGCGGGAGGGCTGTTGATCATCTGGCGCGAGCACGGGCGGTCAATGGCAAGGATCCTCAGAAGTCCGATGTGATTCCCTTCTTCTCCCAATCCTTGAAACGTGTGGGTTCGGGACCGTTTCGCCCGCCCAGTTCCTTGGGAAGCGGTTGTTTCTTCTTCGCCCGTCGCCGCTCGATCGCTTCTTTCAGGGCCCGTTCCGCCGCCGGTGTCATTTTCTTTGAAGGTTCGTTCATTTTCGGGGTCTCTGGCTTGCTCCGGCACCAGCCTTGATATACGCGCGGGCAGGGGAACGGCAAGCGAGGATATCCGGGTATGTCAGGCAAAGCGATCGCTGCACGGTTGGCCGCAACGCAGATTTTGCATGCGGTCCTGTTTGACAAGCGACTGATGGCAGAAGTGTTGCAGGGCGCGCTGAGCCCGATCGAACGGCTGGGCCCGGCGGACCGGGCCCGCGCGCAGGCACTTGCAACCGGAACCCTGCGCCACCTTGGCCGGGTCGACGCGATCCTCGACCTTTTTCTGGACAAGCGCCCGCAGCCCCGTGCCATGCAGGCCCTCAGGCTTGCAACATATGAAATGCTGGCCGACGGCACCGCGGCCCATGGAGCGGTCAATGCCGCTGTTGAAATCGTCAGAGGCAGCGCCAAGGCGGGTCATCTGGCGGGGCTTGTGAACGCGGTGGCGCGAAAGATCGCCCGGGAGGGGCCGGAGATCTGGGCGCAACAATCCCCGCAACCTCTGCCAAGCTGGCTGGCGCGCCCCGTCACCAAGAATTTCGGCGCGCCGGCGCGTCTGGCCATCGAAGCTGCGCATGCGCGCGGTGCTGCGATTGACTTAACGCTCAAATCGCCGGCAAGGGCGGCGGAATTCGCCGGGAAACTGGATGCACAGGTATTGCCCGGCGGCAGTCTGCGCTTGCAGGGAAGGCCCCAGATCTCGGCCCTTGAAGGGTTTGATTCCGGCGATTGGTGGGTGCAGGACGCCGCCGCAGCCATGCCCGTTCGGCTGCTTGGCGACGTGGCGGAAAAGCGCGTCCTTGATCTTTGCGCGGCACCTGGTGGCAAAACCATGCAACTGGCGGCGGCAGGGGCGAAAGTGACGGCGCTGGATCATTCGGAAAAACGGCAGCTCCGCCTGCGCGAAAACCTGGACCGTGTTGGACTTGCGGCGCGGGTCGTCACGGCCGATGCACTGGCATGGGACGACAACGGGCTTTATGACGCGATCCTGCTTGATGCGCCGTGTTCGGCCACCGGAACCATCCGGCGTCATCCGGATCTGCCATTTGCAAAAGCAGGGGTCGACCTGTCGGGGCTGTTTGATTTGCAGGCCGCACTGATCGACGCTTCGCTGGGTCGTTTGAAACCCGGCGGGCGGCTGGTCTATTGCAACTGTTCCCTGCTGCCGCGCGAAGGCGAAACACAGGTGCTTCGCGCGCTTGGCCGGCACACCGACCTTGTGATCGTGAAGGATGCACCGGACGTACCGGGGCTGGAGGAAATCTGGCGGACAAAAGAGGGAGGGTGGCGTTTGCGCCCCGACTATATGGCCGAGTTTGGCGGCATGGACGGGTTTTACATGGCGCTGATGGAAAAGGCCCCGAAACCGCAATGACCGGGTGACAGTCTGACGGACGGGTCTTATACTTGCGCCAATCAAAACGATGAGGATCGGCAGCGCCCCCATGGACGACGCAACTCTGGCCCGACGCGCGCTGATGGCGCGGCTGGAACAGGCGCGGGACCGGCTTCTGAACCGGCTTCATGCGCGCCTCAGCGGTTTCGCGCGACCCGTGACTGCCTTTGTATCCCAGCCCGAACCCAAAACCATCGGCTCTTTTGCGCGCGGGCATCAGCTGATGGCGGGAAATTTTCTTTTTGCGGGGTATCTGGTCGAGGCGCCGGGCCGCTCGATCTGGCAAGTCGAGCGTCCCTCGGCGGCCTTCGAAGCCCAGCTTCACGGTTTTGCGTGGCTTGATGATCTTGCCGCCGTCGGCGACGGTGCCGCGCGCGACACCGCACTTCGCTGGATCGTGGAATGGATCGACATTTACGGGCGCGGCCGGGGTGAGGGCTGGCTGCCCGAACTGGCCGGACGGCGGATCATCCGCTGGATCAACCACGCGGTTTTCATTCTGAAAGGTCTGGACAAAGGCGATTCCGACCGTTTTTTCCGCAATCTTGGCCGCCAGACCCTTTTCTTGCGACGGCGCTGGCATTCCGCGCCCGCGGGTCTGCCCCGTTTTGAATCGCTCACCGGTCTGATCTATGCGGGACTTGCGCTGGAAGGGTCGGAAAAGCTTGTCGAACCGGCCATGGACGCGATCGCGCGCGAGTGCGAGGCGAGGATCGATCTGGAGGGCGGCATTCCCTCGCGAAACCCCGAGGAACTGACCGAAGCG
Source organism: uncultured Rhodobacter sp. (assembly GCA_964466385.1). GTDB lineage: Bacteria > Pseudomonadota > Alphaproteobacteria > Rhodobacterales > Rhodobacteraceae > UBA5972. The sequence goes on along the minus strand of CAYXNM010000033.1, from coordinate 3,745 downwards.
TTCACCCTGCTCAACTGGGCTGCCGCTGCGTTGAGCGAGGAAGGGAAAATGGCCAGAAACCACCACCTTCTGGCGATCGAGCGGATTGCGCCAACGCTGCGCGCGCTGCGCCACGCCGACGGGTCGCTTGCGCGGTTTCACGGCGGCGGACGCGGCGCCGAGGGGCGTCTGGATCAGGCGCTGGCGGTTTCCGGTGTCCGGGCGACTTCGCTTCAGGGTCTGGCCATGGGGTTCGGCCGCCTGTCGGCGGGTCGCAGCAGCGTGATCATGGATGCCAGCACGCCACCGCAGTCCCAGTTTTCCTATCATGCCCATGCCAGTACGCTTGCCTTTGAACTGACAACGGGCCGACGACCGCTGATCGTCAATTGCGGATCGGGAAACCAGTTTGGCAGCGAATGGCGGCGCGCTGCACGGGCGACGCCTTCGCATTCCACGCTGGCGATCGAGGGGTATTCCTCGTCCCGGTTCGTCCCGGCGGCCGGGCTGGAGGAATTGCTGGTCGATGCGCCAAAGGATGTGCGTGTGCAATCATCCACCGGCGTCGACGGCGCGACCTTGCTGGCGACGCATAACGGGTACAGCCCCACGCATGGTCTGTTGCATGTCCGCAGGCTGAACCTGACCCCCGAAGGAAAATGCCTGAGCGGCGAGGACACCCTCGGCGCTCTTTCAGAACCCGACCGCGTCACGTTCGAGGAACTGATGAACCAAAGCGCAATGCGCGGCGTCAGGTTTCACCTGCGATTTCATCTGCACCCCGATGTCCTGGCATCGGTCGATCTGGGGGGAACGGCGGTTTCGCTGGTGCTGAAAAGCGGCGAGGTCTGGGTCTTCCGCCACGAAGGGCAGGCCGCCGTTTCACTGGAAGCCAGCGTCTACCTTGAAAGTGGACGCCTGAAACCGCGTGTGACAAAACAGATCGTTTTAAGCGACACGGTTATGGATTATTCGAGCAACGTCAGCTGGTCGCTGGCACGTATCGAAGAGGGAAAGCGCCACGTGCGCGACCTTGCCGACGGCGATCCGCTGGCGATGGTCTGAAAGGAAAACCAAGAATGCCTGAAAACCTGGTGCCCGTGAAACGCGCATTGCTGTCCGTTTCGGACAAATCCGGCCTGCCCGCACTTGCCCTGGCGCTGGCGGAGATGGGCGTTGAACTGCTGTCAACCGGTGGAACCGCAAAGGCAATCGCTGACGCGGGTCTGCGGGTGCGCGGCATATCTGATGTCACGGGATATCCCGAAATGATGGATGGGCGCGTCAAAACCCTGCATCCGGCACTTCATGGCGGGTTGCTGGCGCTGCGTGATGACGAAGGGCACCGGGCCTCGATGGCGGAACATGGCATCGGTGCTATCGATTTGCTCGTGGTCAGTCTCTACCCGTTTGAAGAGACGGTCGCCGCCGGTGGTGATTTTGATCTTTGCATCGAAAACATCGATATCGGCGGTCCGGCGATGATCCGCTCGGCCGCAAAGAACCATCGTTTTGTGACCGTGGTGACCGGGGCCGACGCCTATGGCGACTTGCTGGACCAACTCAGAAAACACAACGGAGCGACCACCTCCGCGTTCCGGCGCGATCAGGCGTTGAAGGCCTTTGGCCGAACTGCGGCCTATGATGCCGCAATATCCGGGTGGATGGCCGGTGAACTGGCGGAAAAGACACCGGATTACCGGTCCATGGCCGGATCGCTGGCGCAGACCCTCAGATATGGGGAAAACCCGCACCAGCAGGCAGCGCTCTACCGCGCGCAAGGGTCGCGTCCGGGCGTGGTTACGGCAACGCAAAGGCAGGGCAAGGCGCTGTCTTACAACAACATCAACGACACCGATGCCGCTTTTGAACTGGTGGCAGAGTTTGATCCTTCAGGCGGTCCCGCCTGCGCCATCATCAAACACGCAAACCCCTGTGGCGTTGCCCGCGGGGAAACCCTGACCGAAGCCTATTGTCAGGCGCTGGCCTGCGACAGGACCTCGGCTTTTGGCGGCATTGTTGCCTTTAACCGGACGCTCGATGAACAGACGGCGCGCGAGGTCGTCAAGGTGTTCACCGAAGTCGTGATCGCCCCCGATGCCGATGATGCGGCGATGCGCGTTTTCGAACAAAAGAAGGCGTTGCGTCTGCTTACGACCGGCGGGCTGCCTGATGCGGGCGCACCGTCGCAGTCGTTCCGGCAGGTCGCCGGCGGGTTTCTGGTGCAGGACCGGGACAACGGTCAGATCGCGCAAAGTGATCTGAAAGTCGTGTCCGCGCGGGCGCCCACGCCGCAGGAACTTGACGACATGATGTTTGCATGGAAAGTGGCCAAGCACGTCAAATCCAACGCCATCGTTTACGTGCGCGACGGTGCCACCGTAGGGATTGGCGCGGGTCAGATGAGCCGCGTGGACAGCGCCCGCATTGCGGCGCGGAAAGCCGAGGATGCGGCACTCGATCTGGGGCTGGAAAGCGCGCTGACCCACGGATCCGTGGTGGCGTCTGATGCCTTTTTCCCGTTTGCCGACGGTCTGATGGCGGCGGTCAAGGCCGGTGCGACGGCCGTCATCCAACCCGGCGGTTCGATGCGCGACGACGAGGTCATCAGGGCCGCTGACGACGCCGGTCTGGCGATGGTCTTTACCGGCATGCGGCATTTCCGGCATTGAGCGGCCCCACGGATCATAAAGAGGGGCGGATGCGTCTGTTTTGGGCGGCAGCGGCGGTCACGTTCCTTGTCGACCAGACCTCCAAACTGGCGGTCGTTCACATGCTCGACCTCAAATCGCTGGGCATCATTCAGGTTTTTCCGCCACTGCTGGAATTCAGGATGGCATGGAATCGCGGCGTGAACTTCGGGCTGTTTGCCAATGACACCGATGTCATGCGTTGGGTTCTGATCGGTCTTTCGGTTGCGATTTCCATCTGGCTGATGCGGTGGGCGCGGCGCCTGCCAGCGAACTGGGCGCGGTTTTCGGCTGGTCTTGTGGTGGGCGGAGCACTTGGCAACGCGCTGGACCGTCTTTTTTACGGGGCTGTTGCAGATTTTCTGAATATCAGTTGCTGTGGCCTCAACAACCCATTTGCGTTCAATATCGCCGATGTGGGTGTGTTTTTGGGTGCAATCGGGCTTGTGCTGACATCCAATACATCAAAGGACGATCCCTGATGTTGGGGGTGACGCGCGCATATTTCTGCGCTACACCGCGAACAGGGGCGCTGGAGGTTGCAATGAAATCGGCTAAACCGGTGATATTACTGGCCGTCGTGGCGGTGTTGGGGACAGCGGGCTGCGCCCGGAAAGACGGCGGGCTGATGAATTTGCGTGCCACCAGCAATGGCCCGGACGAATTCGCCATCCTGCCCACGCAACCGCTGACGCAACCCAAATCCTATACGGACCTGCCCGAACCCACACCCGGCAGCGCGAACCTGACGGATCCGACGCCGCTGGTCGATGCTTCGGTCGTGCTGGGCGGTAGCCGCAAGCAGATCTTGCGCAGCGGCATTCCGCGATCGGATCAGGGCCTGATCAACGTTGCATCTCGCTACGGGGTTTCCGGTAATATCCGCTCGGTTCTGGCGGCAGAGGATCTGGAGTTCCGCGACAAGAACCGTGGGAAGATACTGGAACGAATGTTCGGAACGACCGTCTATTTCAGCGCCTACAAACCGCAGACGCTGGACCGGTATGCCGAACTGGAGCGTTTGCGCCGTCTGGGTTACCGAACGTCCGCCGCCCCTCCGCAAACCACCAACTAGG
>CAYXNM010000032.1:0-22810 GCA_964466385.1 uncultured Rhodobacter sp. | reverse complement strand
TAAGGGAGTATACCGGGAACGGTATCGAGGGTTCGAATCCCTTCGTCTCCGCCACAAACCTAAGTCATTGATAATGTAGAGTTGTTAGCGCGATGTCCAAAAGCGTGTTGTCCAAACTGGACCACAAGAAGGACGCCAGAGAAGACATGCGATACCTAGCAAGGATCTCAACACTGCTATGACGCACCTACGCGCCTTCCTGTCTGATGATGCGAAGACTGGTGCTTGGAGGACGTGGCACCGGAACGCGCCCGCAGCTTCCGTGATGAATACCTCCCCTCCGCTCGGAGCCACCGCAGCCGAATGGTCTGTCAGCGCAGACAGTCACGAAGAACATCAACCTCTTGAAGCAGATGTGGGTGGGGGCTGATGAAAGCGGCCATCCCCCAAGCGGTGTCAGAACCTTTGGGTTTCAGAAGAGACTTTCCCTTATCAAGCCGACAACCGACCAAAACACGAACCACAATGCAAGGATAGCAAATAAGGTGAAAAAGCCCCGAATAAATCCCAGCCTGTCCAGCCATAGCATACTCTTGCGTACAAAGTCGTTTTGTGTCGCCGTTACGACTGTCTTGTGCTCCGGAGTATCCGATCGCGTACCAGTTTGCGGATAGCGCCTGCGTTTCAGGGCATCAAACAGTGCCGGTGAAAAAAACAAGACAAACAAACCAACCAACAGCAATAATTCAACGGTTGAAAAGCCATCTCCCAGACCCATAATCAGGGCAATGACGCCGATAACGACAGAGGCGGCAGCCAGATAAAAGCCGACGCCACCGGCAGAGGCCAGCACCACCTTATGACCGCAAGCCGGGCAGACAAACTGGTCTTCCACGCCCCACACTTCCACTTTACGGGCCTCACAAGCCATATTCTCATCACCGCACTTGCGGCAGCGCCGGGTTTGATGGTTCTGTGTGGGTATGTTGCCAGTATCATTCATGTTCACTCTACACGTCCAGTAGCGGCTGAGCATGAGGGGTATGATCCCCAAAGTTTGGCCACCGTACATTGAGGCCAGTTGTCATATTCTATACGACCGGCTCTCCTGGCTATAGCTAATGCTTCAGCAGGGCTCGATGTTTCATAACTCAGTTGGCGTGGTGAACCAGCTAAACATTTACCAAAAGTGCTTTTACTAACACATAGCACTGCATACATCCCGCGTTTATTGCCAGTATCACTATCATCCGAGGATCCGATTTCCAGCATATCATAATTGGGTGCATCTGCAGCGTCCGATTCATCCGAAGAAAACGACGGCGCCTGGCCGACCGAATTTGCCAGTTGTTGCTCATTATAGTCCTGAACAGCCTGCCCCATGGCGGTGGCACAATCGCTCCATAACTGCATATTTGCGGCTCTTTCGCATACAGCCCATGATAACCCCTTTTCTGGGTTATCTGGGTCGGCCCCTTATATAAAGGTGGTGGCGGAGAGACAGGGATTCGAACCCTGGGTGGAGTCACCCCCACAACGGTTTTCGAGACCGCCCCATTCGACCACTCTGGCACCTCTCCGCGGTGTTCGGTCAGAACGTGGGCTGTTTAGTCGTCCCGACGGCTAACTTCAAGTGGCGTTGCGGCCGGTTTGTGCGATTGTTTTTTTGTCAGCGCATCCACAGGTTTTTCGATTTGATCCGGTTGCGGATCTTCTGTTCTTTGGCGGGCAGATTATCGCGGTCGAACAACGCGCGGACCTTGTGCCCTCGGCCCTGATAAACCATGCGTTTGATCGGCTCGTACTGCTTGATGACCTTCTTGATCCTGTTGGGCGACGCGATTTCCTCAAGCACCTCAACGACGCGGTCGGACTCGCGGGCATAAAGCAGCGGCAGAACCCGCCAATGGCAGGTAATGTCGCCATCCATCAGGCCGGGGGCGGGCATGTTGCGCCCTCCGCCCAGGGCATGGATGACCAGGGGCAGTGCCACCTGATCCAGCCACGGATCAAGCGACTGACAGACCAGTGCCGGCGGAGCATCCTCGCGAATGGCCAGCGCATATTGCAGGAAAAGCGCGCCGAATTCATGGGGGCAGCGTCCGTAAAACCAACCGGCGTTGAAATAAAGATACCGCTCCCAGAACTCGTCCGGTTGGTGCATATCGAGCGATGACGCAAAATCCAGCCCGAACTTGTCGTAAAGAGATTTCCACGTTTCGGTGTAGCCTGGGCCATATATTTCGATCTCGGGCCACGTCCCTTCACGGCGCATCGAGGCGGACGGGCGTTCAAAATCAAACGGCACCGAGGCAAGATCGCCCATGACCAGCGTGTCGGTATCGAGGAAAAGAAACGGTTCGTCGGGCGGCAGGGCGGTCAGCGCCTCGATCTTGTTTCCGTAAGGATAGATCGACCCAAAATGCCTGTTCTCGAACGGGACGATTTCCACCCCGAGCGACACCAGCAACGCCCGCACATCGGGGTTGTTGATGCGCGGATCGTGGTCCCAATTATCCCCCGGTTGCGGTTCGCCCAGCCAGAGCTTCACGTCAGGGCTGAACCGGCGCATTGACGCTGCCAGCAAGACCGCCTCGTATTGCAGGCGCCCGCCTTGCACGATGGCAAACACGTTGAAACTCTCGGACATCCTGCGCGGCCTCTTGGGTCTTGTAAGCCCCGTTATAGGGATAATTGTCGGCCGTGTAACCCTGAGGGCGCGCATCACGGGTGCAATTCGTTGAGAACTGTGAATAATGGCCCCATTCCGGTTTCATGAGGAGAACCACGATGAAACGCACAAGACATTTGTTTCTGGCCGCCGTTCTGTGGGCCAGCGCACTGCCCGCGGCTGCCTTCACCACCGCAGCAGAGGTGCGTCCGATCCTGAACGCCACCAAGGCCAACTGGGTTGCGGTACGCGAATATGATGGCAATGATCTGGTCTATTTCACGCAAATCGAAAGCTGGCGTTGCGGGCTGGATGGTGTGAAATTCGGCATCAATTCCGCCGTGGCCGATCAGGAACGGGAACTGGAACAGTGTTACGAGGGGGAAGGCGCCCCCAACGCCATGAAAGACCCCGACCGGTTGCCTTTCATCACCCTTCCGCTTGGCAGCGTCGAAACCATCACCATCGAACTGATGTATGATGACGGCACGACGGATACCGCCACGTTTGAACGCGCCGGGGTCATGACACCCTGAGCAAGACCGGACCCGGTGTCAGCCCAGCAGGGCATTCGCGAAAAGGCGCGGCAGTTTCAGCCATCCGGGCCGGTAGACGAACGACGTCAGCAGTTTGGCCGTTTTGTGTTGGCGGCGGTTGGTGATGAACCAGGGTGGCTTGGGCAGGAGCGTCATCTGACCAGACAACACCCCTCGCGGAAAGGGGCGCCATGGGGCTGAAACGATCGTGCGTTCCGGGCGGTCGAACATGTTGGTATTGTGAACAAATCCAATCCCGCTCTCGACGTCTTCAAGCGTATGCCCCGGAAACGCGCCCCAGGGCGTCTGTGTCAGCAGGAACCCGAGACCGGACCATGTATTGATGGCAATCGTCCCATAGCGAAGATCAGCCAGGATTTCCTCGAACCGTTTCCGGCCGATGGCCTTTTGCGTGTCGGGATGGATCAGGATATTCGCACCCAATGTCCCTTCCAGACGCTCATTGGCGTATTTTATGGCACGTATCAGAAACGCTTCGGGGTCTGTTTCATCGATGTCATAAACGCTGAGTGCCGGGGCGAATATTTCGTTCTTTTCGAAATACGTATCCGTCTTGTCGCTCAGGTGGTTCAGAACCAGCGCGGGGGTCTTGCCCCGGTCGATCAGGGTTGGATTGCCGGACTTGGCCCTGAATTCCTCCATCCGGGAAACGGCGCCGGGATAATATGGCTGGCGCTGCGCGCGGCCAAGCTCGGCCGTTACCGACTTTTGGAAAGCGTCGGCCTTTTCCCATTGCCGGGGCATGATCATGACCTGACAGGCGATGCAGTTGAAGCCGGAATTATGCATCTTCTGGGTCGCCACATTCTGCGCCTGAAAGGCGACATCCGCGCGCGACCACGGACCCGGCACAACGATCGTCGGGCACACAGCCCCCAGTTCCGAGGTGATCCGGCGTTTGTTCAGTCGTTTTCCCGCCTTCTTGTTGGCGCGTCCCTGATCACCCGGCCCCCAGACGATCGCGTCATGGGTCGCCACGGCGCCGGTGATGTGAATCTCCTCGATATCCGGGTGCGTGGTCAGATAAGCGCCCTCCGCGCCGCCGCCTTTCACGATCTGCAAGGCATCCATCCGGATTAGGGGGGCAAGTGATCTGGAAAGGACATCAAAGAGGTACTCATTCACCGGGTTGAGTTTCAGAATGACCACCTGATGTTCAAGAAACAGCTTTTGAAAGCAATCCAGAGGGGCAATCGCCGAAATATTTCCCGCTCCGAGGACGAGGGCCACACGTCCCTGCCGTTCCGCAAGGTTGTCGTCATAGGCCCCGGCCGAATATTCACGCAGGGTCGCGGCTGTGACCCCCTTTTCCATCCAGACTTCGGCCTTGACCCCAGACAGCAGCAACTGATCCCAAAGCGACGCGGGCGCAACCCGAACGGCCAGTTGACCACTTGGGGTTTCGCGTTTTCGCAAGGCGTCAAGATAGCGTTTGCCGTTCAGGTCGCCAAGGGTCCTGATCAGATTGTTGCAGGTCGACATCAGGGCGTATGGTCCTGACAGCCACTCCTCGCCGGCAAGGCTCGAACCGGGGTCAATCAGCTTGTTTTCGCAGGCGACCCGTGCCCATTCTTCCGAAGCGACCTCCAGCGCATCCTTGATGGCGTCCAAAATGCCGATCCGTTGCGCGACCGATGTCCGCGCCCACTTGTCCTTGGCCGCGACGAGCTTTGCTATCTTGCCGTCGAATTCGGGGTTTCCAGTCGATGTTTCTGCTTTGGCGAGCGCCATTTTATCCTCCGGTTCCGGTCTTCCGAAACCTTACACGCAAATGCGCCGCCCTTGAAGCGCGGACTTTTTCAGAACCAAAGGTCGCCGTGGGGACTTGAAAGGCAAGGCCACTCAACCCGCTAGAGCCGCGTCCTTTTTACCTCAGTCGGCGGGGCGGCTTGATCTTATTGGTTTTTCGCGCAATTCACTCCGAAAACCGGTTCCCACTTTTCGGATTGCGCTCTAATTCGCGCAATATCTCGTCCATGATTGCAAAACCGCTGCCCCAGCCTTTGCCCATCCCGCCCATCATGTTGGCAAAACACGCTGTTTCGGCGTCGGTCGCGTCAACGGGCACCTGAGAAAGCCGAACTTTCGTCTGCCCCCCTTCTTCGCTGAAATCAACGGTCGTCAGCAGGACCCGCGGCCAGTCGGGCATCATGGGATTGGCGACGATGTTCCAGTCGCGGTCGGTCGAGGAATGATGCCAAACGATCTGTTCTTCCGGCGTCACATCGAGAAACGCCATCTTGCTCAGGTCCGATTTGTCGCCCCATTTCATCTCGTTCAGCCAAACACCGCCCGGACGCAGGTCGTATTCATGAATGATGGTTTCGATGCCCGGACCGTACCAGCGCGCCAACAATTCCGGATCCGTCCAGGCCCGCCAGACAAGCGTGCGTTTCGCATCAAAAAGGTGTTCGATTACATATTCGGCGGTCTCAGACATTGTCGCTTCCTTCGGGGTTTGGATCTGCGCAAGAACATTCTGGAGCTGGTCAAAACTGGTATCCCAGAACCTCTGGTATTCCGCCAGCCATTCAAAAGCCGCCGCCATCCCTTTGGCGCTGAGGGTCGCAGGACGACGCTGCCGGTCGATCCTGCGCTCGATCAGGTTGGCGCGTTCCAGAACTTTCAGGTGTTTGGAAATCGCAGGCTGGCTTATTTCAAATGGTGCGGCAATCTCCTGAACCGACGCCTGACCATCCGCCAGACGCGCCAGGATCGCCCGCCGCGTCGGGTCTGCCAGCGCCGTGAAAACCGCATCGAGGTTGGAAATCTTGTCTCTGTAACCTGAAAGTTCCATAATCCATGGGTTATATAATCATCCACGGGCGGTCAAGAAAAAGATGAACGCCCGGATACCCACAGGACAAACAGACACACGGCAAACGCTCAGCGTCAGAAAACAGGGAAGTGACTGGCTGGTGTGGTAGGATTCCCAGCACTGGGCTGTTTCCGATGCCCTTTGCGCCGGAACTTGGGGGAAGTGGGGCTGCGGTTGGGGCTCTTTTTTGCCAACGGTGCGGGAATCGGCTACCGTTTTGCGATCATCAGGAGGGTTGGCGATGTTGCGGGGTTTGGTTTTGACTTTGGTGTTGGGTTTTGCTGCTTCGGCATCGTGGGCTGGAATAGCGGAGGATTGCACACAATCTGCCGACCCCGACCTCAGAATCGGAGCCTGCACAGCAGTCATTCACTCTGGTGATTGGTCGGGTAAAATGTTGTCTGGGGCCTACAACAACCGTGGCAGCGCCTACCAAGCCCTCAAGCAATACACACGGGCCATCGAAGACTTTGACCAGGCCATCAGACTCGACCCGGGAAGTGCACCTGCCTACACCAACCGTGGCCTCGCCTACAGCGACCTCAAGCAATACACACGGGCCATCGAAGACTTTGACCAGGCCATTCGATTGGACCCGGACCTTGCAATAGCCTACGGCGGCCGTGGCAGCGCCTACAGCGAGCTCAAGCAATACTCACGCGCCATCGAAGACTACGACCGGGCGATCCAGTCGGGCGCGGGCTATGTCGGTATTTATAGTGAACGAGCAAGTGCCCATGAAACTCTGGGTCAGAACGACGAGGCAGACCGAGACTGGGACCGCTATTATCGAATGGCGGGAAAACCCGCGGTGAAACACATACAGACGTATCTGCGAGAGCACGGATACTACAGCGGGGTCATCGATGGAATTTATGGTAGCGGCACCCGTGCAGCAAACTCCCTTTGCACAGCCGACCCTGACTGCTGACGACAAAAAACAGGAAGCCCATTCCTCGAAGGTCTCGATGTCTGGAAGACGCGACATCAGGCGCTTCCCAGCGGCAACCTGATCAAGCAGCACTTCCCCGTTTCCCGGCAGAAGCTCGAAGCGCTGAGAGCGCGCTATCGACGCAAATACGGGCGGTCTCCTCACCCGCTCGCAGAGACCATCCAAGATCCGCATCGCGCGGGGTCAGATCAAGGTCTACCGCCTGACCTACTGCGTCGAAAACCGGGAGGTTCTGTCCTGGGAAGATGGGGTGAGGCATCGCCGTCACAATCGTCCGTGCATCAACCCCGATCGCTTGCGCAGAGGAGATCGGCGGGACGTCAAGCACGACGACTGGGAGTATGCGGCGGAAGGTCTTGATCACGTCCTGCGAGGATGTCCCCACATTGGGCCACAGTCTGCCGCCCGTTCGAGGCAACTTTCGGGGCCACAACTGTCATCAGAGCGCCCAAGCCATGCAAGGAGGTATCATGTCGATGATACTGGCTGGGGTGGTAGGATTCGAACCTACGGTACACGATACCAAAAACCGATGCCTTACCACTTGGCTACACCCCAGCAGTGCGGGCTTATCTACGAAAACCGGGGGCGCTCTTCAAGTCCAAAAATGTCCTTGTTGCCATTGATTTTGGTGACCGTTAGAGCGGCGGTATGAATGAATTCGATGTCCTCATTGTCGGTGCCGGCGCGGCCGGGCTCATGTGTGCGGCGCAGGCGGCGAAGCGTGGGCAACGGACGCTCCTGGTCGAGCACAACAAGGCGCCTGGCGAAAAGATCAGGATCTCGGGCGGCGGGCGCTGCAACTTCACAAATCTTGATTGCGCGCCTTCGGCCTATCTTTCGCAGAACCCGAAATTTGCGATCTCGGCGCTGACGCGGTTCAGCCAGTGGGATTTTCTCGATCTGATCGGCAGGCACAACATCAGCTGGCATGAAAAAGAGCTGGGCCAATTGTTTTGCGACAATTCCGCCAAAGACATCATTGCAATGCTGCTTCATGAGATTGCCGTGCCCAATGTGGACTTGAAACTGGGGGCGTCCGTCAGGGACATTCAGGCGGTTGCCGGTGGGTTTCAGGCGAGCGTCAACGGACAGCGGATATTGACCCGCTCGCTTGTCGTTGCAACAGGTGGAAAGTCGATCCCCAAGATGGGGGCTAGCGCGTTTGGCCATGATTTGGCGCGGTCCTTCGGGCTGAATGTCGAACCGACGCGGGCCGGGCTGGTGCCGCTGACATTTGGCGCAAAGCTTCTTGATGACATCAAGAAACTGGCGGGATTGTCGGTGAATGCGGCAATAACCTGTAATGGCGCGCGTTTTGAGGGAGGGCTCTTGTTCACGCATCGAGGATTGTCCGGGCCGTCGGTCTTGCAGATCTCTTCCTACTGGCGCGAGGGGGACGAGATCGCACTTGACCTGATGCCCGGCCGGGATGCGTTTGATTTTCTGAAAGGCCATCAAAAGGGCAAGGGCGGGCAACACCCGGCGACGGTTTTGGCCGAGCTCCTGCCAAAGCGGCTGGCCGCGCTAGTTTGTGCGCAAGTGCCAAGCGGCAGATCGCTGGCCAATCTCAGTGATCCCGACTTGGGTAAACTTGCCCGAGGTCTCAACGACTGGCGTCTGATGCCGTCGGGAAGCGAGGGGTATCGCACCGCCGAAGTGACAATTGGGGGCGTGTCAACCGACGCGCTTGACAGCAAAACCATGGAGGCCCGCACCGTGCCCGGCCTTTATTTCATCGGTGAAGTGGTCGACGTCACCGGCTGGCTGGGCGGGTATAATTTTCAATGGGCGTGGTCGTCTGGCTGGGCGGCGGGGCAGGTGGTGTAAATGCTTTGTCCTGAGCCGAATGTAACGCATCTCGGCTTTTTCACAAAGAACACATCGCGTAAAGCAGGCCGCTTAGTCCCGTTCCCGATGCACTCAATACTGCTGTTTACAACGACCCACGCGAAGGTCTGGAAGGGACCCTCTACCCAGCCCAAATCAACAGCAACCGAGCAATGTTGGCCGCCTTTCGGCGTCGTCAGGGGACGGGAAACTGGAACGCCCGCCTTTACGCCGATATTCCGTTAACAAATACGCTTAGATTTGCCTCCAACCATTCTCTTCGCTTCTGTTGGTCGGCCACTACGGTGCCGCCGTAGACATTTTTGATCCAGCGGGCGTGCAGAATCTGGTTCAGCAACCGGTCCAGCATGAACCCGGTTATCATTTCAGTATCAAGTTCGGGTCGAACGAACCCCAGAGATTTTGCGTTCTCCAGAAATTTCTGAAGTTTCTGGATGTATGACAAAAAAGCTGGAGGATTGCCGTTTTCGCGCACCACAACGGCAAGCGTGTCGCGATGCTCGAGGAACGCCTCAAAGGTCGTCGCGAACAAAAGCTCGAGCCGAGAAACAAAATCGGCCTTTGATTTGGGGTCAAAGTCCATAATCTGCGCAGGTGTGGCGAACACGTTCGAACTGAATTGATCGATAATTGCGTCGAGGAGGCCTTGCTTGCTCTTGAAGTGGTGATGGATCATGTTGATGCTTGTATCGGCGCTTGCGCAGATTTGACGCACCGACGCGCCTTTGAAACCATGCGCGGCAAACATCGCCGCGCCAGCTTTTATCAGCCTTTCTCGGGCCGGGTCGGTTTTCTCTTGATCAAGCATTGCCATGCATCGAAGTTTTCGATTTCTTTTTGGCATTCAACGACTTAACTTTACGAGGGTGCGGCTTGCCAAATTCAGCAAAGTGTTTCAGCTCGTCTTGAATTTGTTTGATGAAGACCAAAACTCCCAATTTGACGACCGGATAGAAAAGATACGCCGCAGGCTTTAACTGCGAGCGGATCGTCATGTCGACCGAGGCCTTGTCTTCGCCTTCGGCGGCAACCACCACGTCCATAATGTTAACTTTTATCGGGGCAACGGCCGGGCCACCTCGGATTTCTATTCTGACGGTGGCGGTTCGATTTTTCTCATCGTAGGCCAAGAACGATTCCGATGCGTACATTCCATTTGGATCGTTACTCAGCTCACAGACGCGCCCTTGAGAACTCGCGCCAGGGAATGCCGGCCCGTTCTCTTTTCCGTAGGAATGCTTGACCGAGGACATCCACAGGTACGCGTTCTCAAAATCGTGGGCGAAAATCTTCCACACATGGTCAGCCGAGGCATGGATGGTTGTCTTGACCCGAGTTTGCATTTCAATCTCCCAAAGAATCGATCGTAAGGGGTTACCTTACGATCGATACACAAATAGTCAAGGGCGCTTTTGTCCGCTTTCCGATGGCTTGCCCGATCGTTTTTCTACGATGGATCACAGGCCAGATTTGTTTCGTCTAGATGTGGAGCATCAAGAGGTTGTTCACATCCAGCCCTTACCGGCCAATGAGCGGTTTTCTATTAATGCCGGAGAGGGGGGCGATTCCTGTCGTGGTGATGTAGTCAATAGGGCAGTTCTTCTTACCTACGCGCACCGCATGCGCGCATTAAAATGCCGTACTGCGCGATCAACGGGCTTCAAAGCGTTTGGTCATAGGCGCCCACGCTGGGTTCTGTCCGGATGATGGCATCGAGATCCTCAAATATTGCGCGCAGTTCCGCATCACTTTCCGGGCTTTCGCAGACGACCACCAGATTGGGCGTGTTGGAGGAGGCCCGCACAAGGCCCCATCCTCCATTCGCCAGCATGACGCGCGCGCCATTGACCGTGATAATGTCAGCGATGGCCTGCCCGCCAAGCGTGCCACCAGCGGCGTGATGCGCCTTCAGCGCGTCAACGATGCGCTGAAGAACCGTGTATTTCTCGGTATCCGCGCAAAAGGGAGACATCGTGGGGCTTGAAAAGGTAACCGGAAGCGCGCGGCGCAGGTCGCTCATGCTTTTGCCGGGGTTGCGGTCCATCAGTTTGCAGATTTCAACGGCGACCCGCATGCCGCAATCATAGCCGCGCCCGATCGGCTCGGCCAAAAAGTAATGCCCGGATTTTTCGAACCCCGCCAGCGCGCCCAGCTCCTTGACCCGCCGTTTCATGTGGCTGTGGCCCGTTTTCCAGTAATCCGCCGTGATGCCATGTTCCAGAAGTGCGGGATCACTGGCAAAGAGGCCGGTTGATTTTACGTCGGCAACGATCGTCGCGCCGGGATAAATCGCCGCCCAGTCGCGCGCCATGATGACGCCGACCTTGTCGGCAAAAATCTCTTCCCCCTCGTCGTCAACCACGCCGCAGCGATCCCCGTCTCCGTCAAATCCAAGGGCAAGATCAGCGCCCGACGCGCGCACGCTTGCGGCCATGTCGTGCAGCATTTCCATGGCTTCGGGGTTGGGGTTGTAATGCGGGAAGGTGTAGTCGAGCCGGTTGTGGCTGGGGACCACCTTTACCCCGATGCGTTCCAGAACCTTGGGGGCAAAAGCGCCGGCCGTGCCGTTGCCGGTTGCGCACACGACCTTCAGGGGGCGGGTCATCTTGAAGTCGCCGCAGAGGTCGTCCAGATACGCCTCCATCACACCGTCGACACGCTCGTATTTCCCGCCGTCGCGGGGTTTGCCGTCGCCGTTAAGGACGATCTCGCTCAGGCGGTTCATCTCGTCCGGGCCATGGGTCAGGGGGCGATCAAACCCCATCTTGACCCCGGTCCAGCCGTTTGGATTGTGGCTGGCGGTCACCATGGCGACAGCGGGGGCATCCAGGTGGAACTGGGCAAAATAGGCCATCGGGCTGAGGGCCGGGCCGATATCGCGGACATGGATCCCCGCCTGCATCAGCCCCAGCATCAGGGCGTTTTTGATGGCAAGCGAATAGTCGCGATAATCATTGGCAACGGCGATGACGGGTGCAATCCCCATCTCGTGCATCTGGGTGCCCATGCCAAGGCCCAGGGCGGTGACGCCGGGCAGGTTGATCTCGTCGGGGTATTTCCAGCGCGCGTCGTATTCGCGGAACCCTGTGGGGGCGATCATGGGATCGCGCAGGAATTCCCATGTGTTCTGGGTCACTGTAGCACTGGGTTTTGGCATGATTTGCCTCTGTGAAAATAGGTTTAGATCGAAATTGGGTCGGACTTGGCCAGTTTGTCAAACGCCATCAGGCTTTGGATCAGCGCGGGCATGTCCCGAAGGTAAATCATGTTTGGCCCATCCGACGGCGCGCGGTCGGGATCCTCGTGCGTTTCGGTGAAAACGGCGGCGACTCCAAGCGAGACTGCGGCGCGGGCCATCACGGGCGCAAACTCGCGCTGCCCGCCCGAGGAGGTCCCCTTGCCGCCCGGTTGTGCAACCGAGTGCGTCGCGTCCATCACCACCGGGTAGCCCGTGGCGGCCATCTGCGGAAGGCCCCGCATGTCAGCAATCAGGGTGTTATACCCAAAGGATGTTCCGCGCTCACACAGCATGATGCGCGTGTTCCCGGTCGAGGCGATTTTCTCGGCCACATTCGGCATTTCCCAAGGCGCCAGAAACTGGCCCTTTTTGACGTTGATTGCCGCGCCCGAGGCCCCCGCCGCAAGCAAAAGATCCGTCTGACGGCACAAAAAAGCGGGGATTTGCAGAACGTCAACGACCGAGGCGACCTCGGCGCAATGCTCGGGCGCGTGCACATCCGTCAGAACGGGGAGGCCAAACGCATCTTTGACCGATTGCAGGACTTTCAAACCGGCCTCCATTCCCAAACCCCGCTTGCCCGACAGCGAGGTGCGGTTGGCCTTGTCGTAGGAGCCTTTGAAGATCAGGCCTGCGCCCGCCGCATCGCATGCCTCTTTCAACGTGCCGGCGATCATCTGCGCGTGGTCCGCACTTTCCAACTGGCAAGGGCCTGCGATCAGCGTCAGCGGGCGGTCGTTCGCCACCGCAAGGGCTCCGATGGAAACGGGTTTGGCGCGCGTCATGCCGATATCTGCTCGCGCAGGATCGAGGCCGTCAGGCTGGCCATCAGGTAAAGCCCGCCAAATACCAGAAACGCCAGGATCGTGTTTTCGAACGCGCGGGGGTACGTCGCTTCGTCTGGCGGCAAAGGACGTACGCCAAGGGAAAGATAACGCGTCTGGCGGTTCGCCTCGACGCGGGCGGATTCAAGCTGTTGCAGGGACTGGCTGAGCATCAGCTGGCGGGTTGCGACATCGGCCTGCGCGATCACCAGTTCACCTTGAATCTTGGCAATGGACGCAGTCCCTCTGGTGCTCTCGGTGAGCGCGCTGCGCATATCCGATATCAGCTTTTCCAGCCGCGCAATGCTGCGCTGCGCAATGTTGACCTTGGTGCGGTTGGGCAGGGGATTGTCCATCAGTTCCGCAAGCTCCAGCCGGCGGTTCTTGAGTTCCAGCTCAAACGTGCTGATCTGCTGCATTTGCAACGCCAGTTCGCTCTCCGCACTGACCACGCCGCGCTGTTCCTGCAAATTCAGGACACGGTGGTTGGCGGCGGTCAGTTTTGCCTCGGCCTCAAGATAACTCTCGCGCGCGCCTTTCATCTGGTCTTCGCGCAGGCGCTGTGTCAGTTGGTCGACCTGTTCCTCGGCATATCCGATCAGGGCCTGTGAAAATTCCTGACTGGCTTTGGGTGAGGCGGCCACGACCTCCATCTTGATGATGCCTTCGGTCGGGTCATAGCCGATTTTCACACGCTTATTGTAGATTCTGTAGGCGGCCTCGTTGCTGCCATCAGGTTCCAGTCGCTGGATGGAATCGATGAAGGCCTGCTGGAAATGCGCCTTGAAACCGTGGTCCTTGTTCAGCCGCAGCATTGCCTCGCGGGAATTCAGATAACTCTGCACGGTGACCGAATCCTGCGAGGTGGCGAAACTGGTGCCGGAAAACAGACCCGCCGCCGCCCCCAGAGCCGAAGATTCCGACTGTTGAATGACAAATTCCGAGTGGGTCGCATACATCGGCGTTGCGATCCTGTAATAGTAATATCCCGCCAAAAAGGTCGGGACAAAAACAAAAAACGCCAGCTTTATGGCCAGCAGACCCAGCCTGCGCCGTCGGCGGCTGGCCAGATCGCGCTGGATTTTCTGAACCGCCTGCGCGCGCGATCCTTCGTCCAGCACATAGGTCGAGGGCGGCGGGGCGTGACGGATGGCCGCCGGCAGGTTTTGCGGCCCGTCCGGCTGGTCCGTGACAACCAGTTCCAAAAGATCGCTGCGTTTGAAGGGATCGAACCCGTTCTTGCGCAACAGGCGAACGGCGTCAAAATCCGACGCTGCATTCAGTCCGTGTTTTTGGGCTTCGCGTCGGGCCATGCGCAACTGGCGCCCTGTCAGCCCCTCTTTCTTGACGCTCTCGATTTCCTCGGCAGGGCTGAGGTAGCTGGCATCGTCCGGCGTCAGGCGCAAGGGTTGCCGCGGGGCATCGTCGTCGTGAAAATCGTCTTGCGGTTCCGGGGCCTCGGTCTGCGGCGTGCCGGGGCCTGTGACCCCGCTGCCCGAACTGCGGCGGATCCTGAATTTCTTAGCTCTGGGCTTCATAATTGTATAACTGCTTTGCTTCTTGGAGCGTGTCAAACATTATCAGCTTGCCGTCCCGCAAAACGGCGGCCGAGCGGCAGAATTTTTCCAGTGTCCGGGCCTGATGTGAAACGATGATGACCGTGGAATTCGCCAGTCGTTCCTGAAGGATGGTCCCCGCTTTTCGGTTGAACTCGACATCCGTCGTCCCCGGCATCCCTTCGTCGATCAGGTAGATATCGAATTCCAGCGCCAGCATCAGCGCAAACGAGAACCGCGCGCGCATCCCGGTGGAATACGTCCCGACCGGCATGTCGAAATACTCGTCAATGCCAACGAGATAGCGGCAAAACGCTTCGACATAATCCGGATCAAGCCCGTAAAGCCGCGCGATATACCGCGAATTTTCCGTCCCCGTGTGCTTGGAGACGACACCACCCATGAACCCGAGCGGAAAGGAAATCCGCGACGTCCGGTGGATTTGTCCTTCGTCCGGCTTTTCAAGCCCGGCCATCATGTTGATGATGGTGGTTTTTCCTGTCCCGTTCGGCGCCAGAATGCCCATCGAATGGCCTATTTCCACGCGGAACGAGGCCCGATCAAGGATGACCTTGCGTTGTTTTCCCGTCCAGAAACTCTTGGAAACGTTTACAAATTCCAGCATTCAGCCAATTTCGCCCGATCGTTTGCCTCGTGTTTTACCGCTTGTTAGCACAAGCTTGTGAGTCAGTTCCTAACACCATGGCACGCCGCGACCGGAACCGTTGTGGAAATTATGCGTGCCCGTGGGGTTTCATGCAACCGATTTCCCCCCATCCCCCGGCGATTGTCCTGCAACAAGGGGTTCGCGGCAACAGGTCGCCCTGTCGGGCGGAAATCCAGCGCGGGAATGATCGCACCCGCAAGTCCGTTTTGCAAAGAAATCTGGGTCGTTGAACTGTACAGGGCACATATTCATACCTATGTTGCGCGCAAACGGATCCAACGGGATCCCGCGCGCAATAAAAAGAGGGGCAAAAGGCGTGAGAACGGTCGTCACCGGTGTCATTCTTGTTGGACTCTGGCTGTTGATGTCCGGTATTTTCACCCCGTTGTTGCTGACGTTTGCCGGCGTGTCGGTCGTTGTTGTTCTGTTGGTCACGCGTCGCATGGACGCCGTCGACGGGGATCGCGTGGACATTCACCTGCGCCCGATTGAATTCGTGAAATATATCATGTGGTTGCTGGTCGAAATCGCGCGCGCGAACTGGGCGGTGACGCGGATCATACTGGCCAGGAAAATGCCGATAAGGCAAAACCTCTTTGGCGTTCCCCACAGCCAGAAATCCGATCTGGGGCAGGTCATTTTCGCCAATTCGATCACGCTGACACCGGGAACCATCACGGTCGAGACCGAACCGGGCCGCTTTTTGGTGCATGCCGTGGCCTATTCCAGCGAGGACAACGCGGCCCTTGCCGACATGGACAGACGTGTCAGCGCAACCGAAACCGGGGGGGCGGCCTGATGTTTGTCCTTGCCGCGATCGCCGTTTTTGTCGCGATGGCATTGGTCATGGTGCGCCTTTACGCGGGGCCCACCCTTTATGACCGGGTGCTTGCGCTCAATTCGTTCGGAACGCATACCGTTTTGTTCATCGGCATCCTTGGCTTTCTCAACGGACGGCCGGACTTCCTGGATATCGCGCTGTTGTATGCGCTGATCAATTTCGTCGGCACGATCGCAATTCTCAAGTTTTTCCGGTATCGCGCGATCGGGGACGTTCCGCGCCACACGCCGGACCATCCCAAGGGTTCAGAGGAATGATCGACAGCATCGTTTCATGGCTGAGCTGGGCGCTGATCGCGGGGGGGGCGTTCTTCGTGGTCGTCGGGGCCTATGGCACGGTGCGGTTCCCGGATTTCTGGTCCCGCCTGCACGCCGCCTCGATCACGGATTCCGCGGGCATGATCCTGTTGCTGTTGGGAATGTGCCTGCAGGCAGGATTGACGTTGATCACGGTCAAGCTGCTGATAATACTGGTATTTTTGTTTCTGACAGGACCGACGGCCACCCATGCGGTCGCCAATGCCGCGTTTGTTTCAGGTTTGCGGCCACGCCGCGAAGGCACCGATCACGCGGACAAAAAAACATGAGTACGCACATCATAATGCACCCCGGCCACGAAAGAGAATAGGGACATCGAAACCTTCATCAACATCGTCCTGTTTCTCATGCTCGTCAGCACCGCGCTGGCCGTGGTGCGCATGCAAAGCCTGTTTGCCATCGTGATGATGTCGGGCGTGTTCAGCCTGCTTTCGGCGCTTTTGTTCGTGACGCTCGACGCGGTGGACGTCGCGTTTACCGAGGCCGCCGTCGGCGCCGGGATATCGACCGTTCTGATGCTGGGAACGCTCGCCCTCACGTCGCGCTATGAGCGCCCCTCGGGTCGCTCGCCGGCCATTCCTCTGTTCGTCGTGTTCGTGACCGGTGCCGCGCTGGTTTACGGCACCCTTGACATGCCCGACTTCGGCGACCCGAATGCCCCGGCACAGACCCATGTCGCGCCGGAATACCTGGCACGCAGCCCCGGTGAAATCGGGGTGCCCAATGTCGTGACGGGTATTCTTGCCAGCTATCGCGGATACGACACACTGGGTGAAACCGCCGTTGTGTTCACCGCGGGGGTTGGCGTCTTGCTGCTGATCGGCGGGTTGCGGCGGCGGCGAAAAGACGACTCCGATGACCTGCCGGACGAGGAGCAGGGCTGATGCGCCATCACCTCATCCTGCGCGTGATCACCAAGCTGCTTGTGGGCGCGATCATCCTGTTTGCCTTTTATGTCCAGTTTCACGGGGATTATTCGCCGGGCGGGGGGTTCCAGGCCGGTGTCATACTGGCCGTTGCCTTTATCATTTACGGGGTCGTCTTTACCCGCGGGCAGGCCGAACGTGTCTTTCCGCCGTGGCTTGTCCACAAGTTCCTTGCATTGGGTGTTCTGATCTATGCGGGCACCGGTATTGCCAGCCTGTTCCTTGGGTACGGGTACCTTGATTACGACGCCTTCAACCCGGAACACCCGGTCCACGGGCAGGAACTGGGCATTCTGATCGTGGAGTTTGGCGTCGGTCTGACGGTCACGGGCGTCATGGTGGCGATCTATTACGCCTTCGCGGCGCGCACGCCGCGTATCAGCGACGAGGAATGGTGATGCCCCAGGAATTCACGGCCGCCTTTCTGGTGGGCCACCTCAATTACTGGCTGTTCATCGTTTTGATGATGACGGGGCTTTATATCGTTGTGGCCAAGGGCAATCTGGTCAAGAAGATCGTCGGGCTGAACATCTTTCAGACCTCTGTCTTCATGCTCTATATTTCCACGGGCAAGGTAAAAGGCGGCACCGCCCCCATTTTTCCGACCGATATGCAGATTGACCCGGGCGTCATCTATTCCAACCCGCTGCCCCATGTCCTGATCCTGACGGCGATCGTTGTGGGGATTGCCACGACCTCGCTTGGGCTGGCGCTGATCGTGCGTATCCGCGAAGAGTTCGACACGATTGAAGAAGACCGCATTCTTGAGGCCGAGCAGGAAATCGCGCACGCGGAAAACCGGACCTATGGCCGGTCGATGGGAGGGCGCGCCTGATGGTCGCGGATGCCCACGCCCCACTGGCGCTTGCGGACCATTTGCCCGTGCTCGTCGTGCTGGTGCCCTTTGTCGCGGCCCCGTTATGTGTCGTTCTGGGGGACCGGCGGCTGGCGTGGCTGACGGCGATGATCGCCAGCACGATCTCGCTGGTGGTTGCGGTTCTGTTGCTTCTTGACGTTCTGGACGGCTCGGTCATTTCCTACCATATCGGGGGGTGGGCGCCGCCCCTTGGGATCGAATACCGGGTGGACGCGGCCAATGCGTTTGTCCTGTTGCTGGTCTCCGCGATCAGCACCGTCATTCTGCCCTATGCGCGCCGGTCGGTCGCCGACGAAATCCGCGCGCGCCACCATACCTTGTTTTACACGGCCTATCTTCTCAGCCTGACGGGGCTGCTGGGGGTTGCCGTGACCGGGGATGCTTTCAACGTTTTCGTGTTTCTCGAAATCTCGTCGCTTTCCACCTATGTTCTGGTGGCGCAGGGGGCGGGGCGCGACAAACGGGCTTTGACGGCGGCCTATGACTATCTGATCATGGGAACGATCGGGGCGACGTTCTTTGTGATCGGGCTTGGTTTGCTTTACATGATGACCGGCACGCTCAACATGGCCGACCTCGCCGAACGCATTGCCGATCAGGGTTACAACCGCACGATCCGGGCGGCTTTCGCGTTCATCGTGGTCGGGATCGGTTTGAAGGTTGCGATCTATCCGCTGCATCTGTGGTTGCCTAACGCCTACACCTACGCGCCCTCGGCGGTGACCTCGTTTCTGGCCGCGACTGCGACCAAGGTTGCGGTTTACGTCATGCTGCGGTTCATGTTCACGGTGTTCCGGCCGGCCTTTCTGTTTGAGATCAATACGCTTGAATTCATCATTCTGCCATTTGCGGTCATGGCCATGTTCGCCGCGTCCTTCATCGCCATTTTCCAGAACGATTTCAAACGGATGCTGGCCTATTCCAGCATCGCGCAAATCGGTTACATGCTGCTGGGGATCAGTTTCCTGAGTGAAGGCGGACTGACGGCAACGATCGCGCATCTGTTCAATCACGGAATAACCAAGGCGGCGCTGTTCATGGCCGCGGGGGTCTTCGCGCTGAGAACCGGGGGGACGTTTTACACCCGCATTCGAGGCGCCGGCAGGACCATGCCCCTGACAAGTGCGGCCCTGGTGATCGCCGGGCTCAGCCTGATCGGCATTCCCGGAACGGCAGGGTTCATCAGCAAGTGGCTGCTGGTTCAGGCTGCACTGGAAAAGGGCTGGTGGCCGGTTGCGATGCTGGTCGTGCTGTCTTCGTTGCTGGCGATCGTCTATGTTTGGCGCGTGGTCGAGGCGCTTTACCTCAAAACCGCGCCATCGGACGGGGCACGAAATGATGCGCCCCCGTCCATGCTGATCCCGCTCTGGGTCATGGCGCTGGCGACGCTTTATTTCGGCTTTGACACCAGCCTCGTTCTTGACAGCGCGCGGACCGCTGCCAAGGGGCTGATGGGCGGGTTTTGAGAGGGCGGCGGTGTTGGAAACGAATTTTGCCATAGTGTTAAGCATGCTGATCCCGGCATTGGCGGTCGCGACCAACCTTTTGTTGCGCCGGCTTCCGGAACTCCGCGATGGGGTGACATTGCTGGCGTCGGTGCTGACATTCGGGTCGGTTCTGGTGGTTCTGGCCAACGAGGGCAACGGAACCGGCGCGCTACTGTCGGTGTTTGAGGTCATGCCGGGGCTTGACCTGGCCTTTCGGGTCGAACCTTTGGGCCTGCTCTTTGCCATCGTCGCTTCGGGGCTGTGGATCCTGACCCACATCTACGGCGTTGGCTATATGCGGGCCAATGCCGAGGAAAACCACAGCCGCTTTTTCGCGGCCTTTTCCTTTGCCATCGGCAGCGTCATGGGGATCGCCTTCGCGGCCAACATGTTCACGCTTTTCCTGTTTTACGAGCTTCTGACCATATCCACCTATCCGCTGGTCGCCCACAAGGGCACACCCGAGGCGATCCGCGGCGCGCGGACCTATCTGGGCATCCTCTTGGGAACCTCGATCGGGTTGCAACTGGTTGCGGTCATCTGGACCTTCATGATTGCGGGCACGCTCGATTTCACGCGCGGGGGCATTCTGGAGGGTCATATCGCCGGGCCTGCCGTTGCCCTTTTGCTGGCGCTTTATGCCTTTGGGATCGGAAAGGCGGCCCTGATGCCGTTTCACCGCTGGCTGCCGGCAGCGATGGTCGCGCCAACGCCGGTTTCAGCCCTTTTGCATGCGGTTGCCGTCGTCAAGGCGGGCGTTTTCACCATGCTGAAGGTGGGGATCTATATTTTCGGGATCGATTTTCTGGCCGGCACCGGCGCTTCGGAATGGCTGATGTGGCTGGCGGCGTTCACGATCATCGCGGCCTCGGTCATTGCCATGACCAAGGACAACCTCAAGGCGCGGCTGGCCTATTCGACGGTCAGTCAGCTTGCCTATATCACGCTGGGAATGGCGCTGGCCACGTCGATGGGGGCACTGGGCGGGGGCTTGCATATTGCGACACATGCGCTGGGCAAGATCACGCTTTTCATGTGCGCAGGTTCGATCTATGTCGCGACGCACCGGACCGAGATCAGCCAGATGCAGGGGCTGGGGCGCCTCATGCCGATCACGTTCGGGGCGTTTCTGATCGGCGCGCTGTCGATCATCGGACTGCCGCCGCTTGGCGGGTCGTGGTCGAAATGGTTGTTGATCCTCGGGGCGGCGGACACCGGGCAATGGGTGATGATCGGGGTGCTGATGGCCAGCTCGCTTTTGAACATCGCCTATCTTCTGCCAATCGTTGCGCGGGGCTTTTTCCTGCCACAGGGGGACACGCAAATGGCCAGTGCGGCTGAGCCGACCTTTCTGGTCTGGCTGCCGCCTGCGATCACGGCATTTGGCTGCGTCCTGCTCTTTTTCTTTGCAGGCGATGTACAGGCCTTTCTGGCCCCGATTGCGGCAAGCAGGTAAGGACGCGTGATGAAACCACCGCTCAAGGATGATCCCAAAACCTATCCCGTTGCCGCCCGGCTTTTTGCATGGGTCCGGCATCCGCGCGCGGCCAATGGCGTGATGGTCGGGCTGGTTCTGGTTTGCCTCATCCTTGCCGCGCTCAACTTCACCTATGACAGCCACGCCAGGTTTTCGGTCGAACGCGTGCCGGTCTTTTTCGGCCTGTTCGGGTTTGTCGGGTTTACCGGGCTGATCCTTTTGGCGCGCGCGCTGAGGGCGCTTATCAAACGGCCCGAGGATTTCTACGGCGACAAGGCGATTGATCGCGAAGACTACCCCGTCGAGCAAACAGATCAGGTCCAGTCCCATGCAGATTGACCAGATCCCGACCGCATTTCTGTTCTTTATCGGCGCGGCTTTGCTGCCGTTTATCCAGAGGGATCGCGTGCGGGCCTTGTTGTTGCTGGCCGTTCCCCTCATTGCCGGGGCCGAGGTCTGGGGTTTGCAGCCGGGCAATCTGGAGCCGGTCCGGTTCTTCGGTCTTGACCTTGAACTGATGCGCGTGGACAAGCTTTCACGCGTCTTTGCCCTGATATTCTGTCTGGCGGCGTTTCTTGGAAATCTCTACGCGTGGCATGTGCGCGACCGGGTGCAGCAGATCGCCGGGCTGCTTTATGCGGGCTCGGCCATCGGGGCGGTTTTTGCGGGTGATCTGATCACGCTCTTTTTCTATTGGGAAGGCACGGCCATTGCCTCGGTCTTTCTGATCTGGGCGCGCGGGACCGAAGGGGCTTATCACACCGGGCTGCGCTATCTGATCATTCAGGTCGGCTCGGGCGTGTTGCTGATGGCGGGGGCGGCGCTGGTTTATCGCGATACCGGGTCGATCACGTTTGAGACGATGACTCTCGGCTCGTTTGGAACATGGCTGATATTCCTGTCCTTTGGCATAAAATGCGCCTTTCCGCTCTTGCACAACTGGTTGCAGGACGCCTATCCGGCCGCCACGGTCACGGGCACCGTGATCCTGTCCGCCTTCACGACCAAACTGGCGGTCTATGCCCTGGCGCGCGGGTTCGCGGGCACCGAGATTCTGATTTATATCGGCGCGATCATGACCGTTTTCCCCGTCTTTTTCGCCGAGATCGAGAACGACCTGCGCCGTGTTCTGGCCTATTCGCTCAACAACCAGTTGGGGTTCATGGTGGTGGGCATCGGCATTGGCACCGAGATGTCCCTGAACGGCACGGCCAGCCACGCGTTTGCCCACATTCTTTACAAGGCCCTTCTGTTCATGGCCGTGGGGGCCGTCCTTTACCGGACGGGAACCGCCAAAGCTTCGGAGTTGGGGGGACTCTGGCGGACCATGCCCCGAACCGCGATGTTCTGCCTTGTGGGCGCGGCCTCGATTTCGGCGTTTCCGCTCTTCTCGGGTTTCGTGACGAAATCGCTGATACTGGATGAGGCCGCCGGCAACAATTACCCCATCGTGTGGGCAATGCTGGTTTTTGCGTCAGCGGGGGTCTTGTCCCATTCCGGCATCAAGATACCCTATTTTGCATTCTTCGCCCATGACAGCGGCCTGCGCCCGCGCGAGGCGCCTATTCACATGCAGCTGGCCATGGGGATAACGGCGTTTTTGTGTATCTTTATAGGCGTTTACCCCGACCCTCTTTACGCGCTGCTCCCATACCCGGTGGAGTTTCACCCCTACACAATGGAACATGTGGTTGGCCAGTTGCAGCTTTTGGTCTTTGCCTTGCTGGCGTTCGCGATCCTCATGCGCACCGGCATTCATCCGCCGGAAATCCGGGCGGTCAATCTGGATTGGGACTGGACCTATCGCTGGC
>CAYXNM010000031.1:0-22987 GCA_964466385.1 uncultured Rhodobacter sp. | reverse complement strand
TTGGGCATGAATGTGTCCGGGCTGATCCTTTGTGGTTTTATCCGGAAAATCGTTCTTAATGGCAATGTCCGTGCAGCCTGTTTTCCTGCAAAACGAATGCGTGGGTCGATTTATCGAGGGTTCACGCGGGTTTAGAGCCTGCTCCACAATATCAGAGCGGCCCTGATCGGTCGCGCCCGCAGTGCCTGCCTGCAGGCGGATCCCGGTTTGGCATATGCGCGCTGTTCTTTTCGCGCAAAAGATCGGCAAGTTTACCCTTCAAGCGCCGGAGCGTCCGCACAAAAAAACGCCCTCACGAGGAGGGCGTTAAGTTATTGAGGCAGGTTTCATACAGGCAAGAAACCTATCGAGCAGTGCCTTGTTATACGAAATCCCACGCGGGACTCCAAGTTAAAATTTGAAATTTTTGTGGCAGCTCAGTAGGCTAGGGGCAGGAACTGCCCTCATTGGACAATATTGTTGCACAGATGACACGCCAGACTTTGCGAAGACTTTCCAGCCTGCTCGCCTTCTTTTCGCTCATTTCCTATGCGGGATATGCGCATTCTGCCCCACAACACGCTATAGCTATGTATGGCGATCCTGCTTTGCCACAGGATTTTGTGTCGCTGCCCTATGCAAACCCCGACGCGCCCAAAGGCGGGCGAATCGTTTTCGGAGAGCGTGGCGGGTTTGACAGCTTCAACCCCTACATCCGCAAAGGTCGCGCGCCCTGGGGGGTGCGCGTTCATGTCTATGAAACCCTAATGGGGCGAAATTGGGACGAGCCGTTTTCCCTTTATGGTCTTTTGGCCGAATCAATCGAGACCGACGAAACCCGCAGTTGGGTGGAATTCACGCTGCGCCCGGAAGCGCGGTTTTCCGACGGATCGCCCGTCCGTGTTCAGGACGTGATCTGGTCCTTTGAAACGCTGGCGACACAAGGCGTGCCACGCTACGCGAACGCCTGGAAAAAGGTTGCGAAATCGGAAATAACCGGGCCGCGATCAGTGCGTTTCACGTTCAATCAAACCGACCGGGAATTGCCACTGATCCTTGGTTTGCGTCCGGTCTTGAAAAAGGCGGACTGGTCGGACAGGGATTTTTCCGAAAGCTCGACGGACTTGCCCGTTGGCAGCGGCCCTTACGTCGTCGCCGAATACGAGGCCAACCGTTTCGTGACGTTTCGGCGAAACCCCGATTACTGGGGCCGGGATCTGCCATTCAACAAGGGGCGCAACAATCTTGATGAAATCCGGTATGATTATTTCAACGACGGCGCGGTCATTTTCGAGGCTTTCAAGGCCGGGGAGTCCTCGGTCTATCGCGAACCAAACGCCCAGAAATGGGAGGATCAGTACAATTTTCCAGCCGTCACCAACGGCGAGATCGTCAAATCGGTGATCCCCCATGGCCGCCCGTCCGGAATGCGGGGCTTTGTCTTCAACACACGGCGCGCGATTTTCAAGGACTGGCGGGTGCGTGACGCCCTGATTCACGCGTTCAATTACGAGTTTATCAACCAGGTGATCAACAAGGGTCGTTCGCCGCGCGCCGCCAGCTATTTCTCGAACTCGGTTCTGGGAATGGAGTCGGGACCGGCGCAGGGCAGGGTGCTGGCGCTTCTGGATCCCTTCAGGGACAGCCTCTTGCCGGGGGCCATCCAGGGCTACAGCCTGCCAGCGTCCAACGGGGATGAGCGGAACCGCAAGAACCTGCGCATTGCGGTGAAAGAGCTCAAGGATGCGGGATGGAACGTTGGCGCTGACGGTGTCTTGCGCAACGCCGCAAACGAGGCGTTCCGTTTTGAAATCATGCTGCGGTTCTCCTCCAACGAGGCGATTGCCAACCTGTTTTCCGACGCGCTGAAACGTCTGGGGATAGATGTGACGTTGAAAACGATCGACAATGCCCAGCACAAGCAGCGCCGGGATGCTTATGATTTCGACATGATGTTCAATGTCTGGAGCCTATCCCTCAGCCCCGGAAACGAACAGACGCTTTACTGGGGTTCACAGGGTGTAACGCAGGAAAAAACCCGGAATTTCATGGGCATGGACTCGCCTGCCGCGGATGCGATGATCGGGAAACTGTTGACCTCCGAAAGCCGCGAAGACTTTATCGCCGCCACCCGTGCGCTTGACCGCGTCCTGATCAGCGGACGCTACGTCATTCCCGTCTGGTACAATAACATCAGCCGTCTGGCGCATCGCCGGGAATTGCGGTTTCCGGACCGACTGCCGGTATATGGCGACTGGCTGGGGTTTCTTCCGGAAGTCTGGTGGTGGCAGGAATAACCGATCCTGACGCACATGAACGCTAGGAATAGGCAGCAATCAAACCGGCGGCGATCATCCACATGGTCGCCCCGATCAGAATGTCAAAGACCTGCCAGGCGCGCGGGATCTGCATCACCGGGCGTAACAGGCGCGCGCCGTACCCAAGCGAAAAGAAGAACACGAATGATGCGCTCATGGCCGCCAGCGCGAAAACCAGGCGATCGCTGCCGGGGGAAAACTGTGTCGACACCGCCCCGATCAGCCCCAGTGTATCCAGATAAACATGCGGGTTGAGCCACGTGAGCGCCAGTCCGATCGCCAGCGTTCGCCCAAGACCTTGCGCGGTGCCGGCCTCAGTGCCCATTCCCTTTGCCCGGAAGGCCGCGTGAAACCGGGAAGCGCCGTAAAGGAACAGAAACGCCGCACCCGCCGCCGCCATGAAACCCGGAAGCCGCGCATCGAGCGTCACGAGCCAGCCAAACCCCAGGACACCTGCCGAAATCAGAACCGCGTCGGACAACGCGCAAAGCAGACACAGGGCAAGAACGTGCTGTCGCAAGATCCCCTGACGCAACACAAACGCGTTTTGCGCCCCGATCGCGAGGATCAGCGAAAAGGCCGTGAAAAACCCGGTCAGCGCCGCCGTCATCATTTCGTTGAGGTGGTGCCTTCAGCGACCTTCGCGGACAAGGCTTCGCGGCTTTGCATGGTCGGGTTGACCAGTCCGGCGGAAATCACCAGTTTCGCGGCGGACTCGATATCCATATCCAGCAGAATGACGTCTTTCTTTGGCACAAACAGCAGGAAACCTGAGGTGGGGTTCGGCGTGGTGGGCAGAAAAATGCTCAGATAGGGGTCTTTTCCCGGTAACTTCTCGAGCACTTCACCCTTTGTTTCGGTGGACACGAATGCGACCGCCCAAATGCCTTTTCGGGGGTATTCCACAAGGCAGGCGCGCTCAAAAGAGGTGTTGGACTGGCTGAGGACCGTTTCGGCGATCTGTTTCAGCCCGTTGTAAATCGAGCGGACAACCGGCATCCGGTCGACCAGCCTCTCGGCGCGCGACAGCAGAGCGCGGCCCAGAAAACCCTTGGCCACCGATCCCACGAACATCGTGAAGATCAGAAAGACGATGACCCCATAGCCCTTGACGTTGATCCCCAGATACGGGCGCGGCTGATAGCGTTCCGGGACCAGCGGCAGAACCCAGCTGTCGATCACCCCCACGAACCACCAGATCAGAAAAGCCGTCAGGAAGACCGGCGCAACCACGATCAGCCCGGTCAGGAAATTGGCCCGCAATGTCGAAAAAATGCTGGCGCGGCGAATCTCTCGTTTCTGGCGTCGGATCTGTCTGCGGTTTGCGGCCATCTGGCTTCCTGTGTTGCGCAACCCCTCTTACCTAGATGTGCCGGGGCTGCAAGACAATGGTGGGTTTATCAATTTGTCGAGCGCTCGCCTTTCAAACGATTGAGAGCAGAGGCAATTCGCGCGCCCAGCCGGGCGTTGGCGCGGACAAGGGCGATGTTGGCGTCAAGCGAGCGTCCCTCGCTCAATTCGAAAATGCGCGACAGCAAAGCGGGCGTGACCTCTTTTTGACCGATCCCGTTCTGATGCGCCTCGTGGATGGCCTGATCGATGAGCGGGGTGATTTCGTGCAGGGCAATCTCGTGTTCGGGCGCTATGGGGTTGGCGATGAGTTGCCCTCCGCCGCCTCCCAGTTTCGCACGCATCAGGTGCGCGCGGGCAATCGGTTCGCATTCATCCAGCCGCAAGGGCGATCGGGAACCGGAGTGTCGCGCCCAGAAGGCGGGGAATTCATCCTGACCATAGGTGATCACCGGAACACCAAGGGTTTCAAGCACTTCAAGCGTCTTTGGAATGTCAAGGATTGCCTTGGCGCCCGCACAAACGACCGTGACCGGCGTTTTGGCCAGTTCATGGAGGTCGGCGGATATGTCAAAACTGTCCGCCGCGCCGCGATGGACCCCGCCAATCCCGCCCGTCGCAAAAACGTCGATCCCGGCAAGGTTCGCGCAGATCATCGTGGCGGCAACCGTCGTCGCCCCGGTCCCTCCCGTGGCGACACAAAAGGCCAGATCCCCCCGGCTGAGCTTGCGCACGTCTTTTCGCGCGGCAAGGTCCGCCAACTCGCCCTGGCTAAGGCCAATTCTTATCTTGCCGTCCAGCACGGCGATGGTTGCCGGTGTCGCCCCTGCGGCGCGGATATCATCCTCGACCTGGGCGGCGGTCGTGACATTGAGCGGATAGGGCATCCCGTGTGTGATGATCGTGCTTTCCAGCGCGACGACCGGCGCGTTTTCCGACCGCGCGCGCTGAACTTCGGCACTGAATACAAGGGGCGGGGTCACAGGGGTTTCTCGCTTGAAATATAATCCGCAGCATAGCGCAGGGCTGCGTTGAGGGCCGTTTCCTGGTCTTCGTTCCCCAGTTCCGCAGCCATGTGGGCCGCCATGAAAACGTCACCCGCGCCGGTGATGCGCGTCACCATGACGGACGGAGGCGTTTGCGTGATCAGGCCAAATTCCCCGCCCACGCAGGCCGCATTCGGACCGTTCGTCACCAAAACACGCGACAGCCCGCGATCAAGAAGGGCGCCTGCGGCGTCTCTTGAGGTCTGGTAACGGCCCTTGGTCAGTGTGTTGGCCTCCGCCAGATTGACGTAGACCGTGGATTTGCCATGGCCAAGAAAGGTCATCAATCGCTCGGCTTTGCCCGGTGACGCCGGAGCAATCCTGAGGTCCGCGCGATCAAAGATATCGGAATGCGCGATCCGTTCCAGCATGCTGCTGGTCAGGTTGCCGTCAAGCGCCACCATCCCGCGCCAGGGTTTTTCCGCGCTGGCCAGACGTCCGTCCTTCAGCGGTGTCAGGATCTTGTCATCCGCTGCTTCCAGCGAATGGGCATCCGCGATCGCCGCAATCAGACCGTTGGCACCTTCGACGGCCATGTACCTGTCGGTCGGCAGATCGTCGGAGACATAGGTGTAACGGGTGATCAGGCCCTTGGACCTGGCAACGCCAAGCAATTCGCGACCCTCCGCATCGTCGCCAACGGCGCTTAACAGGGCCACACGGACATCCAGCGTGTTCAGCGCCATTGCAATATTCATCGCGACGCCACCGGGAATTCGGTTGATGCGCCCCGGAACGTCGGCGCCGCGCTCCATATGGCTGGCGGAGCGCCCGATGATGTCCCAAAGGACCGAGCCGATGCACAGAATATCAGGGTGTGTATTCATGCCTGTGGCATAGCGTCAAAAACAACGTGGCGACAAGCCGAAAACCGATCAGGCGATCAGGGGATAGCGGTCGGGTTCCTCAAAGACATCGATCAGGAATGACCCGGCCTTGATCCGCCCTGCGTGAACGACGCCAGCGGCAACATCCCAGCTTTCCCCCGGGACATAGGTTTTGGTGACACCATCCATCGTCAGCGTAACCTCACCATGAATAAGCGTGCCCCATTGCGCAAGATGGCTGTGTTCGGGCAAGTCGAAATCCTTTTTGAACTGAAAAAACACGACCAGACCCTTGTCCGAACGAACGGCATGGCTTTCCACCACATCGCTTGGAAAAGGCAGGTCGAGCGCGGGAAACGCGTTGATGAAATCGGGGTAGTTCATGTCATCCTCCTGTAAATTTCGGCCACCCTTTCATGGTTCGGGGCAAAATGCGATCATTTCCATGCCCCGCGCGCACAAGCCCTTGCAATCGGTCGGGTCTTGGTCTAACTGCCGCTCATCAAATCCACAGGCGGGTCTTGCGGGTGTTCGGGGGAGAAATCCCTGACGCTCCACCGGTTGGGCAAAAGCTCTTCTCCCGCCCTAGGTTAAAACCGGAAAGGAAAACGACAATGGCTCTTCCAGAGTTCACATTGCGCCAGCTGCTTGAAGCGGGCGTACACTACGGCCACCAGACACATCGCTGGAACCCGCGCATGGATCAATATATCTATGGCGAAAAGAACGGCATCCACATCATGGACCTGACGCAAACCGTTCCGCTGCTTGACGCAGCGCTGAATGTTGTGCGTGAAACCGTCGCCAAGGGCGGGCGCATTCTCTTTGTCGCGACCAAGCGGCAGGCGCAAAAGGCGATTGCCGATGCGGCCGATCGTTCGGCGCAATACTACATGAATCACCGCTGGCTGGGCGGCACACTGACCAACTGGCAGACCGTCTCGAAATCGATCTCGCGTCTGAAGGCGATTGACGAGCAGATGGCCGATGGGGCCGATGGCCTGACCAAGAAGGAGCGTCTTGGCATCGAGCGTGAGCAGACCAAACTGGAAGCTTCACTTGGCGGCATCCGCGAAATGGGCGGTGTTCCCGATCTGATCGTTGTCATCGACACCAACAAGGAAGCGCTGGCCGTGGCGGAAGCCAACAAGCTGGGCATTCCGGTGGTTGCGGTTCTTGACAGCAACTCGTCCCCCGCAGGCATCGATTATCCGATCCCCGGCAATGACGACGCCGCGCGCGCGATCGCGCTTTACTGCGATCTGATCACCCGTGCGGCCCTCACGGGCATGACCGCGCAGATGGGATCAGCCGGTGTTGACGTCGGTGCGCTTGACGAAGCCCCCGCCGAAGATGCGCTGGCCGAGGTCGCGCCGGTGGATGGAACCGCCGAAACGCCCGACCAAAGCGCCCCGGCTGCCGAAGAGGCCGCCGTCACGGCGAAAGACGAAAAAGCCGCGGCAGAAGCCTGAGGCTGGCCCCAAGAATAATGCCGCGCCGCCCTGCGTTTCACCGCACGGCGCGGCAATCACAACCTGTTAATCAAGGAGAAACCAAATGGCTATCACGGCTAAATTGGTGAAAGAACTGCGTGACATGTCGGGCGCCGGCATGATGGACGCGAAAAAAGCGTTGACCGAAACCGACGGCGACATGGAAGCGGCCGTGGACTGGCTGCGCACCAAAGGTCTGGCAAAAGCCGCCAAGAAATCGGGCCGTACAGCGGCGGAAGGTCTGGTCGGGGTTCTTTCCGACAATGGCATCGGCGTTGTGGTCGAGATCAACTCGGAAACCGACTTTGTCGCCAAGAACGCCGAGTTTCAGGCGATGGTTTCCGGCATCAC
Organism: uncultured Rhodobacter sp.; assembly: GCA_964466385.1. Classification (GTDB taxonomy): domain Bacteria; phylum Pseudomonadota; class Alphaproteobacteria; order Rhodobacterales; family Rhodobacteraceae; genus UBA5972. The sequence continues at coordinate 15,623 of CAYXNM010000031.1, read as the reverse complement.
CCACGCGGCCATGGGCAGCGAAACGCTGGACGATCTGCTGAAGGCCGATCTTGGCGGAAAAACGGTCGAAGACACGGTCACCGAAAAAGTCGCCACCATCGGCGAAAACATGGCCGTTCGCAGGATGGCACGCCTGAACGGCGAACATGTTGCATCTTACGTCCACAATGCGGCTGCACCCGGCATGGGCAAGATCGGTGTCCTCGTCGCGACGAATGGCGCGGACGGTGAGATTGGTCGTCAGATCGCCATGCATGTTGCGGCCGCCAATCCCGCCTCGCTCAGCGAAGCCGATCTTGACCCGTTGGTGGTTGAACGCGAAAAATCCGTGCTGACCGAGCAGGCCCGTGAAAGCGGAAAGCCCGACAACATCATTGAAAACATGATCAAGGGCCGCATGAAGAAGTTCTTTGAAGAAGTCACGCTGCTTAATCAGAAATTTGTCATCAACCCCGATCTGACCGTCGCCGCTGCCGCCAAAGAAGCAGGCGCCGAGGTTGTTGGCTTTGTTCGCTTTGAAGTGGGCGAAGGCATTGAAAAAGTGTCCGAAGATTTCGCCGCCGAAGTTGCGAAAACAATGGGGGCCTGATTCGCAAGGCACCGTCCCGCGAACAAGAAAAAAACGGTGCCGACATTGTCGACACCGTTTTTCTGTCTCAATTGCCTGCCCTGAAGAGGGAACCCCAGGACAACATTTCGACCCTGCAACGACCTCATGGGTAATTCCACCAGACCGCCGCAAGAACTCTTTTTCGGCTACGAAATACAGCAGCTTCAAAACAATTCGCGTTCCCCGGCCAGAACAGCCACCACTCACGGAACTTGTCCAATAGTCTCAATTAATGATGAATTGGGAAAGTAAGGATTGCCTTACCTCAGGTCGGGGAATCACCGGCAGAGGTCAGGTTTTCCTTTGAAGGCAGCCCCGGAGCACCCTCAAAAATGAAGAATTGGTTTTGAATCGTGGCTTTCAGGACCGCCTGTGCGGTCGTGGTCGCATTCAGGTTGTTCCGTGCCAGGCGAAGGTGTTTCTCAACCGTTGCCGCGCTGAGATTCAGGATTACGGCGATGTCGTTCACCGTTTTTCCATCGGCGACCCATTGCAGGACTTCGGTCTGCCGGTCGGTCAGTTTGGAGCCCTGCCGTTTAAAGGGCAGCGACAGGATCTTGAGGTCGGCAACCTTGCTAATCGCATCGATTTCCTGCCCGTGTCTTTCCCAAATCCCGTCCACCTCAAGCTGCGAAAGACCGCGCCTTGCGCAAAGGCCGATGCCAGAGCCTGAGCGCTGGAAGCTGTGGGAGAAACTGATCGAGTAACCCGCCGTGACCCCGTGGCGGGTGTTGATGTCCATGATTTCAAGTTCCTCGGCGCTGGCTTGACCCGACATCTTGCGGTCAGCCGCCCACTGCCAGCTGCACGTACCCGTGTTGTGAATGGCCCAGATCGCCATTGGCGCCCTGAAATAGAGTTCACGTCCAAAAAAGACGTCGATGTAGTCCTGATCGTGATTGGTCAGGATGATGGCATCGCCCGGGTCCCCGAATTCACCGGTGACGAGATAGCGGCTGGCGGCGTAAATCATCCGGTCAAATCCGAAATCCAGCAAGATCGCGACATAGCGTTCCCAGACCTGTTCAATGGTTTGGCAATCGACCAGATGTTTGATTTTCTCAAGTTCGGGCGAAAACGATGACATTTTTTTCTGTCTTTCGAGTGTTCCACACATTTTTCGTTCAAAATCCGCACATTGTCCAGCGCCGCGGTCACAAATGAACGGATTGCGTGTCCCAAGGGGCGACTTTGCCACAGCCTGTTCGCAACATTTTGCTGGCGGACGGTTTTCCGGCGCAATAGGCTGGCCGTGAAATCTTGACGACACGCAAAAACAACGGAGCGTAAAACATTGAAATCCGGTGGTAAAATCCTCGTCGACTGCCTACTCGCCCAGGGGGTCACGACAGCATATGGTGTTCCGGGTGAAAGCTATCTGGATGTTCTGGATGCACTTCATGACGCCAGGAACCGTTTGAAAATGATCGTCAGCCGGCACGAGGGCGGTGCTGCCTTCATGGCCGAGGCTTACGGCAAACTCACCGGGCGACCGGGCATTTGTTTCGTAACACGCGGACCTGGGGCCACGAATGCATCCATCGGTGTCCATACAGCGATGCAGAATTCGACCCCGATGATCCTGTTCGTGGGCCAGATCGGGCGAAACATGCGCCAGCGCGAAGCGTTTCAGGAAATCGATTATCGCTCGTTTTATGCAGGCGTCGCCAAATGGGTCACCGAAATTGATACGGCGGACCGCATTCCCGAAATAATCGCCCGCGCCTTTGCCACGGCCCTTGGCGGGCGTCCGGGGCCGGTTGTGATCGCCTTGCCCGAGGACATGCTGCGAGAGCAAAGCGCAGCCCTACCGGGGCCGGCCGTGGTTGTATCCGAAGCCGCGCCCGCGAAATCCGACCTGACAGCTGCGCTTGACCTGCTGAAAGCCGCGCAGCGCCCCTTGGTTCTGGTCGGAGGCGGCGGCTGGACCGAAACCGGACGCCGCGATTTTGAAGCCTTTGTGAGCAACAACAACCTGCCCGTCGCGGTCGCCTTTCGTTTTCAGGACCTGATCGATAATCGCCATCCCGGTTACATTGGCGACGCCGGGGTTGGAATGTCCCCGCATGTTCGCGAGATGATCTCTGACGCCGATCTCATATTCGCGTTGAATATCCGATTTGGCGAAAGCACGACCGAGGGTTGGAAACTGCTGGCGGTTCCGGTCGCAACACAAAAAATCATCCACGCCCACGGCTCGGCACTGGAAATCGGCAAGATCTACCAGCCCGAGGTTGCGATCAACGCCGGCCCGAACGAGCTTTGCGCGGCGTTGGCTGAACGGCCGGCGGTTGGGGACTGGTCGGACTGGCAAAAGCTTGGGCATCAAGGGTTTATGGAAATGCGGGCCTCTGCGCGACAAGTGGGTTGCGTCGATATGGTTGCCATCAGCGCCTGGCTTGACCGCACGCTTGATGACGATGCGGTCATCACGAACGGCGCGGGAAACTTCGCGGCGTGGCCCTCGAAGTTTCTGACGTATTTTGACCGCCGACGGCTGCTTGCCCCTCAAAGCGGGGCCATGGGGGCAGGGCTGCCGGCTGCCATTGCGGCCAAATCGGTGGACAAAACCCGGCAAGTCGTCTGTTTCGCAGGAGATGGAGACTTTCAGATGACCATGGCCGAACTCGGGACCGCGAAACAGGAAGGGTTACAGCCCATTATTTTGTTGTTAAACAACGGGATGTACGGCACAATTCGTGCACATCAGGAACGCAGGTATCCCGGTCGGGTCAGTGCCACCAATCTTCAAAACCCCGATTTCGTCGCCATCGCGCGGGCCTATGGTTTTTTTGCCGAACGGGTCAAAAAGACCGGGGATTTCGCCGAAGTCTTCGCACAGGCGAAATCCAACCCAGGCGGAGCGTTGATTGAACTCATGATCGACCCGCGCGATATTTCGCCCTTTGCCACGCTCGACCTTCAGCCGGCGTCTGGTTGAAAAGGTGGTGAACTGTCGATCCGTGGCCATGCACATACCGTTCACTGACTCGGTGTTATCAACAGGGTTTTTGCAAATTACTTGCCTAAATCGCACATCTTGGGATAACTCAGGATCGCCGATGATCTTTCCCGCCACTTCAAGACCCCGGTGAATTCCATGAATAATCACCCCACCAGTTGTGATGTTCTTGTCATTGGCGGGGGCGTGATGGGCAGCGCCATTGCCTATCATCTGGCCCTGATGTCGGGGCGGAAAACACGTGTAATCGTCATTGAACGCGATCCGACGCATGAATACAGTTCGACCGCGTTATCGGCGGCGTCGATCCGCATGCAGTTTTCCAATCGGATCAATGTCGAAATCTCCAAATTCGGTGGCGACTTCATCCGTGATTTCCCCTCGCTGTTTTCGGACGCACGCGAAAACCGCGACCTTGCTTTTCGTGAGGACGGCTATCTGTTTCTGGCGGGAAACGAGGCGCAGGCTGAAACGCTCCGGGCGAACTGCGAAATCCAGCGCGCAGGTGGTGCCGACACCCGTTTGCTGGAACCCGATGCTTTAAGGCAGAGGTTTGCGTTCCTGAACCTGACAGACATCACGTTGGGTGCACTGGGGGCAAGGGGCGAAGGCTGGTTTGACAACATGGGGCTTCTCAGCGGCTTTCGCGCGCTTGCCCGCGACAGGGGCGTCTGTTTTCTCCATGACGAGGTCGTGGGCCTTCAGCAACGCAGGCGCGGCGCGATCACTTTCGCTGAACTGGCCTCTGGCGGGCGCATCTCGGCGGGAACGTTTGTCAATGCAGCAGGAACCCGCGCGCGGCGAGTCGCCAGGTTTGTCGGGATCGATTTGCCGGTGGAACCCCGGAAACGAACGACATTCGCATTTCGAACCCAAAACGCCGGGCCGGCCAGGTCACCGTTGATTGTCGATAATCGCGGGGTCTATTTCCGACCCGAGGGGAACGGATGGATTGCTGCTTGCCAGCCCGAGGTGGATCCCGCTGTCGCACTTGACGATTTTGAACCGCGTTACCACGAATTTGACGACGTGATCTGGCCACGGCTTGCGCATCGATCAGAATTGTTTGAGGCCATCAGGATGCAACATGCCTGGGCGGGTCATTATGCTTACAACACGCTCGATCAGAATGCGATCATCGGCCGACATCGCGATGTGGAAAACCTTGTGTTTGCAAACGGGTTTTCGGGGCACGGCCTGCAACAATCGCCGGCCGTCGGTCGCGGCGTGGCCGAACTTGTTCTGTTCGGGCGCTTCAAAACGCTTGATCTTTCCGATCTTGGACCGGGGCGTATCATTAAGTCGCAGCCGTTTCGAGAGTTCAACATTGTGTAATAGGTTGATAATTAACTGGTAAACAAAATTAACATAATATCTATTATGCGCTTGCCTGACATCGAATTTGATCCGGCCATAACCGTGATCACAATATGAATCCTGCAAATCTGCAAGGCGAGCGCTTGCCTGTTCGCCCCCCTCTTTGTGACAAATGACATTCTCTGCCCGGCAATGACTGGAAAAAACCTGCGTGTGTCGCGCCTATCCTGGGAATGGAACCACAGTGAATTTGGCGCAACACACCGCATTATTCGACGTTTGGAAACCGGTTCTTCATATTTTTTGTTTACTTTTTGGAAAATAAAGTTTTACAAAGTCCATAACGTTTCACCACATGGTGGTGCATAGGCGCGTTATTTCGCGGTATCAGAGTATCAATTGTACGCCTTTCCCCGTCCCGGACGAACAAAAGGCTATCGAATGATCATACGACACCGTTTTCCTAACTCCGCATTGCAGTTCGGCGGCCAGAAAGGTTGTGGCCAGATCGACGCCATCTGGCCCAAGCACAGCGGCCAAACGCTTATGGTCGGGTTTGACGGACCGACAAGCCTGTTCGGGTTTGACGATGAGCCCCACATGGCGATCTATCTGCCTTTTGACCACGTTCGGAGAATGTCGCGCGAAACGTTCGCGAGCCTTGGAACAAAACTCGTCCTGACGCCATTGCTGACATCGGAATTTGACGCGATGGAGCTTGCGACAATCCTGGAATCCCTGGGCTACCGGGGTGCCTACCGCGCGGTAATCAACAATATTCCAAACGCGACCATGGTGCAGAGAGAAATCCTTTCCCACTATCCCGGCATGGATTTCGATGTTGTCGAGATCGGCGATTGCCGGGTCCGGAAGTTGCCGCGGGCCAGAGGCGCGACCATCTGACACCGCCCGGTTGCGCGGCTTGGTCCATTTGTCGCCAAGCGCAGTCCAAAATCCCGTTCCCGCTCTTTGAATGGCTTCTCAGGCAATGGCGGCGGCAATCGCCGCCTTGAATTCGGATTTGAGCAGCGCGATATCCTCGATTCCCACCGATATTCGAAAGAAACCTTCCCCCAGACCCAGGGCGTCGCGCGCCTTGGCCGTCAATCCCCGATGCGAGGATGACGCCGGATGCGACAGCGTCGTGCCGATATCGCCCAAAGTGGGGGCAAAGGTTATATGGGGTGCGGCTCTGGTCAGGGCGTTTGCTGCGTCGCGACCGCCCTTCAGGGAGAAACTGACCATGTTGCCAAAGTTTTCACCCAGTACCGCCGCGGCGCGGTTGTGGTCCGGATGGTCGGAACGGCCGGGGTAAAGTACCTTTTGAACGCCCGCAAGCCCGGCAAGAAAATCGGCCAGTTCCGCGGCGTTTTTCTGCGCGCGTTCAAAACGCAGATCAAACGAATAGATCCCCCGTTCGGCCAGCCAGCATTCATAAGGGCTGGGCGTCAGGCCCCATGTCACGATGAGATCGCGAACGGCCCCTGCCTGTGTGGGGTCTTTTGCGGCCACATACCCCAGCATGACATCGGAATGCCCGCCCAACAGTTTCGTCACGGAATGAACGATGATGTCCGCGCCGGCCTTGTGCGGCTGAAACCCCCGCGGCGTGGTAAAGGTATTGTCGACGATCAGCGTCAGTTCGTTGTTGCGTGCGACTTTCGCAATGCCTTCAACATCCGCAATGCGCAATCCGGGGTTGGAGACGACCTCCAGCAGAATTGCCCGTGTGTTCGGGGTGACTGCGGCCTGAAACGCCCCCGCATTGGTCGCGTCGGCCAGTGTCGATGTCATGCCATAACGCGGCAGATCCTGCGCAAGCAGTCGCAGCGAACGCCCGTAAAGCTGATCGCTCGCAATGATGTGGTCCCCTGCCCCAAGCGTTCCCATGACAGCCGCCGTCACCGCCGCCATGCCGGATCCGGTGATCATTCCGCCCCCGACCCCTTCCATCCAATCGATCTTGTCGGCCAGTATCCGGGCGTTCGGGTGCCCTTCGCGGGAGTAGGTATAGCCCTGGACATCACCGGCATATTGCGCGTCCAGCATGTCAGGGGACAAGGACGCGTACGCTGTGCTGGGATAAATCGGGGTTACGATCGGCCGGCTTGCGGTCGTGGGCGCAAGCGCGCGTCTTACGAGCGACTTGTGATCCTCTGACATATGTGCACCTGTTTTCGCGGGGTTGGCGTTACGGATACCGTTGTGAAGTCGTACGGGCGCAGGTTCAAGTGAATTCAGGTTTCACGCATCGTTCAGGATCGCGCCAACCTCTGCCGCTGCGCCATCCAGCCCGTCTGGCGAAAGGTCCGCCAGATTGACGCTGGCCAGGATCCTGCGCGCCGAGCGGGCCGTGCTCTTGGTATATCGCGGGTCGTAATGGCGCTCCATCAGCGATGCCGCAAGGGGTTCAAACGCCCCTGCCCGCGCCTGTTTCACCCAGTCGTCGATCACGTCTTTTGCGTGCATGTGGCCAAGGGCGCGGATTGTCCGGACCAGCTTGTCATTGTCGGCCGTCAGATCACCGTAACTTCTGGCCAGGTAAGCGGCGCGTTCCGGCAACGGGGCAGCAATATTGATGCGGGGCGCGGCGCTCATCGCTTTCCAAAGTCCGGGCGGAAGCACAATGTTGCCGATCTTGCTTGATTCAGCCTCGATCAGAACGGGCCTTGTCGTGTCCAGATGCGTGATCTTTTGTGCGAGCGCGCCCTCAAAGGCCTTTTGCGACGGCTGCCCGCCCGGACGCGCCCCGAAAATCGAGCCACGGTGTCGGGCCAGCCCCTCCAGGTCGAGCGTTTGCGCACCGGTTTTTGCAAGACGGCTGAGAATATCCGTCTTGGCCGTGCCTGTATGACCGCTCAGAACAACCACGGGCGTGCGCATTTCGTCGTCATAAAGGGATTTGACCACAAGCCTGCGATAGGCCCGATACCCGCCGGCCAGTGTCTCCACCCGCCAGCCGATCTGCGAAAGGATGCTGGCGAACGCGCCCGAGCGTTGCCCCCCCCGCCAGCAATAGATCAGCGGACGAAACCCGCCGTCCCTGTCTGAAAGCGCGGTTTCCAGATGGTGGGCGATGTTTCGCGAAACCAGCGCCGCGCCCGTTTTGCGCGCATTGAACCGGCTGTTCTGGACATATTCCGTGCCAACCCGCGCACGTTCCCGGTCATCGAGCACCGGCAGGTTGACGGCGCCGGGGATGTGATCGTCTGAAAACTCTGCCGGCGCGCGCGCGTCGATGATCTGGTCATAGGGCCAGGTGCCGATCTGGTTCAGTGTTTGCAGTTCAATGGCCATCACGCATCAGTTCATAATCATGCCCCGCGGGAACGCCGCTTTGTTATTGCCGTGCAATGTGGTGTAATCCAACGCGCACGCGCTCGAATCATCCGCAGGCATATGGCATTTTTGAAAAATATCCCACCGCGAACCCGGGCCAGCATCAGAAAACTGGACTGCCCCTCGTTTGAAGACGCTCCTTTCGTCAAGGGCCCTGCCCTGTCGGAACGCCGGGTCGCCATCGTTTCCAGTGCCGGGCTGCACCATCGCAACGACCCGCGATTTGGTCTGAGTTCTGCCGATTACCGTATCATTTCAACACGTTCAAAGGAAGATATCCTGATGAGCCACGTTTCGGTCAACTATGACCGCACAGGGTATGTTCAGGACATCAACACGATCCTGCCCATTGCGCGGCTCGGCGAGATGGCGAACGAGGGCGTGATCGGATCTGTGGCGGAAACGCACTATTCGTTCATGGGCGCAACAGACCCGGCGGCCATGAAACCCCATGCGGATCAGGTCGCAGGCCTGTTAAAGGCCGATATGGTTGACGCGGTGCTGCTGGTCCCGGTCTGACCGCATTGCACGCGCGCCGTGAGCGTGCTGGCCCATTATCTTGAGCGCGCCGGTCTTGCGAGTGTGATCATCAGCCTTGTGCGCCTGCACAGCGACAAGATCCGCCCGCCCCGCACGCTGTTTGTACCTTTCGAACTGGGGCGCCCATTGGGGGAACCGAATAATGCGCCTTTGCAGCGTGACATTCTTGGGCACGCGCTGGCGCTGCTGGGGAACGACAGCCCTCCGCCGATATTCAGCCGTTATATCGATATGCGCAGTGTGGATCTTTCGCACCCCTGGCAGGCCCCGGACAAATTAACTGCCGGTCGCGATGAATCTTTATCTTTCCGTGCTTTAGAGGACGAACTTAAGGTTGTTCTGAACGCCCGCACCGGCAAAGGTCGCGGGACCGAAGGATCGGCGTTTGGCAATGCGGGACTTTCCACCGAAGATTGCGCGCGGTCTTTCGTCGCGCTTGTCAGGAACGAACAGGATCCGGCGAATCCGATCAACAGCAAGACCGCGCGCTTTGTGGTCGATGACATCAAGACACTCTATGTCGAGGCCGCCACCAGGGATACGGCCCGCGTGCCCAGCCCCGCGCTTGGCAACTGGTTCTGGCGCGAAACGCAGGCCGCTCTTGGTATCGTGCGCTTTCGCACGCACTGTCTTGAAAGCGACAACAAGGGGCGGAACCTGATTTCAAGCTTCCTCGTCCCGGGGGAATGGATCGATAAACTGGGGCTTTGATCAGTCAAGGACGGTGATTGTCGGCGGACCGGCGGTCACATCACCAATCACGGCGGCACCGTCATACCCTTGCGCAAGAAACATCCTGAGGACATCTTCCGCCTTCTCCGGGGCCACCGAAACCAGCAATCCGCCAGAAGTTTGCGGATCGAACAACAGATTGCGCTGCCAGTCCTCTAGTTCCGCCGTTACGTTGATGTTTTCCCCGAACGCATCGAAATTCCGCGTCCCGGCCCCGGTTTTTATGCCCTCTTTAGCCAGCAGACATGCCGAACCCATCATCGGGACAGCGCCATAGCGTACATGCGCTTGCAGGTTTGAACCCGCGCACATTTCACTCAAATGACCCATCAGGCCGAAACCGGTGACATCGGTCATGGCATGAACGCCCGGCGTCCTGCCCAGTTCCGCCCCGATCGAATTGAGGTGGGTCGTCACCGCCATCATCGCGTCGTAATCCCTGCCCGACAGACGATCCTTTTTGAACGCAGCGCTCAAAATGCCGACGCCAAGCGGTTTGCCAAGGATCAGCACATCACCCGCCCTGGCGGTCGAGTTTCGCAGAACGTGGTCAGGATGCACAAGCCCGACCACGGCCAGCCCGTAAATCGGCTCGGGCGCGTCGATGGAATGACCGCCCCCCACCACGATCCCGGCGCGGCGACACATATCCGCACCGCCCGCCAGAATGCTGGAGATGGTCTTAACAGGCAGTTTTCCCGCCGGCATCCCAGCCAGGGCCAGCGCAAACAAAGGCCGCGCCCCGACGGCATAGACGTCCGACAGCGCATTGGCCGCGGCGATTGCCCCGAAATCAAAAGGATCGTCCACCACCGGCATGAAAAAGTCGGTCGTGGCCACGATCGCGCGGTCGTCATCCAGCCGGTAGACAATCGCGTCGTCTTTTGTTTCGAGCCCGACCATCAGGGCGGGATCTTTCATTTGCGCGGGCAAATGGCTGAGGATCTCCTCCAGCACCGCTGGAGCAAGCTTGCAGCCTCAACCACCCCCATGGGCGAGCGCGGTTAAGCGGATCGGGTCCATGAATGCTCCTTTCGTCTGGCGTTTGGCCTTTGATAGGTGCAATCCAAATTGAGGGCCACCGGAAAAACAGGAAAACGCGGGATTCTGACCCGCCGCAAGACCAGGCTGAGCATCTTCAGGATCAAGATCGTTGTGCAAGCTCTTCCAATTGCGTCAAAAATTCCGCTTCATCCTCCAGCGTGCGCAGATCGAACCGGAGGGTGCCGTTTCTGATCCGTCCAACCACCGGTCTTGGCAGGGTGCGAAAGCGTGCGGCAAGTGTGCGCAACGCGTCGTCGGTTCGCGCAACCGGTGTCAGGGTCAGGCAATGGCTGTCAAGGGTGCTGACCGGCAGCGACCCGCTGCCGATTTGCGATCGGCAATTTTCGGCGGCAACATCGGCGACGCCCCGGAGCGCCGTTCTGACGTTTGGCAGAACCCGCGTGGCCTGTGCCTTGATGTCCGCAGCTGTCCGGCCAAGCTGTCGGATCGCCGGGACATGTTCGCCCAGTGTGTCGGGGTTGGCATAAAGACGCAGAACGGCGGCCAGTGCCGCGATCGTCACCTTGTCCAGACGCAGCGCGCGTTTCATCGGATTGGCCGCAATGTCCGCGATCAGATCTGCGCGCCCGGCGATGAGACCCGCCTGCGGTCCTCCCAACAGCTTGTCGCCCGAAAACGAGACGAGGTCCGCCCCGTTTTCCAGCGTTTCGCGCACCGTGGTTTCATAAGGCAGCCCAAATCGCGTCAGATCGACCAGACTGCCGCTGCCAAGGTCCACGACGAATGGAATGCCAGCCGCGTGCGCCAGATCAGCCAGGTCGCGCGCGGGCACGGACTTGGTAAAACCCTCGATCCGGTAATTGCTGGTGTGAACCTTGAGGATCATCCCGCTTTGGGGCCCCAGGGCGGATTTGAAATCCTTAAGATGGGTTCGGTTGGTGGTGCCCACCTCTCGCAGGGTGCTGCCGGCACGCGCCATGATTTCCGGAATGCGAAAACTGCCCCCGATTTCGATCAGCTCGCCGCGCGATATGATCACCTCCTTGCGGTGCGCAAAGGTATTCAGCGCGATCATGACCGCAGCGGCGTTGTTGTTGACGGCAATCGCGGCCTCGGCCCCGGTCAGGCGGGTGATCCGGTCTTCCAGATGCGAATCGCGCTGCCCGCGCGTTCCGGCTGAAAGGTCATATTCAAGATTGACGGCACCGGCTGCCGCGACCATCGCGTCAATCGCGGCCCGGGGCAAGGGCGCCCGGCCCAGATTGGTGTGCAAAACGGTTCCGGTCAGATTGAAAACGGGTCTGAGGCTGGGAGCGTGCGCCAGTTGGAGCGCCGCATTGACCGTGTCGGCAAGGTCGGTCGCACCCAATACTGCCTTAGGTTGGCGTTGTCGCGCAGCCGCCAGCGCAAGGCGTATCTGGTCGCGCACGGCAACACGGCCGAATTGCGCCAGCGGGTGGGCGAATTCGGGCCTGCGCAGGACTTCATCCACGGAAGGAAGGCGCGGTCGTTCGGGTTTCGGGGTTTGCGCCATGGCGGGTCTTCCTCATCAATCAAAGGCAGTTTATTGATTAACCGCACCGACGCAACGAAAGGTGGCCCAGGCCATGGGATTTGTCATTGGCACGGCCGGTCATATCGACCACGGCAAGACGGCGCTGGTCAAGGCATTGACGGGGCAGGATACGGACAGGCTGAGGGCCGAAAAAGAACGCGGCATCTCGATCGACCTGGGATTCGCGCATTTCACCCTGCCCGACCAGACCGAGGTTTCCATCATCGACGTGCCGGGGCACGAGCGGTTCATCCGCAACATGGTGGCCGGTGCCCACGGAATTGACCTCGTGTTGTTCGTTGTGGCCGCGGATGACGGTGTGATGCCGCAAACCGAGGAGCATTTCGCGATTGTTCGATCGCTCGGCATCAGGAACGCGCTTTTTGTGATCACGAAAACTGACCGGGCAACAGGGGAACAAATCGCGAATGCCAGGGATGAACTCAGGCTTTTAACAGACGGAAGTAAATACGCGAATTCCCCTATCCTGTCCGTTTCCAGCCTGACCGGCGAGGGTATCGGTGCCCTGCGCCAGGCCATTGCAGACCGGATGAATACCCATGACACCCCTGAAATTGCCCGTGCCTTTCGGATGCCAATCGACCGCGTGTTTTCGGTTCGCGGGCGCGGAGTCGTGATCACGGGGACGGTCCTTGCGGGAACCGTTGAAATCGGCAAGGACATCGTCGTGGTCCCCGGCGACAGGACATATCGCATTCGCGGGCTGCAAAAACACGGTGTCGATGTGGATCGTGGAAACAGCAACGAGCGTGTTGCGATCAATCTGACCGGGGCCACAAGAACGGACATCAACCGCGGAGATGTCGCCTGTGAACCGGGGATCGCGCGTGCGACAGCGCGGTTTGACGTAACACTCGTCGCCGGCGAGAACATTCCGGCCCCGATCCGGAACCGTCAGCGGGTTCGGCTTCATCTCGGGGCGGCGGAACGGTTGGGAACGGTCAATCTGTTGGGCAGCATTGCCCAGCTTGACGCGGGAAAGCAGGGTCTGGCGCAGATCGTGCTGACCGAACCGGTCCATGCCATGACCTCAGATTTCTTCGTGATCCGCAACGAACAGGCTGAAAACACCCTTGGCGGCGGCAGGGTCTTGGACCCGATTGGGGAAAAACACCCTCGCCGGGACACAGCGCGCCTTGGCCGATTGTCCTTGCTTGACGCGGGCAATACGCTGGCGGCCACCCGATTGCTGTTTCTTCCCCCCGCGACGCCCGCAGCGACATTGTCCGGGTTGAGTTTCCGCCTGAATATTGCGCCCGAACGGCTGGCTGCGGAAATCAGGTCTGACGACCATCTCCATATGCTGGGCGGGGGCCTTGATGCGCTTGTGACGTCAGATGCCCGGTTGCAGATGATCGCAATCGCCGTGGCAGCCGCGCTGGCCGATCACCACAAGACCCATCCCGCCGCCACCGGCCTTTCTGCGGAGGAATTGCAAACGCGTGTCCCGCAGGAAATCCCCCCCGCGGTTTTTCGCGCCTTCGTAAACCGCCTTGTCGCCGATGGCAGCATCGTCCGGCGCGGGTCCGTTCTGGCCCTGCCCGGCCATAGCGCCGGTTTGTCAGACGCCCAAACCGAAATTGCCCGGTCGTTTCTGGCCACGCTTCGCGCCGAACCGTTTTCACCCCCCCTGCCCGATCCAAAGAACCGCGATCTGCAAACGGTCATCGCGCATCTGGAGACCAAAGGGCATGTGCGGCGCGCGCAGGGTGGTGTCGTGTTCATGGCCGAGGCTTTTGCGCAGGCGACCGAAAAACTGGATACCCATTTGGCCCTTCACGACACCATCACCGCCGCGGAATTCCGCGACCTTCTGGGCACCAGCCGCAAATACGCGCTGGCGCTCCTGGAAACCTTTGACAGATCGGGGCGCACGGTTAGGGTGGGTGACGTCCGAAAATCGGGCAAAGCGGCAGATGTTGACTGAAAGCGCGGCAATCAGTGAGGAGAAGCGAGGCGCCCGGTGGCGCCGCCGGTCTTCAAAACCGGTCAGAGGCGGGTTTTCGTCTCAGGAGGGTTCGACTCCTTCCTTCTCCGCCAGCGTCACGCCAATTTGCGCACAGGAATGTGAAGAGACAGAACCTTGTCCGGATCGCCCGGTTCGGTCGCCGGAGCGTAAAGCTCGAAATCGGGCGACTCCAGATACGAATAATCAGATTTCGGCAACCAGCTTCCCCATATGTATTTCAGGGTTTCCGGCAGAGAGGACAGCGGACCCAGGTGACGAAAGACCGCATAGCGTTGCGCGGGAATTGTTCGGGCGATCATTCCTTTTGGAACGTGATCGAAATCCGCGACCTCGACCGAACAAACATAGCTGAACCCGACACCACCATCGTTTTCGCGATACTCTTCGTAAATGCCAAAGGCGTCCTCGCCCACCCGGTTGGTGATCTGAAAGACATCCGGGCGAAAGGCTGACCAAAGCGTTTCGATGTCCAGATCTTCCTCCCGATACTGCCGGGCGATCCCGACGACTTTTGTCTCGCGTCGGCTGACGATCTTCGGCTCCATTTCCAGACGGTTTTGAAGATGGTGCAGCATGTGGGGGCTGAACTGATCCTTGTAGATCAGGCGAAACGGATCGGCCTTGTCGCGATATTGCTCGGGCGTCATTGCGAAAAACTTTTTGAAGGCGCGGGTGAATGACGCGTGGCTTTCGAACTGGCAGGCCAAAGCGATGTCGAGAATCGAGCTCTCGCCACTGGCCAGCCGTTGCGCCGCAATCGTCAGCCGCCTCTTGCGAAGATACTCTTTCGGAGAATCCCCCACCAACGCACGGAATATCCGACAGAAATGATAGGTCGAATAACTGGCCGCGCGGGCGATGTCGTGGATGTCGACCGGTTCGAACAAATTCTGTTCGATATAATTGATGCTCTTGAAAATCCGGTCCACGCCCCCTCACCCCTCGCGATTATTCGCCGCACACGAAAAACCGGATGCTTTTGAACGCCTTGTCGCGAAAGGGAATGATTTTTTGATAGTCCGCATCGTTGAACAGCAAATCCTGAATGGCCGCCGGGCTGGGAAAGGAAAACACGCCGATCATGGCAGGTTTGTCGCCGTCGTCCAGGACCGACTGAACCTTGTAGTTTGCGACCGGCCGTCCTCCGTGTTTTTCCATCAGCCCGTATGACTGTGCGCCATAGGCCTGCATGTCTTCCATGTTCTCTGGGTTTGGGGTGGCCTGAACGACCATGTATGTCTTGCTTTCCATCATTCACCTCGATGCTGTGACGCGCCCTGTTTGGCAACCGACCCGCATGATGCGTGCCGAACGGGTTCAGGATAGACGCTGAAATCGGCCGCTGCTTTGCATTTCTTGCTCTAACGCCCGGTGTGGCGTGGTTCTTTTTTCCAATCGCCCGAGAAAAGCGGTTCGCGCGATAAGACAGAAAACAATCAAACAGACCCCGGCATATTCTGAACGGGACGTTTTTTTGCGATTGCAGGCGTGCGCTATAGCCTCTAGACAGCGGGAGCTTGGCGAGTTGGCGGAGTGGTTACGCAGCGGATTGCAAATCCGTGTACACCGGTTC
>CAYXNM010000030.1:2954-23065 GCA_964466385.1 uncultured Rhodobacter sp. | reverse complement strand
CCAGCGGCAAAACGGGTGTGGTCTGGGTGCACACGCAGGGGTTCAACCAGTCAGGCGCGGTTGTCATCGAATTCAAGCGTTGGGTCATGGTGCGCAAACGTGATCCCGGCACACCGACAGAACCGCCGGTCGTCCCCGAACTGGAAAAGATGGTCGCAGCGGACAATCTGGTGGTGCCCGCCGGTCTTGATTTCACGTCCTATGATCTTGATCTGGCCGGCGAACCGCATCGTTTGGGTGATTACGGGATCGGCGAGAAGATCGACCACGTCGACGGCACGACCATAGAGGAAGCCGAACACATGATGGCGACCCGGCTTTGGCAGAATACGTCCAAGGTGCATTTCGACACGGCCGCGCGCCCGGACGCACGTCGCATCATCTATGGCGGCCACGTGATCAGCACGGCGCGCAGCCTGTCGTTCAACGGATTGGCGAATGCGCAAATGGTGGTGGCGATCAATGGCGGGGCGCATGTCAATCCCTGCTTTGCGGGCGATACCATCCGCGCCTTCAGCGAGGTGCTCGACAAGGCCGAAACCGCCGCTCCCGGCGTTGGGGCGATCCGTTTGCGTCTGATCGCAACCAAGGGCGATCCGGGCGACCTGACGGCCAGAGGAGAAGACGGCAAATACCATCCGGACATCTTGCTTGATTTCGATTACTGGGCTTTGATCCCGACTTAGAGGATCGAACGCGGCATTTGAGTCCCTCAGCGAGCGCCACACATTTCGCCCAAGCGACTCAAATGTCGTGATAATTTTATCCATAAAGCAAAATGCTAGTGGAACGAACCGTAGGATTCGAACCACTAGTCACCTTACTCCAAAGTTCGCATCGTTGACGTCCTTTGAACCCCGGATTGCCTGCAATCCGGCTCAAACCCTTGGGCGCCACCCGTTCGGGCTTGAAACGCCCTCCCGGAGGGTTTTCAGGACGGCCCTCATACCAACGGCCAATTTCGTTGACCCTTTTGCGTGGGTGAGAAAGACCGGAGTTGGCCTGAAGGGGAGGTTGAGGTTTGCCCCGGGCCGGTTAACAGGCGCTGAAAGCGCCCCGGCCCTGCGTCTGCCCGTCCGGGCGGGCTGGCGCTTTTGCCGATGCTGCGCATCCCACCCCGTTCGTTCGGGTTTTGCCGGGATAAACTGCCCCCGACCGGCGTTGCGGGCGCCACCCCACGGGCAGGCGCAGGGCCGTGCGGGAATGGATTGAACCGGGGCAAACTCAACCTCGCCCTCGGGCCCCCACATGCAATTCGGAGGGTCAATCAGTCGCGCCTCGGGCTCCGCCCGTTCGGGCCTGAAACGCTCCCCCGTAGCGTTTCCAAGACTGCCCTCACCCTCTCGGGGTCGGGCGCGAACCTCGCGTTTTCCCTGATTGCTACGATACGAACTTTGATCCGGACCTAGTGGATCGAACGCGACATTTGAGTCCCTCGGCAGGCGCAGCCCTTTTTGCGCAACCCACTTAAATGTCGTGATAATTTTGTCCATCAAGCAAGAATCTAGTGGTTCGAACCATAGGATTCGCACCACTAGAGTCGAGACTCAATCAGGTTCACCATAGAATGCTCGCTGCGGCTGACAACTTTGCCTACATGGCGCAACAGGCGGAAACCGAAGGGTACGATCTGGCGTTCTGGGATACGCACGGGCTGGACCGGCAACGCTATTACACGATCCTTTGTTTGCATTACGGTGCCAATCCCGACCCGCGCCAATCGTTGGCGGACGAACTGGATTTTCCAACCGAACGGCAGGAAACCTGCCCGCAGGAAGTGCGACGCTATTTCAAGGGGTTGCAACATGAGACAGGCGGAAATCCTTTGAGCCTGCAGGGCGCAGATGTCGCTTCATTTCAGAGGCTTCAGCCGCTTGCAAACAGACCCAAACTTGGCGGCGCGTTGCAAACCCCTGATATTTCGCATACTTCGCGCCGGTGGCGTGTGGTTTAGTGGTCTACGCCCTAGACATTGGCAGATCAACGGCGTTAAACCCGAAGTAAGCAGATCGAGCGCTGGCTTTTCACGCCCAAGTGCAAAGGAGCGCCAGCATCACGGGAAATTGGGTTCGGGCGCACATTATTCGGTTTATCTTGGTATACAATCGGCTCATAAAGAAATGACCGCAGCGCTTTGGATATTTGGAAGAGGGAGGCACCATGGCCGAAACTGAACAAATCAACCGACCCCTGTCGCCGCATATCTCCATTTACCGCAGGCAGATGACATCGGTTCTGTCGATCCTGCACCGGATTACCGGCAGCGGACTGGCCGTCACGGCGGTCCTGATCGTGTGGTGGTTTCTGGCCGCTGCAACGTCGCCCTCGTATTTTGCCTTCGTTGACGGGCTGATGACGTCCTGGCTGGGCGATCTGGTGCTGCTGGTGTCGCTGTGGGCGTTCTGGTTCCACTTTTTCAACGGGGTGCGTCATCTAAGGTGGGATTCAGGCCGGGGCCTTGGCATCGGTGTGTCGACCCGTGCCGGATGGCGCGTGGTCGTTTTTTCGGTCGTGTTCACGACCGCCAGTGTCTGGCTTGTGATGTGAGGGATGGCAATGAACTTTAGAACGGATTTCAAGGGTGCGACCGGGCTGGGATCGGCCAAGGACGGAACCCATCACTGGATTTCCCAACGGCTGACGGCGATCGCACTGATACCGTTGGGGCTGTTGTTCCTTTATCCCTTTGCGACCAGCCTCGGCGCCGGTCGCGAAGCGGTTGTTGCGACCTACAGCCATCCTTTTCACGCGCTTGTGGCTATCGGGTTCATTCTGATTGCTTTTCGCCATTTGCGGCTGGGCTTGCAGATCGTCCTTGAAGACTATGTCCACACGCCGCGCAACAGGACGCTTTCGCTGATCGCCAACGCGTTGATCTGGCGCGCTTTCGCGGTCGCCGGCGCATTCGCCGTCGCAAAAATTGCCTTTGGCGCCTGATGTCCGGAGAAACCAGATGACTGCATACGATATTACAGAACACGACTATGACGTCGTTGTTGTCGGGGCCGGGGGCGCGGGATTGCGCGCGACACTCGGCATGGCCGAACAGGGGTTGAGAACCGCCTGCGTCACCAAGGTATTCCCGACGCGGTCCCACACCGTTGCCGCCCAGGGGGGCGTCGCGGCAAGTCTTGGCAACATGGGCGAAGACAGCTGGCAGTGGCATATGTATGACACGGTCAAGGGCAGCGACTGGCTGGGGGACAATGACACGATCGAATATGTCACCCGCGAAGCACCGCGTGCGGTTTACGAACTGGAACACTATGGCGTTCCCTTCAGCCGCACCGAGGACGGCAAGATATACCAGCGCCCGTTTGGCGGGCACACCACCGACTATGGCGAGGGGGTTCCGGTTTCACGTGCCTGTGCCGCTGCCGACCGCACAGGCCACGCCATGCTGCACACGCTTTACGGGCAGTCGCTGAAACATAACGCGGAATTCTACATCGAATATTTCGCGCTCGACCTGATCATGTCCGATGACGGTCAATGCACCGGAGTTATGGCCTGGAAGCTGGACGACGGCACGATGCACCGCTTCA
The DNA here is from genome assembly GCA_964466385.1 of uncultured Rhodobacter sp. Classification (GTDB taxonomy): domain Bacteria; phylum Pseudomonadota; class Alphaproteobacteria; order Rhodobacterales; family Rhodobacteraceae; genus UBA5972. Next base: position 19,520 of record CAYXNM010000030.1, on the reverse strand, counting down.
ACGCCAAAATGGTCGTTCTGGCCACGGGCGGGGCCGGGCGCGCCTATTTCAGTTGCACCTCGGCCCATACCTGCACGGGGGATGGTGCGGGTCTGGTGACCCGCGCGGGTCTGCCGATGCAGGACATGGAATTCGTGCAGTTCCACCCCACCGGCATTTATGGCGTCGGCCCCCTGATTACCGAAGGGGCGCGTGGCGAAGGTGGTTTTCTGACCAACTCAGAAGGCGAGCGGTTCATGGAACGCTATGCCCCCACCTTCAAGGATCTGGCCAGCCGCGATGTCGTCAGCCGCTGCATGACGCTGGAAATCCGCGAAGGGCGCGGTGTCGGTCCGCTCAAGGATCACATCGACCTCAACCTCAGCCACCTGCCTGCGGAAACCCTGCATGAACGCCTGCCGGGGATTTCGGAAAGCGCACGGATATTCTCGGGCGTGGACGTCACAAAGGAACCGATCCCGGTTCTGCCGACCTGCCACTACAACATGGGCGGTATTCCGACCAATCATTGGGGTGAGGTTCTGCGGCCAACCGCGGATAATTCGGATGCGGTGGTTCCGGGCCTGATGGCGGCGGGCGAAGCCGCAAGTGCTTCGTTGCACGGGGCAAACCGGCTGGGCACGAATTCGTTGCTTGATATCGTGGTGCTGGGGCGGGCGACCTCGATCCGCGCGGGCGAGGTTATTGACCGCAGCGCAGCGGTGCCCAATTCCGGCAAGGCCAAGGCCGACGACATTCTTGCGCGGTTTGATGCCACGCGAAACGCTGCGGGCGCCAGCCCCACGGCTGAGGTTCGCCTCAAGATGCAGCGCGCCATGCAGACCAACGCGGCCGTCTTCCGTACGAACACTTCCCTTACCGAAGGGTGCCGGGAAATCGCCGGTGTCTGGGGCGACATGAAGGACCTGCGCGTCACCGATACCTCGTTGATCTGGAACACCGATCTGATGGAAACGCTGGAACTGCAAAACCTGATGGCCAATGCCTCGACCACCATCACCGGGGCCGAGGCGCGCAAGGAAAGCCGGGGCGCCCACGCGCACGAGGATTTTCCGGACCGCGACGACAAGAACTGGCGCAAACACACGCTGGCCTGGGTCGCCGAGGACGGCACAACGACCCTGGATTATCGCCCGGTTCACGAAAAACCGCTGACGAGCAAGGCCAAGGGTGGCGTCGACATGAAGAAATTCGCACCCAAGAAACGGGTTTATTGAGGAGCATACACCATGGTTGAATTCACACTCCCCAAGAACTCGCGCATGACGGTTGGCAAAAGCTGGCCCAAGCCCGAGGGCGCCAAGAACGTGCGGGCCTTCAAGATTTACCGTTACGATCCGGACAGCGGCGCGAACCCGCGGGTGGACACGTATTTTATCGACATGGACGATTGCGGCCCGATGGTGCTGGACGGGCTGATCAAGATCAAGAACGAGATCGACCCGACCCTGACCTTTCGCCGGTCCTGCCGCGAAGGTATTTGCGGATCCTGTGCCATGAATATCGACGGGATCAATACGCTCGCGTGCATTTATGGTCTGGACGAGGTGAAGGGCGACGTCAAAATCTATCCGCTGCCGCACATGCCGGTGGTCAAGGACCTGGTGCCTGATCTGACGCATTTCTATGCGCAGCATGCCTCGATCATGCCGTGGCTGGAAACGAGGACCGCGCGACCGGAGACGGAGTGGCGCCAGTCGATCGAGGATCGCAAGAAGCTGGATGGGTTGTATGAATGCGTGATGTGCGCAAGCTGCTCGACCTCGTGCCCGAGTTACTGGTGGAACTCAGATCGCTACCTCGGGCCGGCGGCGCTGCTGCATGCCTATCGCTGGATCATCGACAGCCGCGACGAGGCAACGGGCGAGCGGCTGGATGATTTGCAGGATCCGTTCAAGCTTTATCGCTGCCACACCATCATGAACTGCACCAAGACCTGCCCCAAGGGCCTGAACCCGGCAAAGGCGATTGCCGAGGTCAAGAAGATGATGGTGGAGCGTGTGATGTAAACGTAGGTCGGACAATTGTCCGACCTACGGGTTGCGCGAATGAGGAGAACGCATCTTACGCAAAGATGAAGTCACCCGCGCCGATTGCGATGTTGCCCGCGACCAGCACCGAGTTGCCGCCGCCTAAATCGATCAGCGTGTCCGCGCCGACAACCGTGATCGTCATGTCACCGACCGCAGTATAGCCGTACCCCGAAACGTCGATCAGGTCCGTTCCATCCTGAAAATCGTGGATCACGTCGTTGCCGCTGCCGGTGGCAAACAGGAACACGTCGGCCCCGCCGGTCACACGGGTTCCGTAGATCCCGGCGCCCTGAAAGAAATCACCGTAAAGCTGGTCGTCCCCGGCGCCGCCGTCGATCAGGTCGTCACCACCCCGCAGGATTGCACCCGGTGCGTTGTTGCTGAAAACAAACTCGAAATCGCCAAACAGCGTATCGTTTCCCGCCCCGCCATGCAGTTCGTCATTGCCGGCAAGGATGGTGTTCGTGTTTCCCGGACCGGCCGCACTGGTATTGCCGATGCGCGCTTCCTGACCTTCGCCATAGAGGATATCATCGCCCGCCCCACCCGTCAGAACGTCATCGCCGCCCGTCACCAGACCGTTGCCGTCGACCGTATAGCGCGAGCGCATGATCTTGGCGTCGCCAAAAATGGAATCGTTGCCAGCACCCCCGTCCAGAATATCGTTGCCACCGTGGATTTCGATGGTCCCGCTGTTGCCGGGGATGATCTTCATGGTCAGGGCGTCGCCATAGATCAGATCGTTGCCCAGATCGCCGGAAACGCTGTCATCCCCGCCGTTGAGGATGGATGTGCTGCCCGCCAATGTCCGGGCCACGTTCATGAAGGCCGCATCGCCATAAAGCGCGTCGTCACCGCCGTCGCCGTGGATCAGGTCGTTTCCGCCATTGGCGGTCATCACCACCCCAGCAACCGAATCCGCATGGCTGAGATAAAATGCGTCGCCATAAATCCCGTCGCCACCATCGCCGCCGTTCAGGATGTCGTTGCCCGCGTTCAGCGTTATGTCGGAAACCGTGTAACCTAGGGTGAACATCTGCCAGAAATCACCAAAGAGCGTGTCGGCCCCCGCAGCACCGTTGATGATGTCGTCGCCAAAGCCCAGACCGCTGACCGTTGTGCCGGTGGCAATATGGTCGATACCGTCGCCCGTGACCCAATCGTCGCCGGACAATGCCTCGATCTGCTGGTTGCCCAACTGGCCGTGAAACCCGTCGTTGAATGGGGTAAGCGTCACGATGTTGTCGATCACCGGCCCGTCGGCGGAACCGGTTACCGTGATCGTCACGGTGGCTGTATTCGTCCCGCCATTGTTGTCGGACATGTCATAAGCCAGCACGACCGTCGCTGTTTCGCCCACGGCCAGATAGTCGTAATCCGTGCCCGGATCCCAGACAACCAGATTGGCAACAATGCTGGCAGCGCCGCCGCCTGACGTAATGCTGACCGCATCAACCGTATGCGTGTCCGACAGATCAACGTCCGTGTCGTTGGCCAGCACATCGATGGTGATCGCGGCGTTCTCGTCCGTGGTGCCGGTGTCCGCAACCGCAACCGGCACGTCATTTGATCCGGTCACCGTGATCGTCACGGTCGCCTGGTCGGTATCGCCGTCGGCATCGGTGACCTGATAGGTGAAACTCACGTCCCGGCTTTCACCAACCGCGAGATCCTCGAAATCCCCCGCAGGATCAAAGCTGTAGCTGCCGTCGGGGTTGCCCGGCGTGCCCGCGTTGAACGCCAGTATCCCGTGAGTCGGCCCGGTAAGCAGTGTGACGGAATAGACGAGGTCGGGCACGGCGTCGTTGTCAAGGACCGAGCCCATCAGCGTGGCGCTGTCGTCTTCGTTTACCGTCGCGGCGTCGTTGACAGCCGAGACCGCCTCGTCGGCCGGGTTCAGTTCGACCCCGTCCACGAAGACCTTCAGGTCTTCAAACGCGCGCACCGTCAGATCAAACGCGGTGAATTGAAATCCTGCGCTGTCCGCTTCGCCCGTCGCCGGATCTGTATGGGCCGCAACAAAGGCCAGATAGGCCGTGATATCCGCCTGAACCGCAGGGGTGAACCACGCCGCCCTGGTCATCTGCAGGGTCAGCGTGTCGATGCCGTCACCACCCGCATAATGATCCATCGCCCCGGCGTTTTCGGTGACGTTGTGGTTGACTTCGTCATTGCCCCCGCCTGCAAAGATGAAATCATTGCCAGCACCGCCGTCGAGATAATCGTCAAACCCGTCATCGCCGGAACCGGATCCTGATCCGGCACCTTTGTTCCAAAGCGCCTGCGCACCGCCACTGCCCGAACCGCCCTCATCACCGAAAAGGACATCGTCTCCGGCACCGCCAAGCAGAGTATCCTCGCCCCGACCACCGACGATCCGGTCGTTTCCGTCCATCCCCCAAACAACATCGTTGCCATCCCTGGCATCAATCCTGTCATTCCCGGCTGTTCCAAAGAGCGTGTCTGCGGACTTTGTCCCTTTGATTTTGGAGTCTTTGTCTTTGTCGTGATCGCTGGACATGGTGAAATAATCCCTTTTTTGAATTCTGGTGAGGCAAACCATCGCATGCGTTCGGAGGTCTCGGGAAGAAATCCCCCCGCATTTTTTTGATGAAAGACACTATTACGGCGAAAATGTGTCGATTTTATCTCAATTGGCGGCGTCTGGTGCGGGGCGCGAACCAATTGTGAATGGTTTGACGGATTGTTCTGCGGTTTTGGCTTTACGCTGAAACGCTGTTTCTTGCTGAATTGGTCACGGGTGCGCGCGGCAGTGTCCCTGCAAATCAACCCGGGCAGAGTGATCGTTTCCCCCGGCCCCTTCGGTTCGGCATTTCGCGCTATTGCGCAAGGCGTTCCAGGATGACCTCGTTCCTTCCCGATGTGAACGTGATCCATTTCAAGCGCGATGTCTTGTTTTCAAGGAACCTGTAATCCAGCCGTAAACCGAATGTTCTGTGGCCTGACTGGATGCTGTGATCGGGCCCCTTGACGATCCTGTAGACACCTTCACATCGCAGATGCCCGTCTTTTGTGGTCCTCTGCTGCAGCGTGACCCGGACCATCCGCCGTCCGTCGTAAAGATCGGCGGGGCCCGCGCAGCCGGAATTGCGGTCCTGAACGAACTCGGCAAAAAATGACAGCGGATCGCGCCTCTTGTCCGTGACCAGGACAGGGTCGGACATATCCGTTTTTTCGCTTTCCGGAATGATGTCCACCTTGGTTGGCAGGCTGTCTCTGAAACTGACGGTTTGCAAACGATCCTTGAATATGCGCCGGGAATGGGCCGTGAACAGTTGAGAAATCATGTTGCCGTTGGCATCCAGAATGCCACGCGAAGACCCTTGGTAATGGGATCGGAGCAACAGGCCCAGGAACCCCTGGGCGTCTGCCCGAATGTCGACGGTATAGCGGTTGCCCTGGATGGAATAGATCGCTTCAAGCGCGCCGAAACGAAACCCGTTCGTCCGAACGTCAAAGCGCGCGGTCGTTGTGTTCTCAGCCTCGACCGGCCCTGCGAACGATAGGCTTAAGGCCAGGGCCACAATGGGAAAAAGACGCATGATCCTGTTCATCTTCTCAAAGTATTTCGGTTCATTAAACGTTCACGCCGGTTTTCAGCAATATCTTTCAACGCCAACAATCTGTTCATCCGAGTATCGGTCGCCATGCGCAAACCCGGCGGGCAGAATGCGCGCAATTTCTGCCCGGTCCTGATCCGTCAGGAGAATTTCCGCAGCGTTCGCCCATTCCCGCAGATGCGCGGCCGTTCGCGTGCCGGGAATGGGGATGAGGTGATCGCCCTGATCGAGTATCCACGCCAGCGCCAGCGCCGAGGTCGTGTGCGCTCGCTTTGCGGCGAAGGCGCGAAAGCCGTCGATCAGTTCGACGTTTCGCGCGTAATTGGGTGGCATAAAGCGCGGTTGGCTGGCGCGAAAATCGCCTTGCGCGAATTTCGTGGGATCGGGGATGGTGTCGGACAACATGCCACGCGCCAGCGGCGAAAAGGGAACGAACGTGGTGCCAAGCTCGCGGCAGGCAGCGACAAGGCCGAGGTCGGGGTAACGCGTCCAGAGTGAGTATTCGTTTTGAACGGCCGCAACCGGCGCCACGGTTGACGCGCGCCTGAGCGAGGAGGGGGCGATCTCGGAGAAACCGAACCCGCCGATCAACCCCTCGGCCTGAAATCCCGCCAGCGTTTCGGCGACGGTTTCGATCCCGATCGACCAATCCCGCCGATGGATATAATAAAGCGCGACGTGATCGACGCCAAGGCGCGTCAGGGATCCTTCCAACGCGCGCCTCAGATGGGGTTCGGAATTGTCGGTTTGCCCGCGCGCGCCCCCGACAATGATGCCGCCCTTGGTCGCGATGTGAAAGTTGCGCCCGGTTTCGCGCATGTAGGCGCCGATCGTTTTTTCGGACACGCCGTGCCCATAGATTTCGGCGGTGTCCAGAAAATTGATGCCGGCGTCGTGCGCCGCATCGAGGCACCGGAAACTTTCGTCACGCGTCGTGGGGCCGAAAAAGCCGGCAAAGCTCATGCAGCCTAGCGCGATCGTGGAAACTTCGGGGCCTGATTTGCCCAGTTTTTGATATTTCATCGCTTGTGCTTTCAGGCAAACGCCGCTTCAAGCGCAATCTCCACCATGTCGCCAAAACTGCGTTCGCGATCTTCGCTGGGCAGCGCATCGCCCGTTTGCAAATGGTCGCTGATCGTCAGGATCGCCAGGGCGCGCACGCCGTGTCGGGCGGCCAGCGTGTAAAGCTCGGCTGCTTCCATCTCGACGGCAAGAACGCCGTGGCGAACCATCTGTTCGTTGAGGTCCGGGCGCTCGTCGTAAAAGGTATCGGACGAATAGATACCGCCAACATGGGTCGTCGCTCCCTGCTTTTTGGCCGCTGCTGCGGCGGCGTGCAAAAGGCCCCAGTCCGCACAGGGGGAATAGTTGAGTTCGCGGAAAATGCTGCTGCTGGGGTTGCCGAGCGTGGTCGAGGTCATGGCAAGAACGACGTCACGAATCCCGACCTTTGGAACCATGCCGCCGGCCGAACCGATGCGGATCAGGGTTTTCGCGCCATAGTCGCGAATGAGTTCGGTGGTGTAGATTGACAGGCTCGGCATGCCCATGCCGGACCCCTGAATGGACACGCGATGGCCGTTCCACGTGCCGGTGAACCCCAGCATGCCACGCACCTGATTGATGCAGACGGCGTCTTTCAGAAACGTTTCCGCCGCCCATTTCGCGCGGTAGGGATCGCCCGGCATCAGGACGGTTTCAGCAATGTCGCCCGGTTTGGCGCCGATATGGATGGTCATTGTGTTTCCCGGTTTTGGCAGGTTTCCACGATGTTGCCTGAGCGTCCGGCCCGGTGCAAGGGGAATGCGATTTGGGGGCTGCCGCCCCCTGACCCAAGCTGAGTATTTGCCGGAACAATGAAATGCAGGATCACTGCGGGGGACCGGCGTTCCGGTCTGCCAGCGCCACGATATCAGCCATGATGCCGTTCAGCTCGAAATCCTTGGGCGTGTAGATTTTCGCAACACCGATTCTCTGCAAGGTGGCGGCATCGTCGTCGGGAATGATGCCGCCAACGATGACTGGCGTATGGGAAAGCCCGGCAAGGGTCATGCGCTCCATCACTTCCCGGATCAGGGGGACATGACTGCCGGAAAGGATCGAGAGGCCGACAACATGGGCCCGGCTCTCGCACGCGGCGTCAACGATGGCCTGGGGTGTCAGGCGGATGCCGTCATAGGAGATGTCCATGCCACAGTCCCGCGCCCGCACCGCGATTTGTTCTGCCCCGTTGGAATGGCCGTCAAGGCCGGGTTTGCCGACGAGGAATTTCAGGCGCCGGCCCAGTTTCGCGGACACGGCATCAACAGCCGCGCGAATTTCGTCCAGCCCTTCGGTCCGGTTTGACATTGACTTTGCAACGCCCGTCGGGGCGCGGTATTCGCCAAAGACCGCGCGCATCACATGGCCCCATTCACCCGTGGTGACGCCCACCTTTGCCGCCGCGATCGAGGGCGGCATGATGTTGGAGCCGTCTTTCGCCGCCGTTTGCAACGCGGACAGGGCGGCGTCGACCGCGGCCTGATCACGCGATGCGCGCCAGTTCACTAACCGCCCGATCTGATCGGCCTCCGAGGCCGGATCCACCACCATGATGCTGTCTTGCCCCCCTGTCAGCGGGCTTTCGGCGCCCTGCGTGAAACGGTTGACCCCGATCACCGCGGTTTCCCCGGCCTCGATGCGCCCCAGCCGGGTCGCGTTGCTGTCAACCAGCCGTCCTTTCATGTAGTCAATCGCCGCAACCGCGCCACCCATGGCGTCGATTGTCGCCAGTTCCGCGCGCGCGCCGGTTTTCAGTTCATCGACCTTGCGTTGGACCGCCGGGTTTTCGTCGAACAGATCGTCAAATTCCAGCAGGTCGGTTTCATAGGCCAGGATTTGCTGCATCCTGAGCGACCATTGCTGATCCCAGGGGCGGGGCAGGCCAAGTGCTTCGTTCCAGGCGGGCAGTTGCACGGCGCGCGCGCGGGCTTTCTTGCTGAGTGTGACGGCCAGCATTTCCAGCAGGATGCGGTAAACGTTGTTTTCGGGCTGCTGTTCGGTCAGGCCAAGGGAATTGACCTGCACGCCATAGCGAAAGCGGCGCATCCCTGCGTCCGTAACGCCAAAGCGGGTTTCGCAAATCTCGTCCCAGAGATCGACAAAGGCACGCATCTTGCACATTTCGGTGACGAACCGGATACCGGCATTGACGAAGAACGAGATGCGTCCGACGACCTGTGGAAAATCCGCCCCCGAAACCTTGCCTTTGACGTCGTCCAGCACCGCTGTTGCCGTGGCCAGTGCAAAGGCAAGCTCCTGCTGGGGTGTCGCGCCCGCCTCCTGCAGATGGTAAGAACAGACGTTCATCGGATTCCATTTCGGCACGTTCTCGTAAGTGTAAGCAGCAACGTCGGTGATCAGACGCAGGCTGGGTTTCGGCGGGCAGATATAGGTGCCGCGCGAGAGGTATTCCTTGATGATATCGTTCTGAACTGTGCCTTGCAGTCTGGCGATATCTGCACCCTGTTCCTCGGCCGTGGCAATGTAGAGTGCCAGCAGCCAGGGTGCAGTCGCGTTGATCGTCATCGAGGTGTTCATGTCCATGAGCGGGATGCCCTCGAAAAGTGCGCGCATGTCGCCCAGATGGGCGATAGGCACCCCGACCTTGCCCACCTCGCCCCGCGCCAGAACGTGATCGCTGTCGTATCCGGTTTGCGTCGGCAGATCGAAAGCTACCGAAAGACCCGTTTGACCCTTGGCCAGGTTGGTGCGGTAAAGGTCGTTTGACGCCCTGGCTGTCGAATGTCCGGCATAGGTGCGAAAGAGCCAGGGGCGGGGGGGGGGTGGTGTCGGCATGGGTCGGTCCCGTCAATGATTGTTCTGTCGCAACATAATTTCATCCGCGTGACAGGGCAGGCAACATTATGTCGCCGACGTTTATGCCGCGCCGCAGCATTTTCCGCAAGAGGCTTGATCAATAATCCTGAGGCCATTCAGCCCGAACGGCATTCGAATTCGGGCGATCAAGGCAGTGTGTCGCCTGAACACCCGGCGGCTTGTGATGATCTTTGCCGGCTTGACGCGATATTTGCCGGAAGGCGTCAACGTCAAGTCACAGAGCGCAACCAGAGGATGGAAACAGGCCGTTAAACCGGATGGAAAATCGGCCAATTAACCCAAAGGCTTAAGTCAGTCAGGATCCGCGTAATTGGTTTGACGTAAACCGCCATTCCTGTAGTCTCGGCCCATGTTTGCACCCGTCGAATTGCCCGTCTGGATGGTTTTGCTTGCGGGAGTGCTGGCAACTGTTGCGCTTCTTGATCGCCTGCTGATGCCGTCGGTCCGGTGGTATCTGCGCCGTCGTCTGAACCGGGCGATTGCAAAGCTCAACGATCATTTGCAACTTCGCATTCAGCCTTTCAAGCTGACAAGACGCCGGGTGATGATCGACAGATTGCTCCACGATCCCAAGGTGATGGAAGCGGTTGCGGAACACTCCCGGGCCGAAAGCATACCGCCCGAGGTGGTTGCACAAAAAGCGGCGGTTTATGCGCGCGAGATCGTGCCTTCGTTCTCGGCATTTGCGTATTTCGGGTTTGCCATCCGCCTGTCGCGGTTCCTGTCCGAAGCGCTTTACCGGGTCAGGATCGGGTTTATCGACGAGGCAGCGCTTAAGAAAGTGGAAAACAACGCCACGGTGGTCTTTGTCATGAACCACCGCTCGAACATGGATTACGTTCTGGTTACGTATCTTGCGGCGGAGCGATCGGCGCTGTCCTATGCGGTCGGCGAATGGGCACGGGTTTGGCCGCTACAGCAACTGATCCGCTCGCTGGGCGCCTATTTCATCCGCCGAAAGTCGCGCAATCCGCTCTATCGCCGGGTGCTGTCGCGCTATGTGCAGATGGCGACCGAGGGCGGGGTGACGCAGGCGGTTTTTCCGGAAGGGGGGCTCAGCCTTGATGGCAGACCGCGACCGGTCAAGCTGGGAATTCTCAGCTATATCCTTGACGGGTTCGATCCGGCCGAGGACCGCGACGTGGTTTTCATTCCAGTGGGCCTCAACTACGATCGCGTGCTGGAGGATCGCGTTCTGACCAACGTGAAACCCGAAGGCGCGCGCAAGTTCGAATTCAGGATGAGTGTGTTTCTGGGCTTTGTATGGCGCCAGCTCTGGCTGCGCATGACCCGCAAATTCTATCGCTACGGGTATGCCTGCGTCAGCTTTGGCCGCCCGGTTTCGCTGCGCGGTTTTCTGGCCAAAGGCGACGGGACGCTGACCGGGGAAAAGGTCGGCGAACTGGGTCTGCACCTGAAACGGAGGGTCGAGAACGTGGTTCCGGTTCTACCCGTGCCGCTGGTCTCGACCGTCATGGCCGAAGCGACCGCGCCCTTGTCGAGGCTTGACGTTAAGGCAAGATGTCATGCGCTCATGCGGGAATTCGAGCTGCAGGGCGCACATATTCACATGCCCCATCGCGACGAAGATTACACGGTCGAGGTCGGCCTGCGCATTCTTGAACTGCGAAAAATGCTGAACAATCACGAGGGCAGGCTTTCCGTGCGCCAGGAAGATCGCCATTTGGTTGAATTCTACGCAAACTCGGTCGCCCATTTGCGCGTACCGGAAAATCAGCGTGACGCAACTTAATTACAACACCCTTATTGAAATCAGTTCAAAATTACCCATGAGCGCGGGAATGTGGCGTGTTGTTGCTCTTGATCCAGACGAAATTTAGTGACAAACCCTCTTGACGACGATTCTGCACCGCAGCATTCTGCGCCGCAGCATAATGATGGAGACACCAATGGCCCCTTTGGATGAAATGCCGGGCATTGCCCCCTATGACGCGCCCAAAAAGGACCTTTACGAGGTGGGCGAGTTTCCACCGCTGGGTCATGTGCCTGCCAGGATGCATGCCTGGACGATCCGGCGCGAGCGTCATGGCGAACCGGACAAGTCTTTCCGGGTCGAGGTTGTGGAAACTCCGACAATCGACAGCCACGAGGTCCTGATTTTCGTCATGGCCGCCGGGGTCAACTATAATGGCGTCTGGGCGGGCCTCGGGATCCCGATTTCCCCGTTTGACGTGCACAAGGCAGAATTTCATGTGGCCGGGTCCGACGCGGCCGGCATCGTCTGGGCCGTGGGTGACAAGGTACGCCGCTGGAAGGTCGGCGACGAAGTTGTGGTCCATTGCAACCAGGATGATGGCGATGACGAGGAATGCAACGGTGGTGACCCGATGTTTTCCAACAGCCAGCGGATTTGGGGCTATGAAACACCCGATGGCTCGTTCGCGCAGTTCACGCGCGTGCAGGCCCAACAACTCATGCACCGCCCGCGCCACCTGACATGGGAGGCAAGCGCCTGTTACACGCTGACGCTCGCAACGGCTTACCGGATGCTGTTTGGCCATCGGCCGCATACGCTGAAACCCGGACAGAATGTTCTGGTTTGGGGCGCCTCGGGGGGGCTGGGATCGTTTGCGATCCAACTGATCAATACCGCCGGTGCGAATGCGATCGGCGTGATTTCAGACGAAAGCAAGCGTGATTTCGTGCTTTCGCTGGGGGCCAAGGGTGTCATCAACCGCAAGGATTTCCATTGCTGGGGCCAGATGCCCACGGTCAACACGCCCGAATACAAGGAGTGGTTCGGCGAAACGCGCAAATTCGGCAAGGCCATCTGGGACATCACCGGCAAGGGGAACAACGTCGATATGGTGTTTGAACACCCCGGTGAAGCGACGTTTCCGGTTTCGGTCTTTGTTTGCAAGAAAGGTGGCATGGTGGTCATTTGCGCGGGAACGACCGGTTACAATCTGACGATGGATGCGCGTTATTTGTGGATGCACCAGAAACGCGTTCAGGGCAGCCACTTTGCCAACCTCAAACAGGCCGCCGCGGCCAATCAGCTAATGTTGGAGCGCCGTCTTGATCCCTGCATGTCCGAGGTTTTCCCGTGGTCGCAGATTCCGGACGCTCATTTGAAAATGTTGCACAACCAGCACAAGCCCGGCAATATGGCGGTTCTGGTCAATGCGCCCACCACCGGCCTTGTTACCTTTGAAGACACGCTTGAGGCGAGTATCTGCTAGAAAAATCCATACAGAAACAGACTGTTTCCATATTGGAAACAATAGGGAAACCTGGTATACCTGATGACATGGCGCGTCAAAACGTCCGGGGTTTCAATGTTTTGAATACCTTACAAGATCGGCATCTCGCTATAAATGGGGAAGGGAAAAACGCGAATTTATGCGATCAGGAATTCGTGCTAAGATTGTATTAATACTTTGTTAACTATTCCAAAAGAGGCTGACCATGTCGCAAGAATGGATGATTGACGTTCTGACCGATCTCAGAAAATTCGCTCACAAGAACGGTTTGCTGGGGCTGGCCGAACAACTCGACGACTCGATCCTTATCGCTGCGGCGGAATTGAAAGGCAACCGACGGGAGCCGCCTAAAACCAATGGGTTCGCAGAGCAAAATCCTGCCATTTCTCGAACACTTGCAACAAGTGACAACATTTGACGGCTTTCAGCTTGCCATCGAAAAACTCCGCTCGATCTATCAGATTGACCATTTTGTTTACCACTCCATCAACAGCGCCGGTGAACCCTATGCGGCGCTGACCTATTCGCAGGATTGGGTTGATCACTACATTGCCCAGGATTTCGGCCGCATCGATCCCGTGGTGCTGGGATGTTTTCAGCGGTTCCACCCGGTCGACTGGAAACAGCTGGACTGGAGTGGAAAACCGGTCAGGGCCTTTCAGAAAGAAGCCTCTGACGCGGGTGTCGGCAACCAGGGGTTTTCAATCCCGATTCGCGGGCCGAACGGACAATTCGCCCTGTTTACGGTCAACCACAGTTGCAGCGATGAAAAATGGCAGAACTTTACGGACCGAAATGTTCAGGATCTCTTGTTGGTCGCGCACTATCTCAACCAGAAAGCGCTGGAGATTGAACGCGGCAGCGACATCCTGCAATTCGCCACTTTGTCGCCACGTGAACGGGATTCCCTGACGCTGATCGGCATGGGCAACAGCCGCGCCCACACCGCGGAAACATTGTCCATATCCGAACACACGTTGCGGGTCTATCTGGAAACCGCGCGCTTCAAACTGGGCGCGGCCAACACCACCCATGCAGTGGCGCTGGCGATGGCCAGCGGAAAGATCATCGTCTGACCCGGTTGCCGAATAAATTTTGAAACGAACGCCGCAGGATTTGTTAACCCCTCGCGAGTAGTCCCCCGGTATTTCAACGCGGGGAATTTTTCATGATCAGGTTTTTCTATGGCGACCAGCTTTGCGATTATCCACGCCTTCGGCAATCCATGTTCCGCGACCGTGCGGCGCAGTTTTCAGAAAGGTTGGGCTGGGACGTGAAGGTTGATGACGACGGATTTGAAACGGACGAATACGATGCTCTTAATCCGCTATACGTGATCGCGCGCACCGCAAAGGGGACCCATGCGGGTTCGCTCCGGTTTCTTCCCACTTCGGGCCGGGTCATGGTGAACGAACATTTCCTGCATCTCACGAACGGCGTTGAAATCAAAAGCCCCTTGATTTGGGAATGCAGTCGTTTCTGCCTTTCGGGCAAGCAGCAATCCGCCCTGGGAATTTCGGCGCGTCTGTTGCTGGCGGCAGGGATGCTGGGCCGCAAAAGCGGCGTGGCGCACGCAGTTGGTGTTTTTGACGACCGCATGATCCGGATCTACAAACGTCTGGGATGGCGCCCCACGATCATCGGGAGCAGTGGCAAAGGGGCAGATCAGGTCAGCGTGGGGCTTTGGGATTTTGAAAACCTGCCGCACCGGAAACTTTGCGCGGGTGCCGGACTTTTGCCGGGTGAACCCGAAAAGTGGTTTGAAAACCCGGTGACCTCTTGACGCGACAACCGGGCCAGGCGGTTGTTCCTGCTGGCAAGCGCCCGCGTGCCATGTTCTAATGCGGTTCCAGGATCGGGGCCCCTTGCATGCAGTTTTCCGAAGATCAGGCAGAAGCGCACGACCGGATTTCGGGCCTGTTGCTGAAAGCCGGCATCGATCTGAAAAACGAAACCACGACAGCTCCGGGGAAGGATAAACCCGAACTGATCGCAGTTCTGGGCAAGGCGGGTTCGGGCAAGACCAAGCTGCTTGCCAAACTGGTCGGGGACCTGACCGCCCTGGGAGTGGAGCTTGTTTCCGGGGACTATGAGGCGCAAAGATCGCCCGATACCCGCACGCTTGCCGTGCTCGCCCCGACGAACAAGGCCGCCAGCGTTCTGCGTGCGCAAGGGGTTGGGGCAACCACCATTCATCGTATCCTTTACACACCGCTTTACGATCCTGAATACGAAAAGATCGCGCAATGGTTGAGCGGCAAGGGGGACAAGCCCGAGATCGACGGATTGAGCGAGACCGCCCTTGACCGCGCAAAAACCTTTTTTGCCACCAACAAATCCATCCCCGGGGCTTTGGCGACGGCCGGGTTGCGGGGGTCTGACTTCATCATCGGCTGGTCGCGTCGCGAGGATGCGCTGGATATCGGGTTCATCGATGAAAGCTCGATGCTGGACGATCGGCAGTTTCAGGACTTGAAAGACATATTCTCGACCCTCGTCCTGTTCGGAGACCCCGCCCAGCTTGCCCCGGTCGGGCAATCCGGTGCGATGGCTTTTGACGGGATCACCAGCAAGCGCAAAACGTTCCTTGATCGCGTTCACCGCCAGAGCGAAGACAATCCAATACTTGATCTGGCCCACGCCCTGGGCGACCCCAAGATCGGTTTCGAGGATTTCGAGGCGCGCATCAACCGCATCGCCCGGACCGATGATCGCGTGGTCGTTGCTGCGCGCGTGGACAGCACGCTCATGGCGCGCTCCCCCGTGTTGGTGTGGCGAAATGCAACGCGGGTGCGGCTGATCAACGCGTTCCGGCAGGCGTATGGCGCCCCGGCGACGGAATTGCTGCCCGGCGAACCGTTGATCTGCGACGGTATTGAACTGCCCCTGCGCCACCGCCGCAAGCGTGTCGATCTGGAGGCGCGCGGTCTGATCAAGGGCGCGCAGGTGGTATACATGGGGCCGGGGCGAAAACCCGGTTTTTCGCGCCTCTTCGTCTTTGGGGCCGACGATCCGCAGGTCAACGCGGCGACCATCATCAAGATCGAGGCCCCCGGTCAGGAGGAACCTTTCATCCCCTCCGCCGCGCGCATGGGTGCGACGTTCCTTCACGGGGCGGCGGTGACCACGCACAAGGCGCAAGGCTCGCAATGGCCGGACGTTCAGGTGTTCGCGCCCGACATCTATGCCGCCGCGCGCTCCGGGCGGGAAGAAGCGGGGATTCCCCTGTGGAAACGGCTGGCCTATGTGGCGATCACGCGTGCGGAAAGTCGATTGTTCTGGGTGACGCGCTATATGCTGGCCAAACCCGAAACGCCGCTGGATATCGAGGATTTGCGCAAGCCCGACATTCCGCGGCTGGTCCTTGATGAAGCCGCCGACCCGGCCTAAGATCACGCCCGGCAGTGGAACCCAAAAAGGGCAGTTCAATGAAATGTGTGTTCGTGCAAATCCGATGCAACCCCGGAAAAACCTACGAAGTGGCCGACGCGATATACGGTCGGGAAATCGTGTCGGAACTTTATTCGACCAGTGGCGATTATGATCTTCTGGCCAAACTCTATATTCCCGAGGAAGAAGACATCGGAAAGTTCGTCAATGACAATATCCTGGACATCACCGGCATCGCGCGTTCGCTGACCACGCTGACGTTTCAGGCTTTCTAGAGCCAGACGGATCTGTCCGGAGTCGCACCTCCTCCCAAAAGCCCAAGGCAGCGATTGGTTTTGCAAATGCGTGCGCGATGGCCACATTGCCCGGCGACGCGAACATCCTGTGCGCGCGTTTCATCCACGGCCAGACGAATGTTGCAGCAAGTGGTCAGTTCAGGCGAAGCAGCCGGAACACCGC
>CAYXNM010000030.1:0-2854 GCA_964466385.1 uncultured Rhodobacter sp. | reverse complement strand
GCCAGACGAATGTTGCAGCAAGTGGTCAGTTCAGGCGAAGCAGCCGGAACACCGCCGAGGCCAGCCACCCCGCAATAATCGCGATCGAAAGCGACAAAAGGCCGTAAACCAGCGGTCGTTGGTGTGCCAGATTGTAAATCCACCGTTCGAGTCCGACCTTTCGAACCGCGATCCTGGTTTCGAATTCGTCTATGATCTTTTTTTCGCGCGTCAGAAAAATACGTGTCCGATAGTCACCTTCGACAAGGTTGGAGGGAAGCCTGATCTCGGTTCGAAACAGCGTTTCGTCCTTGAGCCCGACCAAACCCCCGATTTCCGAATAAAGCCCGCTGGCACGGCGGATGCGGACAATCGCCTCGGGGAATTTTCCCGGTTCGTCCACATCCATCGGCGCACCGACCGAACGGATCATACGCTTGATGCTGATCTTGTGGCGCAGGTCGTCAAGGTCGCTCAGAACGTCCCTGAGCGGCCCGGTGGATGCCACCGCATAGAAACTGGGCGCCAGATCGACATTGACGAAATCCTTGTTGACCCAAATCCCGAACATGCGTTCCTTGCGCCGAACGACCACCGGCGACAAGGGGCCCGTCACCGCGATGACGACCTGCAATGGACCGGTCTCAGGCGGGGGAGCATCCCTTTTGACGGCCCCGAAGATCAAGATCGAGGATCCGTCAAAATTGGCGGTGATCGACACAAGGTTCTGGCTTGTATCAGCAATAACTTCCTCGCCCGCCCTGGCGGCCGATTGGGTCAGCAAAAAGAGGACCAGAGCAAGACGGATCATGAGTGGCTCCCGTCGCCAAGGGAAAACAGTTCGGCAGGCTCAAGCAGCAGATCAAGCGCCAGTTTTCCGCAGACGGCCAGCACCAGTACGGCCAGCAGCACGCGCAATTGCTCGGCTTTCATCTTTAGACCGATGCGCGTGCCGATTTGCGCGCCGACCACGCCTCCGATCAGCAACAGAACCGCCAGCGCCATGTCGACGGTATAGTTCGTTGTTGCATGCATCAGCGTGGTAAAGGCCGTCACGAAAATGATCTGAAACAGCGAAGTGCCGATCACGACCTTGGTGGGCATCCCCAAAAGGTAAATCATCGCCGGAACCATGATAAAGCCTCCCCCGACACCCATGATCGCTGCAAGAATACCGACGCTGGCGCCCACCAGCAGGGGTGGAATGACGCTGATATAAAGCCCCGATGTGTGAAACTTCATTTTGAACGGCAGCCTGTGGATCCATTTTCGGCTGCGTTTGGCGGTGGACCGTGCGTGTGGCTTGTTCGATTTCAGGATGGCGCGCATGCTTTCCAAAAACATCAGGCTGCCGACAATGCCCAAAAAGACCACATAGCTGAGAATGACCAGCAGTTCGACCTGTCCCATTTCCTTCAGGATACGAAATATCTGAACACCTGCGGCAGCCCCGACAAGACCCCCGATCTGCAAAACGACCCCCATTTTCAGGTCTACGGTTTTTCGTTTGAGATGCGCCAGAACGCCCGACACGGATGACGCGACGATCTGGTTGGCCTCGGTTGCGACGGCGACGGCTGGGGGAATGCCAATGAAGAAGAGAAGCGGAGTCATCAGAAAACCGCCCCCCACGCCGAACATTCCCGAGAGGATACCCACCATTCCGCCGAGTCCGAGCAACAAGAAAGCGTTAACGGACACTTCAGCGATGGGAAGATAAATCTGCATATCTATATCCGCTAATTGTAGTGGCCCTGCATTACAAGGGCTGAGATTGTTTGTCAGCGGTGAAGTTGCGACAAATCGGAGCAGTTGCCCGAAATCCCGCGTCCATTGGGCCGTCAGCGGCCGTCGGACAGCGAAAAGAGTTCGTGCGGGATCAAGACAAGGTCAAAAGCCAGCTTGATACTGATCGAAAGTACCATCACCGACAAAAGTATACGCAGAACGTCTGCCTTGAGCTTTGCGCCCATGCGTGTACCGATCTGTGCGCCGACGACCCCGCCCACCAACAGGATGAACCCCAGAACGATGTCGACCGTCTGGTTTTCGATGGCGTGCATGACCGTGGTAAAGGCCGACATGAACGTGATCTGGAAAAGCGAGGTTCCCACGACCACCTTGGTCGGCATCCCCAGAATGTAGATCATCGCCGGCAGCATCAGGAACCCGCCGCCAACGCCCATGATTGCAGACAGGATCCCGACCGCAACCCCGATCCCGAACGGCGGTATCGCGCTGATATAAAGCTTGGATGTCCGGAATTTCATCTTGACCGGCCAGCCATGCACCCAGTTGTGGTGCTTTCTCGGTGCGGGCCGGTAATCCTTCATGTTGCGCCTGCGAAAGGCCGCAATGGCCTCGATCAGCATCAGGCCGCCGACAATGCCCAACAGAAAGACATAGCTGAGCTTGACCAGCAGATCGACCTGCCCCAAACCGTCAAGGAGGTGAAACAAACGCACGCCGGCGGCTGAACCGACAAGCCCACCTGAAAGCAGGACGAACCCCATCCTGTAATCAACTGTCTTTTTCCTGAGATGGGCCAGCATTCCCGAAAAGGAAGACGCGACGATCAGGTTTCCCTGTGTCCCCACGGCGACCGCTGGCGGAATGCCGATCATGAAAAGGAGCGGCGTCAGAATGAACCCCCCGCCAACTCCGAACATGCCGGACAGGATGCCGACAGTTGTTCCAAGCCCGAGCAGCATCACGATGCTGATCGAAACTTCGGCGATAGGCAGATAGCTTTGCATGGGGCGTTCCGTAAAATGGACGCTGCGTCCTTAATGCGATCCCGGTTGGTTGAAAAGGCCTAATACCAACGGCCGGTTTCGTTGACCCTTTTCGTGTGGGTGAGAAAGACCGGAGTTGG
>CAYXNM010000029.1:0-23371 GCA_964466385.1 uncultured Rhodobacter sp. | reverse complement strand
GACAACTGAAAGGATCCAGCCGTGACCAAACGCACGTCTGCCAAGTACAAACTCGATCGCCGCATGGGCGAAAATATCTGGGGTCGCCCCAAATCCCCCGTCAACCGTCGTGAATATGGCCCCGGCCAACATGGTCAGCGCCGCAAAGGCAAGCTTTCTGATTTCGGTTTGCAGTTGCGCGCCAAGCAAAAGCTGAAAGGCTATTACGGCGATCTGACCGAGAAACAATTCCGCCGCATTTACGGCGAGGCCGAGCGTGTTCGCGGCGATACGGGTGAAAACCTGATTGGCCTCTTGGAACGTCGTCTTGACGCTGTCGTTTATCGCGCCAAATTCGTGCCGACCGTTTTTGCCGCACGCCAGTTCGTGAACCATGGCCATGTCACCGTGAATGGCAAAAGGGTCAACATTCCGTCTTACCGCGTGAAAGAAGGCGATGTGATTGCGGTGCGCGAGAAATCCCGCCAGATCGCAATCGTTCTGGAAGCAGCCGCCTCGCAGGAGCGCGATACACCGGATTACATGAACGTCGATCAAGGCAAGATGACGGCGGAATTCGTTCGAACGCCGGGCTTGTCCGATGTGCCTTACCCGGTCATGATGGAACCCAATCTGGTCGTCGAATACTACGCCAAGAACTGATCTTACGGGGTCAACGCATTTGAAGGAGCCGGGCCAACGCCCGGCTTTTCCATGTGGAATTCAAACTGAATCCACCGTCTCGGAAAGAAACCGCGCCAGCCACAATCGACCGAACTCCTCGTTCATGTGGTGGTGCTCATCCTCATCATGTCGCTCGTCCGGCGCGCGGCCTCGGACGCCAAGTTTAAGCGCTTGTCTGGAGAGCCGCGCATCGGTCGCGTTCCCGTTCACGATGGTTTGGACAGGCTGCGCCATCAATTCAACGTCAATATCGGCAAACGCCAGCGTGTTGCTCCTGGCGATGAAAGTTTCGTAAGGAAATGTGCCGCACGGTCGCGCAGCCGAGGCCGACATCAACGGATCATGCCCCGCGTAGATCGGGATATCCGTCAGCTTCCTGATCTTTGAAAGCAGACGGAAACTGTTGGTCTGCCGCCAGAAATCCACCAGCGTCTGCGTTTTCACGGCTTCGGAGTAAGGGCCGCTCATGTCGCCAAGAACAGTCACGGCGTTATGGCAAAGGCCGAAAACCAGAATGCAATCAAAGAGCTGAGGGTCGATTTCCGCGTGCCCCCCGGATGTTGTTCTCAGGCTTTCGGTAACCTCGTTATCCGCGCTTGCCAGCCGGCCTTCCTTGATCCGAAGGCTCATGATCGTGCTGCGAACGGCGCCGAAAAAAGTAATCTCAACGCCGGGAAATCGATCCGCCAGCTGATCTTTCCAGGCCATTTGCAGTGGCGCAATATGCGAATTGCCAATGATCGCAAGCTTCATTCCGACCCGCCGAATGCCGCCAACAGCTCTTCTTCGCAAACGGTGTCACCGGGTTTTCCGCCGTTCCTTTTGTTTGTGCTGGGTTTATTGGGGTCTTGCTGATTTTCAAAGAAGGTCCGCATGACGAAATTGACGCCGGTTGCGTTGACGTTTCGCTGGTTCGGTTCAAAAAACGCGCCGCGAAACGCCGGGCTGTTGATGATTTCATAGGAGGGGAAATAATCGACATCCTGAAGGTCATCGGCAACCTGCCCGGCCACGGCGCGCAGAACGGATTTGGAATACATGGTCGCGACCATCACATGCTGATCCGTTGCCGTCGCTGTCAGGGGAACGGGCGAAACGGTCAGCAGAACCTTGAGCGCCGGGTTGGCCGACCGCATCATTTCTATCGCGTCGACCAAACCCTTGCGTGTTTCCTGAAACCCCAGATTGTCAAATATGACCCGCTTTTTCCTGAATGTCCCCGCGGCCGTTCCCGGACACATGGGGTATTCATAACCGTCGTCCCGGTGGATCCACCGTTCGGTCAAGCCAAGCGTGAATACAAATACCTCCGCCTCGGTCACGCTTTGTGCAAAGGAGTTGAGTGCTGTGCTTCGCGACGCGTGCATTTCTTCCGCGGTTTCAAAGCCAAATGGTTCGATCTGTGGTCGGAAAGGATCAAAGAATCTGCCGTCGTCTTCCCAGATTTCCTCTGGCAACGGCACGTCCCCAAGCGCCCAGTCGCACCAGTGACGCAACAGTGTCGTCGTATAGATGTTACCGGTGCGGGACGAAAAAAGATCGTAATTGAAAGCCAACCGGTGTTTCGCGCCAAGTCCGAAGGGGGCCTTTTCGGTGACGAGCCAGTTGAATTTCCGTTCTCGCAACGCGTTGCCGAAATGCTGGGCGAAGCATGACCCGTACGTGGCGACCGGGGCGCTTGGCGATACTTTGAATTTCGGTTGCCACAAATCCGAAATGTCGAACATGTTCCGCTCGGCCACAGAGGATTTCCAGAACGCCTTTGGCGGTTGGGAGGTGTAAGGATTCATGCCATTCCGATCCTTCGCTGCTCATTTTGTTGTTTCCTGACCGGTTCCCGGGATCATAGTCCTTTCGCGAACCCGGATCAATTCCGGGTGAAAACCGGTGAAAAAGAAAGCGATGGTCATGGTCATATGAAAGCGATAAGCCGGAGCGATGAGCAATTGGTTCAAGCCCTCTTTGTCAACCCTGAGCGAGGGACAAAGCCTGCCACGCTGGCGCCGGCCACGCGTGCTGTTGTTTGTCATGGCCGCCGCGATGCCACTGTCATTTGCCGTCTGGTCGGCGCTCTTGAATAACTTCGTTGTCGAGGCAGCCGCGTTTGACGGCGTAAAAATCGGCTGGTTGCAATCGGTGCGCGAGATCCCCGGATTTCTGGCCATCGGTGTCATCGCGGTTCTGCTTTTCATGCGCGAGCAGATTTTGGGTGTGGTTGCGCTGACCATGCTTGGTGTCGCGACCGCGATCACGTCGTTTTTCCCGTCTTTTCACGGGCTTTTGGTCACGACCATGATTGGCTCGATCGGATTTCACTATTACGAGACCGTAAACCAGTCGCTGCAATTGCAGTGGCTTGACCGGTCCAAAGCGCCGCAGACATTGGGCTGGATCGTGGCCACGGGGTCAGCGGCCTCGCTGGTGGCGTATCTCTTTATCGTGCTGGGATGGAAATACCTGGGGTTGAATTATCAGACCGCCTATCTGACCGGTGGCGGTATGACGGTCCTGCTGGCGGCGTTCTGCTTTTTTGCCTATCCGCAATTCGAGAGCCCGACACCACAACTCAAGAAAATGGTGCTGCGCAAACGGTACTGGCTTTATTACGCCTTGCAATTGGCGGCGGGTGCGCGCCGGCAGATCTTTATCGTCTTTGCGGCTTTCATGATGGTGGAGCATTTCGGTTTCGCCGTTCATCAGCTCACGGCGCTGTTTCTGATCAATTACGTTGCCAACATCATTTTCGCGCCCATCATGGGCCGCGTGGTGGCGCGGTTCGGGGAAAAATATGCGCTGACGTTTGAATATGCGGGCCTGACGCTGGTTTTCATGGCTTACGGCGGCATCTATTACTTTGGATGGGGCGTGATGGTGGCAGCTTCGCTTTACGTCATTGATCACCTGTTCTTTGCGCTGGCGTTCGCCCAGAAGACATATTTTCAGAAAATCGCCGATGATCAGGATATTGCGCCCACGGCAGCGGTTGCATTCACGATCAATCATATCGCGGCCGTGTTCTTGCCGGTGCTGCTTGGGTATCTGTGGATACAGTCACCTGCGCTGGTCTTCGTTTTCGCGTCGATGATGGCGGTTGCTTCGTTGTTGCTGGTGCTGCTCATTCCGCGTCATCCGCGCAAGGGCCACGAAACCATTTTGTCGGACATGCGGTCGCGGGCGCCTGCGGTGTGAGATTGTGATCGGCGTACGCGCGAGGTTCCTTCAGGGTTCGATCATGGGGCACGTGGTTCGCATGACCGTTGCCGGGTCGCTGGGTGTGATGTTCATGTTCCTGGTGGATGCGGCGAACCTGTTCTGGGTCTCGCTTCTGGGGGTGGAACGTCTGGTCGCCGCGCTGGGATTTGCCTGGACCGTGCAGTTTTTTTCCATATCGGTCGGGATCGGAATCATGGTTGCCGTGACGGCCTCGGTCTCGCGGCTGATCGGTGCGGGGCAACGTGCGGATGCCAGGCGGCAGTCGACGGTGTGCGCCATAACGGCGTTTCTTCTTCAGTTGCTGGTTGCGTGCCTGATCGTCGCATTCCGTCACGATATTCTTTCGCTGGCCGGTGCAAAGGGCGCGACCGAAGCGCTGGCCGCGCGCTACCTGCTGATTTCGGTACCTTCGCTGCCGGTGATGGCGCTGGGAATGGTTGGTTCGGCGATTCTGAGGGCCGAGGGCGATGCTTGGCGCGCGATGATGGTGACATTGTCCTCGGGCGTGGTTTCGATGATTATCGACCCGATCCTGATTTTCGGCCTTGGGCTGGGATTGGATGGCGCCGCCATTGCCGTTGTGGCCGCACGGGCTTCGTCGGCGGCAATATCGGTCTATTTCGTGGTGCGTGTTCACGACTTGGCGGGGCCTGTCTCGCGCGAAGATTTCTGGCGTCTGTTCCGGCCTTTTGCGGCGATAGCGGTGCCGGTCACGCTGACACAACTTTCAACGCCCTTTGGCAATTATGTTCTGACCTCGGTCATTTCGGGTTTCGGCGACGGCGCGGTCGCCGGTTGGGCCGTTGTCGCGCGTTTGACGGTTCTGGCTTTTGGCGGGTTGTTCGCCCTTTCAGGCGCGATTGGCGGAATTTTCGGGCAAAACTACGGCGCGCTTCAGTTTGCGCGTGTGCGCCAGACGTATCGCGACGCCTTGTTGTTTTGTCTCGGCTACACGTTGATTGCGTGGGTCGTGCTGGCCCTTGCCACGGATCTGGTCATCGGTCTTTTCGGGCTTGGGGCCGAAGCGTCTGACGTGATCGCGTCGTTTACCCGTATCGCCGCCGGAGGCTGGTTGTTCACGGGCGCCCTGTTTGTTGCGAATTCGGCGTTCAACACGCTGGGCAGGCCCATGTGGTCGACGTTGTTCAACTGGATGCGTGACGGCGTTCTGCTTTGGCCCACAGTTTTTTGGATGAGCGCCGTTTTCGCGGCCCCAGGTGCAATATACGGGCAGGCCGTGACTGGCGTGTTGGTGGGCACCGCGGCGGCGGTAAGCGGCTGGCTGTTTGTCTCAAGGGTCGGGGGCGGCGACGTCGCACGACGACCGGCTGTTGGCGCGCCCTGACCGTTCCGCCCCTTGCACAGGGGCCCCCGGCGGCCATATAGTTTCCAAAAAGACCTGTTTCGGAGAGTCCGTTGACCCTGTTCACGCGCCAAAAGAAAACTGAAATGCCGAATGCTGAAAACGCGCTTGCGGGCCGGGCCGAACCCATTGCGACCGCGGAATTTCATTTTGTGAACGGGCGACCGCTTTTTGCCATTCCCCCCGATGGGTTTCAGTCGCTTCTGATCGGAATGGGGTGCTTTTGGGGTGCAGAACGGGTTTTCTGGCAGACAAAAGGCGTTTGGGTCACCTCCGTTGGCTACAGCGGCGGGATCACGCCCAACCCGACCTATCAGGAAACCTGCACCGGGAAGACTGGCCATGCTGAAGTGGTCGAAATCGTCTTTGACCCCGGGGCGACCTCTCTTTCAAGGCTCCTGACGGTTTTTTGGGAAAACCACGACCCGACCCAGGGGATGCGGCAAGGCAGGGATGTCGGCTCTCAATACCGTTCGGCGATTTATGCCGGCGATCAGGAACAGCTTGAAACCGCACGGCAATCGCGTGCGCAATACCAGTCGGACCTGACGCGCGCCGGGCGGGACGAGATTTCGACCGAAGTGGCAGCGCGCGGCGCTTATTATCCGGCTGAGGATTATCATCAGCAATACCTCGCAAAAAACCCCGATGGTTACTGCGGTATCAAAGGTACGGGTGTTCGCTGCGCCTCTGGGGTCAGCGGTTGAAAACTGCCGCAAGCGACACGCGAACCGATCTCAGCAACATTGAAAAGGTAATCCCATGGCGACGTTTACAGCCCTGACAACGCTTGTCGGTCGCGATCAGGCACAGGCCCTGAGCGAAGCGATGGAACGTCTCAGCCCGGAACCAACCGGGGTCGGGGTGCTGGAGGTCGAAGACGGTTCCGGCATTTGGGAAGTCGGAGGGTATTTCACCGGGCAACCGGATGAAACCGGGCTGGCCCTGCTTGCCGTGGCTTTCGACGCGCGCGCGTTCGCGATTTCCAAACTGGACGACATTGACTGGGTCGCGCAGGTACGGCGCGAACTGGCCCCGGTGGTTGCGGGGCGGTTCTTTCTTTATGGCAGTCATGACGCCGACAAGGTGCCGAAGGATGTGATTGCGCTGGCCATCGACGCGGCCATGGCCTTTGGGACGGGTCATCACGGCACGACCCGAGGCTGCCTGCTGGCGCTCGACGCGTTGGCCGGGGCCGGTGTCCCGGCCCGAAATGTCGCCGATATCGGGTGTGGCACGGCCGTTCTGGCAATGGCGGCGGCAAAGCTCTGGCCGGATGCGGCGGTCATTGGCGGCGATATCGACGAAATCGCGGTTCAGACGGCGATTGCCAATATCAGGGACAACGGTCTGGAGGACCGGGTGCAATGCGAAATCAGCGCGGGGTTTGCGCACAGGCAGTTGCGTCAGCGCGCACCATATGACCTGATTTTCGGTAACATCCTGATGGGGCCGCTGATCGGGCTGGCCGGGGACATGGGGAACGCGGTTTCAGGAAATGGCCACGTTATTCTTTCAGGCATCCTCAATACGCAGGCCGCATCGGTCCTGACGGCTTATGAAGCCGTGGGATTTGAGGCGACCGCCACCCTTGAACTGGGCGAATGGACCACGCTGACGCTGAGAAGATCAAACGATTAATTGCTTGATAAGGCTTTTTGATTTAGCCTGACAAAAAAATCAACCGGTTCAGGGAGGGCAGCCCATGGCCGAAACGAACATCGATGAATTCAAAAAGCGCATGCGTGCGGCTGAAAAGAAACAGGCACGCGGAAGAGTCCTCAGCAATCTGAAACCCGGCGGCGCGGGCGGGATCCACATCCCGTGGATGGCCTTCGTCACGGTCGTGGCGCTGCTGTTCCTGCTGAAGGCTTTCATCGTGCTCAGAATCGGCGAAAACGGGTACCGTGCGCAGATCGCTTCCTATCAGGATCCTGCATTGGGCCAGAAAATCGGGCTGTTCGTCATGGACCCGGATCCGGTAACACTCAGGCTTCGCGACTTTGTGAAACCGATTGTCGCCGGTCGCCGCTGAAGCGCCGGTATGACAACGACGAAAAAGGGCCGTGTCCATTGAACACGGCCCCCTGGTTTGGTGCGTGACGTCAGGTCAGCGCTCAGACGTCGTGGATATCGCCACGAGTGAGCCCGATATCGGACAATTCACGCTCGCTGAGGCGGCTCAGCGCGTTGCGGGTAACGCGCTTGTTGTTCCATTCAACCAGCGTGACGCGCAGATTGTCGATATACGACATTACGCGGAAAGTTGTGACGGCCCCAAAAGGTGCCGGGCGTGTGGTTTCAAAAGTTGCCATTTTTCGCATCCTTCTTTTTGAGTGTTGGCCGGTATGTCGCCGGTTCGTAGCGCCATCTAGGCATGGCTTTCGCAACTTACAAATGGCATTATTGCATGTCTGAAATGCAGTTTTTGCATAGGGCAGGCGGACTGGTTCAAACGCGACAGATTCGGGGCGAAATGATTGAAAAACGACCGTTATTTACCATGTCTTCCGTACGGCTGACGTCGAAAAAACACAAAGTATTTGAAATATTCCCGTGGCGAAGGGCCGGAAATCGGATTCGCAAGGAACGCTGGCCAGTGTTCTTGTTTCGTGCTAGCGCTTGAACAAAGAAAAAACGAGCAGGGGCGAAATGCGAGTCTTAGGGATCGATCCGGGGCTGCGGAACATGGGCTGGGGTGTTATCGACATCGACGGAACGCGCGTTCGCCACGTCGAAAACGGCGTGTGCAAATCCGTTGGCGATGATCTGGCGGGGCGGCTTCTCAGCCTCCATGATCAGTTGAGTTGCGTCATGGCGTCGCTGAAACCGGACACCGCAGCGGTGGAACAGACTTTTGTCAACACAAATGGTGCGGCGACCTTGAAACTGGGGCAGGCGCGCGGCATTGCGATGCTGGTGCCTGCTCAGCACGGCATTCCGGTCTCCGAATATGCGCCGAACACGGTCAAGAAAGTCGTCGTCGGTGTGGGTCACGCGCAGAAAGATCAGGTGGCGCATATGGTCAGGACCCAATTGGGGGGGGTCGTTCTCCATGGACCGGACGCAACCGACGCGCTTGCCATTGCGCTTTGCCATGCCCATCACGTGCAGTTTTCCGGCAATCTTGCGGCGGCGATCGCCCGCGCCGGGGGGGCGACATGATTGGCAAGATCACCGGAAGGGTTGATTATTGTTCCGAAGATCACGTGCTGATTGATGTGCAGGGTGTGGGATATGTCGTCTATTGTTCAAAACCGACACTGGCCATGATGCCAGGCCCCGGCGGGGTGGTTGCGCTCTATACCGAGATGCTGGTGCGTGATGATAATCTGCAGCTTTTCGGGTTTCCCACGCTGGCGGAACGTGAATGGCACAGGTTGCTGACCACCGTTCAGGGCGTCGGTTCCAAGGCCGCGCTGGCGATTGCGGGAACTTTGGGGGTCGATGGCATCGCCCGCGCGTTGTCACTGGGTGACGCCAACGCGATCAAGGCTGCCCCCGGCGTCGGGCCAAAACTGGCGCAACGCATCATCGTTGAATTGAGGGACAAGGCCCCGGCCATCATGTCGCTGGGCGCAATGGGCGCACGCAAGGCAGCGGTCGACGACGACGTCGTTCTGGATGCAGCAACCGCCGCGCGCCCCGTTCCCGAGGATTTGTCGCTTTCTCAGGGAAACGCCGAGGCAAGGGCTGATGCGCTTTCCGCGCTGGTCAACCTTGGCTATGCGCAGGGCGAAGCGGCCGCGGCGATCAACGAAACGAGCGTGGGATCGGATGGCATCGATACGCAATCCCTGATCCGCGCGTGCCTTCGATTGCTGGCGCCGAAAGGATGACGATGGACCAGCCGGATCCGACATTGCGCCCCGAAATCCTGCCAAGCGACGCGGATCGTGCGCTGCGGCCGCAATCGCTTGGCGAATTCATCGGGCAGCGCGAAGTGCGCGAGAACCTCAGCGTGTTTATCGAAAGCGCGCGTATCCGGTCGCGCGCGATGGACCATACTTTGTTTTACGGCCCGCCCGGACTGGGGAAAACGACGCTTGCGCAGATCATAGCGCGGGAACTTGGCGTAAACTTCCGCATGACCTCGGGGCCGGTTCTGGCCCGCGCGGGCGATCTTGCGGCGATCCTGACCAATCTGGAGGAACGCGACGTTCTTTTCATTGACGAGATTCACCGGCTGAACCCCGCGGTCGAAGAAGTGCTTTACCCCGCGCTGGAGGATTTTGAACTTGATCTGGTCATCGGAGAAGGCCCCGCCGCGCGCAGCGTCCGTATCGATCTGCAACCCTTCACACTGGTTGGCGCGACCACCCGGCTTGGGTTGCTGACAACCCCTTTGCGGGACCGTTTCGGCATTCCGACACGGCTGGAGTTTTATTCCGAAAGCGAATTGCTGGAAATCGTGACGCGCAATGCGGTCATGCTGGGTGTCTCTGCGGACAAGGACGGGGCGCAGGAAATCGCCCGGCGGGCACGGGGGACACCGCGTGTGGCCGGACGTCTTTTGCGGCGCGTGGTCGACTTCGCTATCGTCAAGGGCGATGGCCATGTCAGCCGTCGCATGGCCGACGCGGCGCTGACCAGGCTTGGGGTCGATGCGCTCGGTCTGGACCGTGCCGACCGCAGATACCTGCGCCTGATTGCAGAAAATTATGGCGGTGGTCCGGTTGGTGTGGAAACCCTTTCCGCGGCTCTGTCCGAGGCGCGCGACGCCGTGGAAGAGGTGATTGAACCCTTTTTGCTTCAGCAGGGTCTGATCCAACGCACGCCCCGCGGGCGCATGCTGGCCGCGCGCGCGTGGCGGCATCTGGGGCTTGACGCCCCGGACAAGTCCGCGCAGCCGGAATTGTTTGAGGACAAGTCTTGACCGATGAAATGCTCCGCGCGGATCGCGTAGGAAAACTCTTTCAAACGGAAGAAGGCGACTTTCGCTTTGCACGGTGGGGCCGATCCATTGCTCCCGTGGTTTTCGGCATGGATGATACGATGCTGGACCCGCTCAAAGACGCGATGTCGGCGGTGGCCGGGATTGCGGGGCTTCAGTTTTCGGAAACCGACCCGGAACTTGGCGCGAATTTCATGATTTTCGTCTGCCGGAACTGGGATGAGCTGGCGCTGGTCCCCGATCTTGATAAACTTGTGCCGAACTTTTCAGACATCATGGCCGCGCTTAAGAACGCGGACGCCTCGCAGTACCGGACCTTTTTCTTTGACGATGACGGCGCCATTCAGATGTGCGTCAGTCTCTTGCGCTTTGGCGATGAAATGGCCGGGATGAGCGTTCAGGCCCTTGGCACCGCGCAAATGTTGCAGGCAATCCTGTTATGGGGTGCGCATGCGTTTGACCATGAAAGCCCGATTGCGTTTGTGCCGGAAACATCCGCCTGTGTCGTGAAGCCGGGGTATGCGGCCTTATTGCGCGCGGCCTATGATCGCGCTTTGCCACGCGCTTCACGCGACGCGTCGCTTGCGCTTCGCCTGGCGGCGCGGGCGGGAAAGTCCGGTGCTGCGAACGCGGGGGCAACGCATGACGCATGAATTCCAATGCCGCGTCTATTACGAAGACACCGACCTTGCGGGCATTGTCTATTACGCAAACTATCTCAAATTCATCGAGCGTGGACGCACCGAAATGCTGCGCGGGGCGGGCGTGGATCAGGCGGCGCTCAAGGCGGAAAAGAGCCTTGTCTTCGCGGTGCGAAAACTTGCGGCGGATTATCTGCTGCCGGCGCGATTTGATGATAACTTGCGGATTACCAGCCGCCTCGTCCACCTTGGTGGGGCGCGTATCGAGTTGCTGCAACAGGTCGATCGCGACGGTGAATTGCTGTTTCGTGCAGACATTACGCTTGCCTGTCTGAACGGATCGGGTCGCGCCGTGCGAATTCCAGCGGATATTCGCCGAAAATTGGCCGAAAATTGATGGAATGCGCGGCCTGAAACCCTTCTCTCTGCGTGCAATCGTGGTATTGAGTGCTCCAAGGGCCCGGAGCAGGCCAATCAGGGGATAAACGCCGGCAAGACCGGCGATGGTGCAAGAAAAGAGCGGGGCACATGGAAACCGAAACACTCTCGGCCGTGCAGGCAATTGATTTTTCGCTGTTTGCGCTGTTCTGGCGCGCGTCTTTCCTGGTCAAGCTGGTCCTGATAGCACTGATTGGGTCTTCGTTCTGGTCCTGGGCGATCATCTTTCAGAAATTCATCAACTTTCGGATCGCGCGAAGGGAAGCGGGGATGTTCGACCGCGCTTTCTGGTCGGGCGAACCTTTGAACGAATTGTTCGAAAAGGTCGGGGATCGGCCGCGGGGCGCGTCGGAAAAGATATTTTGCGCGGGCATGAAGGAATGGGAAAGTTCGCATCGCTCTGATGGGGCGCTGATTGCCGGGGCGCAGGCGCGGATCGATCGTTCGATGGATGTCGCGATTGCACGGGAGAACCAGCGCCTGACCGTGGGGCTGACGTTTCTGGCGACCGTCGGGTCGACCGCCCCCTTCGTCGGCCTTTTTGGCACCGTCTGGGGCATCAAGAACGCGTTTCAGGAAATCGCGATGCAGCAGAATACCAATCTGGCAGTTGTCGCGCCCGGCATCGCCGAAGCGCTGGTGGCCACCGCCCTTGGTCTTGCCGCCGCCATTCCCGCAGTGATCTTTTTCAACAAGCTGTCGGCGGATGCCGCCCGTATCGGCGACGGGCTGGACAGTTTCGCGGACGAGTTTTCCACCATCCTTTCGCGCCAGCTGGATACCTGAGCGATGCCCGGCACGCGCGCAGCACCATCGGGTCGCGGCAAGAGAAAGACCCAGCGCGCGCGCCCCAAACCAATGGCCGATATCAATGTTACGCCGTTCGTCGACGTGACCCTTGTCCTTTTGATCATCTTCATGGTCGCAGCCCCGCTGTTGACGGTCGGTGTCCCGGTCGAATTGCCCAAAACGGCCGCGACCCCGCTTCCGACCGAGCAGGAAGAACCCCTGACCCTTGCCATCGCATCCGACGGCCGCCTTGTCCTGCAATCCACCGAGATCGCGCCGGGCGAACTGATCCCGCGATTGCGCGCCATCGCTGCGGAACGCCGCAACGACAAGATCTTTCTGCGCGCGGATGGGTCGGTCAGATACGAGACCGTCATGCAGGTCATGGGCGCGTTGAATGCCGGTGGATTTCGCAATATCGGCCTTGTGACCGATGCGGGGGGCCCCACCTTTGACGGGCAGGATAACTAGGCGTGTGTCGTGAAAACCGGCGCGTATATATCAGGGCTCGGTCACCTCGGGGTTCTTGTCTGGGCGGTCATCGGCGGCGCAGCGCCCGATCTGCCCGATGCCGCGAACATCGAAGTCACGGATGTTTCCGTGATCTCGACGGCGGAGTTTTCGGCCCTGTTGTCCCGCGCGCCCGACGCGGAAACAAGCATGACCACGCCCGTTCCACCGCCCGCAGCGGTCGAGAACCCCGGTTCGCCCGGACCCGATGATACGCCCCGGCGTCCCGATCTGACGTCGCCTCGACCGCCGCAACCGCCCGAGCCGCGCCCAGGCGAAATCGCAGCAAACCCGCCTGCCGTTGCGGATTTTCAGGTGGCAAGCCCTGATATGGCGCAGCCTTCCGGCGCGGACGAACGGGGTGTGACGCTGATTGCGCCCTCCGACCCCGTTTCGGACCGCGATAATCCCGGCAGCCTGAACCCGGATCGCCTGGCGATCGCATCACCGCGGCAACCCGAGGCGCCGCGCGTTGACACGACGCCGGCGCCCGCACCCCCGACGGACGCAGAAACGTCTGAGGACACGCAAAAAGCCACCATCCCGGACCCCACCGCGACCGATCCCGCGCGGGTGACCGCGGAAACCGCGCCGGATCAGGCCGCGACCGAGATCGTGACCGAAGCCAACGAAGCCGCATCCATTCGCGCCCCTGCCCGCAGCAGCCGGCCCAAGGGCAGGCCGGCCGATCTGGGCGACAAACCCAGCACCGCGGACGAAATCCGGAAAGCCCTGGAACGCGCGACCGCTGAAGGGGCGCAAGAAAGCACAGGTGTGAAAATCCCGCAGGCCGCCCCGTCCGGGCCGCCGCTTGACAACAGGGAAAAGGATGGATTGCGTCTGGCGGTTCAGAAATGCTGGAATGTCGGCTCGCTTTCGACGGACGCCCTGCGGTTGACCGTGACCGTCGGTGTGTCGCTGTCAAAGGACGGAAAGCCTGTTTCCGGATCGATTCACCTGATATCGTCCTCCGACGGGTCGAACGCCGCCGAAAAACAGGCCTTTGAAGCGGCCAAACGCGCAATAATCCGGTGTGGCGGAAAAGGGTTTGATCTGCCGCCCGAGAAGTACGACCATTGGCGCGAAATCGAAATGACCTTCAATCCCGAGAAAATGAGGATCAAATGAAAGCCTTGCCGACCCTTAGATACCTGCTGTGCGCCCTGTCACTGGCGTTGCTGCCAACGGTGCTGGCGGCGCAGGCATCTGAACCCCTGCGCATCGAGATCACCCAGGGCGTGATCGAGCCGATGCCCTTCGCGGCCCCGGCATTCATTGCGGAAAACACCGCAGCACGGCAACTGGCGGAAGATCTGGCAAGCGTCGTTGTGTCCGATCTGACAGGGTCGGGGCTGTTTCGCGAAATCCCGCGCAAGGCACAAATCTCGGGGATCTCCAACTTTGACGCCCCGATCCAGTTCTCTGACTGGAAGGCTATCAACGCGCGTGCGCTGATCACCGGCGCGGTTGCGCTGAGTGGCAACGAAAGGATCATCGTCAAGTTCCGCCTCTTTGACGTGTTCGCCCAAACGGCGCTTGGCGAGGGGCTGCAATTCAGCGGCACGCAGGACGACTGGCGCCGCATGGCGCACAAGGTTGCCGACGCGGTTTACACACGGCTGACGGGCGAGCGGGGCTATTTTGACAGTCGCGTGGTTTTCGTCGCGGAATCCGGCCCCAAGAATGCCCGTCTGAAACGACTGGCGATCATGGATTATGACGGCGCGAACGTGCGGAACCTGACCGATGATCGCGCACTTGTCCTTGCGCCACGCTTTTCGCCTGACAATTCAAAGGTTCTTTATACGTCTTATGAAACCGGGCGGCCCCGGGTCTATATCATGGACCTGAAGACTCTGCGCCGAAAACCCGTTGACGATCTGCCGGGGATGATGTTTGCACCGCGGTTTTCCCCAAACGGAAAGACCGCATTGGTTTCGTTGTCAAGTCGGGGCAACACGGATATTTACAGCCTCGATCTGGCCAGCGGAAAACGAACGCGTCTGACCTCGGCTCCGTCGATTGAAACCGCCCCCGGATTTTCGCCCGATGGCAAACAGATCGTGTTTGAGAGCGATCGCGCCGGCTCTCAGCAGCTTTACGTGATGCCCGCGAGCGGCGGCGAGGCGCGCCGGATCAGCTTTGGCAAGGGGCGCTATGGCACGCCGGTCTGGTCGCCACGCGGTGATCTTGTCGCGTTCACCAAGATACAGCGCGGGCGGTTTCACATCGGGGTGATGCGCCTGGACGGGTCCGAGGAACGGCTGTTGACGGCCTCGTTTCTTGACGAGGGCCCCACATGGTCGCCCAATGGCCGCGTTCTGATGTTTTTCCGCGAAACACGCGGCGCAAAAGGGGCGCCGTCTCTTTATTCCGTTGATATTTCGGGACGAAACCTGAAACAGGTGGCCAAGCAGGGATTCGGTTCAGATCCGTCCTGGTCGAGGCTCTTGAAATAGATCGGTGGAATGGTTTCACAAAAGGGCTTTGCAATGGTATGAACCCACTGCAGCCATCACGGGTAGAAAAATGAGGAAAACACCATGAAACGCGCGTTGACGGTATTGATTTCGCTGGGATTTCTGGTGCTGGCGGCCTGCAGCAACACGGTTCCCGACAGTGGCGCGGGTGCCGGCAATTTCAAGGCCGACACGCCGGAGTTTTTTGTTGCCTCCGTCGGGGATCGGGTGCTGTTCGCGGTCGACCAGAGCACGCTCAGCGCCGAGGCCGCTCTTATCCTGAACGCTCAGGCTGCGTGGCTGTTGCAAAACCCCGCCTTTTCCGTCCTGATCGAAGGGCACGCCGACGAGCAGGGCACGCGCGAATATAATCTGGCGCTTGGGGCGCGTCGGGCAAGCGCCGTACAGGCCTATCTGGTCAGCAAAGGCGTTGCCGACAACCGCCTGTCGACGGTAACCTATGGCAAGGAACGCCCCATCGAGATCTGCTCGACCGAGGTGTGCTGGTCCAAGAACCGCCGCGCCGTTTCCGTTCTTTCTGCGGCCAACAGCTAGGGGGCGAACATGTCGATTTGGCGCAAACCCGCGTTCCTTGTCCTGCTGGTCGGACTTGCCCTTCCACTGAACGCGCAATCCCGAAAAGAGACACTGGCGGACATTCGTCAGGAACTGACGTTTCTGCATGTGGAAATCCAGCGTCTCAATCAGGAGCTTTCCACAACGGGCGGGACGGCGCTGGCGACGGTTCCTCAGGAAACGGTCCTGCAACGTCTTGATGCGCTGGAAGGCGAGCTTCGCCGCCTGACGGGCCAGGTCGAGCAACTGGAATTTCACATCGAAAAGATTGTCAGGGACGGCACCAATCGCATCGGGGATCTGGAATTCCGTCTGGTCGAGCTTGAGGGCGGCGATGTTTCGACGCTGTCGGAGACCACAACGCTGGGCGGGGATCTGGCCACGCCCGACCCGGTCGAAATCCCCACACAAAACCCCGCCGGAACCGAATTGGCCGTCAGCGAGCGCGGGGATTTCGATGCCGCCAAGCAAGCCTTTGATGACGGCGATTTCGCCCGCTCTGCCGATTTGTTTGCCGCTTTTTCCGAGGCTTATCCTGGCGGTCCACTCAGCGGGGATGCCCATTACTGGCGCGGCGAGGCGCTTTCGGAAACCGGCAACTACAGTGACGCGGCACGCAGTTACCTGCAAAGCTTCAGTTCCGCGCCGGGCGGCGCGCTGGCGGCGCTGGCGCTCTTTCGTCTGGGGGTCAGCCTTGACCGCATCGGCCAGCGCGACGAGGCCTGTCTGACGCTCAACGAGGTCGGCGCGCGTTACCCAGATTCCGACGCCGCGACACAGGCCGGCGGTGAAATGGCGACGCTGGAATGCAGCCTTTAGACCCCGCACTGGTCGCGCGGTTTGCCGCGTCCATGCGTATGTGCCTTGAAGATCGCCCCGTTGAACACGTGGGAATTGCCCTGTCGGGCGGCGGTGATTCGACCGCTTTGCTGTTGCTTTTGGTCGATTGGTCGCGCAGGCGGAATCGCAGGATTTCGGCGGTGACAATTGATCACGGATTGCGCCCGGCGGCACGGTTGGAGGCAGAGGCCGCCGCTGAATTGTGCCGCTCGGTCGGGGTCGGGCATGAAACGCTCAAATGGAAAGGATATTCGGGTGCGGGCAATCTGCAAAATGCGGCGCGCCGTGCACGCCACGCGCTGATCGCCAGATGGGCCGAGGCGCAGGAAATCGCAACCGTTGCCCTTGGTCACACCATGGACGATCAGGCCGAGACGGTTCTGATGCGCCTCTTGCGCGGGTCCGGGGTCGATGGATTGTCGGCGATGGCTGATCGGCGCGCGTTGTCGGGAATTGAATGGATACGCCCTTTGCTGGGATTTGAACGTGATGAGTTGCGCGATTTCCTGATCGGAAACGGTGTGAACTGGTCCGATGATCCCTCTAATGAAGACAAGCGGTTTGATCGGGTAAAAACCCGTAATATTATGAAAACACTGGGAGAACTGGGATTGACGCGCGAAGGGCTGGTCAAGACGGCTGCCAATATGCGCTCCGCGCGACGCGTGCTGGAGGTTGAAGCCCAAAAAGCAGCCCGCGCGATTGCGCGTGTCACCCGTGCCGGTGAAGTGGAACTCGACAAAAGGGGGTATGCCGGGCTGATGCCGGAAACCCGGTTCCGCGTGATGTCTCACAGCCTTCAATGGGTTGCATGCGCGCCTTATCGCGCCCGCCAAAGCGCCGTTTACGAGGTCATTGCAGCGATAAAGGACAAGCGAAAGACAACATTGGCCGGCTGTCTCGTCGTTCCGGAACGCGCGGGCATTATCCGCATCGGGCGCGAACCCGCGGCGGTCGCCGGTGCGTCCTGTGCACCAGGCGAAAACTGGGACGGTCGGTTCGTTTTGTCGTCCGGCGACAACGCCAGCGATTGCCACATTTCCGCCCTGGGTGAAAAAGGGGTGCGAGGTCTGAAAAACTGGCGTGCAGCGGGCCTGACACGCCCGACATTGCTGGCGGCCCCGGCGGTCTGGCGGGGCGATGAACTGATCGCCTGCCCGCTTGCCCGATGGCCCGAGGGCTGGACGCAACGCGCGCTCCGCGAAAATGACCATTATTTTACCTCGATTTTATCGCATTGAATCCTTTCCGTGGATGCCTATGTTATGCTCAACTCTGGAACGCATAAGCAAACCAGTCCTTTCTTGAGGAGCCGGTGTTTTGGGAAACACACGCAACATTGCCTTTTGGGTCGTTTTATTTCTGTTGGTCGTTGCCTTGTTCAACATGTTCAACTCCGGCGCGTCGTCGCTGGGAAACCGCAGCGAGAGTTTCTCGACCTTCATGGAAAATGTCGACCGGGGCGAGGTGCGCAGCGTCACGCTTGATGGCGAAAACATCTATGTTCGAAGTGCCAATGGTGACGAATATACGACCGTGCAGCCCGAAGGCGCACAGATCACGGATAAACTACTGACCGCGAAAGTTGCGGTCAGCGCCAAGCCGCAGGAACAATCCGGGCTGGCCAGTTTCATCACGCTGTTTGGGCCGATTCTTTTGCTGGTCGGGGTGTGGATATTCTTCATGAACCGCATGCAGGGCGGCGGTCGCGGCGGGGCCATGGGGTTTGGCAAGTCAAAGGCAAAACTTCTGACGGAAAAATCGGCGCGCGTGACGTTCAACGATGTTGCCGGGATCGACGAAGCCAAGGAAGAGCTTGAAGAGATCGTCGAATTCCTGCGCGATCCGCAGAAATTCACCCGCCTGGGCGGGATGATCCCGAAAGGGGCGCTTCTGGTTGGCCCTCCGGGGACAGGTAAAACGCTGCTCGCGCGGGCCATTGCCGGCGAGGCGGGCGTTCCGTTCTTCACCATATCAGGGTCGGACTTTGTGGAAATGTTCGTCGGCGTTGGCGCCAGCCGCGTGCGGGACATGTTCGAGCAGGCCAAGAAAAACGCGCCGTGCATCGTTTTCATCGACGAGATTGACGCCGTCGGCCGCCATCGTGGCGCCGGATACGGCGGTGGGAACGATGAGCGCGAGCAGACGCTGAACCAGCTTTTGGTCGAAATGGACGGGTTTGAAGCGAATGAAGGCGTGATCCTGATCGCCGCCACCAACCGCCCCGACGTTCTGGACCCGGCATTGCTGCGACCCGGTCGGTTCGACCGGCAGATTCAGGTGCCCAACCCCGATATCAAGGGCCGCGAGAAAATTCTGGGCGTGCATGCCCGGAAAACACCGCTGGCACCCGATGTTGACCTTAGAATCATCGCGCGCGGGACGCCCGGCTTTTCAGGGGCCGATCTTGCGAATCTGGTGAACGAGGCGGCCCTGATGGCCGCGCGGACCGGCAAGCGTTTCGTCACGATGGAGGATTTTGAGAACGCTAAGGACAAGGTCATGATGGGGGCCGAGCGCCGCTCGATGGTCATGACCGAGGACGAGAAAAAGCTGACGGCCTATCACGAAGCCGGCCATGCGATTGTCGGTCTCAACGTGCCCCAGCATGACCCGATCCACAAGGCGACGATCATTCCGCGGGGTCGCGCCCTTGGCCTGGTTCTAAGCCTTCCGGAACGCGATCAGTTGTCGGTCACGAAAACGAAATACGAAAGCAAAATCGCCATGGCCATGGGTGGCAAAGTGGCCGAGGAACTGATTTTCGGCGAAGACAATGTCACGTCCGGGGCGTCCTCGGACATCCAGCAGGTGACACGAATTGCGCGTGCGATGGTCACGCAATTCGGCATGTCCGAAAAGCTGGGCAATATCGAATATGTCAGCGAACAGCAGACATATATCGGCGGGCAGGGATCACAGTTCGTCGCGGGCCCCGAAGCACGCAAACAGATCGATGCCGAGGTCCGGCGACTGGTCGACACAGGTTACGAGACCGCCAAACGCATCCTGACCGAAAAGTCGGGCGATCTGGAACGTCTGGCACAGGGCCTGTTGGAATATGAAACCCTGACCGGTCGCGAGATCACGACCGTGATTGAAGGAACACCTTTGAAGCGCGGCGATGACGAGGACAATGACAGTGCGGGTGGCGATGTTGCCTCGGTCACGGCCATACCAAAGACGAAACGACCCAAGGACACGGGGTTGGAGCCGAAACCGACAACCTAACGGCAGAACCCTATTCGTGATTGCGCCCGGTCATTGATTGGCCGGGCGTTTTCTTTGGCGTTGCGTTCCCGAGCGATTGAGGCCATCCTTTTTCGCGAGGTAAAGGAGACCCGCGATTCCAGCGCTCATTCCCACCGATTATTGCGCCGAAGTCGTCTATCTGGGGCGGGTTGAAAACCCGTCGCGGGATTTGACCTCCAGCCCGGTGAAACGTCTTGACGCAACGTTCGAAGGGTTCGCAGGGGAAGCGCATTCCGGTCTGACGCGAAAGTCCGACACGCGCGTTCGGGCGCTTTACGCACCGGGAACGGAAATTCGCAACACCCGGCAGTTTTCGATCCTGTCACACGAAGATCTGACCCGGATCGCGTCCGAAATGGGTCTGGAACATCTCGACCCCTGCTGGCTGGGGGCATCGATGGTCATCAAAGGCATTCCGGAGTTCACCCTGATCCCGCCTTCGTCGCGACTGCGTTTTGCAAGCGGGGCGACGCTGACCGTGGACGTTGAAAACAGGCCATGCGTCTATCCTGCCAAAATAATTGAGAAAGCCGCCCCCGGCAAAGGCAAGGCCTTCCTCCCCGCTGCCCGCCGTCGCCGGGGTGTCACGGCCTGGGTCGAATGCGAAGGTGCGATCGAACTTGGCGACACGCTCACGCTCTTTTTACCCGATCAACCCGCCTGGCCACACCAAAAAGACCACTGAATCCCTGCCGGACCGGCCAATCCGAGGTGCAAGGCGATTCCCGACCCGAATTGGTCGGAAAGCGTTTGCGGCGGCGTCGGAATCGCGGATATACGGCGCAACAGAAAACTCCCTTGAGAAATGAAAGAGGAAGCACGGATGGCGTATAAATCAGATATCGAGATCGCGCGCGAGGCCAACAAACTGCCGATTCAGGAAATCGGTGCCAAGCTGGGCATCCCGAGCGAGCATTTGTTGCCGTTTGGCCATGACAAGGCCAAGGTTTCGGACGTGTTCATCAAGGAATGCAAATCGCGCCAGGATGGCAAGCTGATCCTTGTGACCGCGATCAACCCCACCCCGGCTGGCGAGGGCAAGACGACCACGACCGTTGGGCTGGCTGATGGCATGAACCGGATCGGCAAAAAAACGGCGATTTGTATCCGCGAAGCGTCGCTTGGCCCGTGTTTCGGCATGAAAGGCGGCGCCGCTGGCGGCGGATACGCCCAGGTCGTTCCCATGGAAGAAATGAACCTGCATTTCACCGGCGATTTCCACGCGATCACCTCGGCCCATAACCTCTTGTCGGCCATGATCGACAACCACATTTACTGGGGTAACGAACTGGAGATTGACGAGCGTCGTGTCACATGGCGTCGTGTCCTCGATATGAACGACCGCGCGCTGCGCGATATCGTGACATCGCTTGGCGGTGTGTCCAACGGCTTCCCGCGCCAGACCGGATTTGACATTACCGTCGCCTCCGAGGTGATGGCGATCCTTTGTCTGTCCAACGATCTGGCCGACCTTGAAAAGCGTTTGGGCGACATCATCGTGGCCTATCGCCGCGACCGCACGCCGATCTATTGCCGGGATATCAAGGCTGATGGGGCCATGACGGTTCTTCTGCAACAGGCGATGCAGCCCAATCTGGTTCAGACGCTTGAAAACAACCCGGCATTCGTTCACGGCGGCCCGTTTGCCAATATCGCCCATGGGTGCAACTCGGTCGTTGCGACGACGACGGCCCTGAAACTGGCCGATTATGTCGTGACCGAAGCGGGCTTTGGTGCTGATTTGGGTGCCGAAAAATTCATGGACATCAAATGCCGCAAAGCGGGCCTTGCCCCGTCTGCGGTCGTTCTTGTCGCAACCGTTCGCGCGATGAAAATGAACGGCGGCGTTGCGCGCGCTGATCTCGGCGCTGAAAACGTCGAGGCCGTGACCCATGGGTGCTCCAACCTCGGTCGGCACATTGCGAACCTCAAGTCATTCGGGGTTCCGGTTGTCGTTGCCATCAACCACTTCGTGACCGATACGGACGCCGAAGTTCAGGCGATCGGGGAATTCGTGCAAGGGCAGGGATCCGAAGCGATCCTGTGCAGGCACTGGGAAAAGGGGTCCGAAGGGATCGTTGAACTTGCAACGCGTGTCGCCCAAATCGCCGACGCGGACATGGCCAATTTTGCACCCATCTACCCCGACGAAATGCCGCTCTTTGAGAAGATCGAGACCATCGCCAAGCGGATTTACCACGCCGACGAAGTGCTGGCCGACAAGAAGATCCGCGATCAGCTGCGCCAGTGGGAGGAGGCCGGTTACGGCAACCTGCCGGTCTGTATGGCAAAAACCCAGTACAGCTTCACCACCGACCCCAATTTGCGTGGCGCTCCGACCGGGCACTCGGTTCCGGTTCGCGAAGTGCGCCTGTCCGCCGGTGCCGGTTTTGTCGTCGCGATTTGCGGAGAGATCATGACAATGCCGGGCCTGCCGCGCAAACCGGCAGCAGAATCGATCATGCTCAACGATGCGGGCGAAATCGAAGGCCTGTTCTGAACCGATGATCCTTGTCGCCCCGACGGTTTTTTGCGCGGGGCGACGATCATTCACACGAGAACAATCGTCGCGTTTATCGCGACCAAATAATCACCACGTTTCAGGGAGATTGAAATGACCGCCAGGATTATCGATGGGAAAGCTTTCGCTGCAACGGTGCGCGAAAAGGTTGCGGACCATGTTGCCCGTCTCAAGGCAGATCACGGGATCACACCGGGCCTTGCCGTCATTTTGGTGGGCGAGGACCCCGCGTCCGAAGTATACGTGCGCTCCAAAGGAAAATCGACTGTCGAGGTCGGGATGAATTCCTACGAGCACAAGCTTGACGCCAACACCTCAGAAGCCGATCTTCTGGCGCTGATCGACCAGCTTAACAATGACCCAAATGTCCACGGAATCCTTTGTCAGTTGCCGGTTCCGGATCATTTGAACGAAGATCTGGTGATCAATTCGATCGCTCCGGAAAAGGACGTGGACGGGTTTCATATCTCCAATGTCGGGTTGCTGGGGACTGGTCAGAAATCCATGGTGCCTTGCACGCCTCTGGGATGCCTGATGATGCTGCGGGATCATCACGGTTCGCTTTCCGGATTGAACGCGGTGGTTGTGGGTCGGTCCAACATTGTTGGCAAACCGATGGCGAACCTGCTCTTGAAAGACAGCTGCACCGTCACGATTGCGCATTCGCGTACGAAAAACATCGAAGCCTTATGTCGAGGTGCCGATATCGTGGTGGCTGCCGTCGGTCGGCCCGAAATGATCACGGGCGACTGGATTGCCGACGGCGCAACCGTCATCGACGTGGGCATCAACCGCATTCCCGCGCCGGAAAAGGGCGAAGGCAAGACGCGTCTTGTCGGGGACGTTCATTTTGAAAGTGCCGCCGCGAGGGCAGGTGCGATCACGCCGGTTCCCGGCGGTGTGGGCCCCATGACGATCGCCTGTCTGCTGGCCAATACCGTGACCGCGTGTTGCCGCGCCAACGGTCTGGAGGAACCTCAGGGCCTGACCGCCTGAAGCACGAGCGGCGCGCCGTGTAATACCAACGGCCGTTTTCGTTGACCCTTGTGCGTGGGTGAGAAGGAGGGGAGTTGGTTAAGGTTTACCCCGGGGCCGGTTAACAGGCGCTGAAAGCGCCCCGGCCCTGCGTCTGCCCGTCCCGTCGGGCTGGCGCAATCGCTGATGCCGCGCATCCGATTGAGTTCGTTCGGGCTTTGCTGGGATAAAGTGCCC
>CAYXNM010000028.1:0-23778 GCA_964466385.1 uncultured Rhodobacter sp. | reverse complement strand
GCGCCTGATCCATGAACACGCCGCGCCCCTTGGAGGTCGAGAACTGCCCGCCGTCATAGTTGAGATAGTTGAACGATTTGATGTAATCTACGACTTTCCACGGCTCTTCCGACCCCATCAGCGTTGCCGGAAAGCTGAGCGTGTGAAAAGGCACGTTGTCCTTGCCCATGAACTGGACATAACGAACATCGTCGGCCCCCTTGTCGGTGCGCCACCAGCGCTGCCATGCGGCGTCGTCCAGACCGTTGGCATCCGCCCATTCGGCCGTTGCCGCGATGTATTCGATCGGGGCGTCGAACCAGACGTAAAAGACTTTTCCCTCCATTCCGGGCCAGTCCCGGTCGCCGCGTTTGACGGGAACGCCCCAGTCAAGGTCGCGCGTGATGCCGCGATCCTGCAAGCCGTCGCCGTCGTTCAGCCATTTGCGCGCAATTGAGGTCGTCAGCACCGGCCAGTCGCTCTTCTCGTCGATCCAGGCGTTGAGCCGCGCGCGCATTCTTGATTGTTGCAGGTAAAGGTGCCGGGTTTCGCGCACCTCAAGATCGGTCGAGCCGGAAACGGTGCTGTGCGGGTTCACAAGGTCGGTCGGGTCGAGTTGTTTTGTGCAGTTCTCACACTGATCGCCCCGCGCTGCGTCATAACCGCAATTCGGGCAGGTGCCCTCGATATATCGATCCGGCAGGAAACGGCCATCGGCATGGGAATAGACTTGTTTCTCAGAGACTTCCCGGATCAGACCCTTGTCCGCCAGCCGCCCGGCAAAATGTTGGGTCAGCGCATGGTTGCGCTTGGAGGAGGATCGCCCGTAATGGTCGAATGACAGCCGGAAACCCCGCGAAAGGTCCGCCTGCACATCGTGCATCCGGGCGCAATAAGCGGCGACATCTTCGCCCGTTTTGGCGGCGGCCAGTTCGGCGGGCGTTCCGTGCTCGTCGGTTGCGCAGATGAACATGACCTCGTCCCCTTGCGCGCGGCAGTATCTCGCATAGGCATCCGCCGGAAGCTGGCTGCCCACGAGATTGCCCAAGTGCTTGATGCCATTGATGTAAGGCAGTGCCGAAG
Source organism: uncultured Rhodobacter sp. (assembly GCA_964466385.1). Taxonomy (GTDB): domain Bacteria; phylum Pseudomonadota; class Alphaproteobacteria; order Rhodobacterales; family Rhodobacteraceae; genus UBA5972. Next base: position 22,716 of record CAYXNM010000028.1, on the reverse strand, counting down.
TGATGAGGATACGTGACATGAAGTGCGGCCCTTTCGCTGACGTGAACCAACTAGTCGACGCCGCGCGGCTTTTCCATAGAGATTCGCCAAAATCCGCAAAACAGGTCAGACGACGCTCATGGTCGATCAGGGGTTTGGGCGACTGTTTCCTGCCCGATCGAGTGCCTGCGCAAGATCCTGCCGATCAGGAACGACGTGCGCGGGGTGTAGGCATAGCCCGTGCGGATGCCAACCGTCGGGCGCGAAAGCGTGCGCAACAGACTGAAGAATACCAGAACGACATGCGCCGCCGCGATCAGCACGAACATCGCTGACGGATCGTAACTCTGCATCAGGCTGGAGGCGACGAGGGGGCTTGCGATGGCTCCGAGGGCGTAAATGAAAATATAGGACGCGTTCAGTTCGACCACCTGTTCGGGGGATGCGAAGTCATTGCCGTGCGAAGTCGCCACCGAGAAAATCGGAAATGTCGTAAACCCGAACAGAAAGGCCAGCCCATAGACCGTTCGGAAATCCGCGGTTCCCGAAAAGACCGTGGTCAGGCTCACCGCGATGGCGGCAATCGACAACCAGATCATGACCCACCTGCGGTCGAACTTGTCGGCCAGCCAGCCGACGGGAACCTGCGCCAGCACGCCCCCCAGCACGACGCTGACAAGGAAAAAGGCGATTTGCTGAGGGTTGAGACCGACATTCAGCCCGTATATCGGACCGACCATCCTGAACGAGGACGAGGATACGCCCGCCACGACAACACCCGCTGCGGCCAGGGGTGACAGCCGCATCGCCGCAATCGGCCGCAACTTTGGCGCTTTGGCCGTTTTCGGCGGGCTGGCCTTGGTCAGCGCCAGCGGCAGCAGTGACGCGCAACACAGGATCGCCAGCATGTTGTAAGAGACATAAGCCGCCGGTGGCAGGACCGAGATCATCATCTGCGCCGCCAGCGATCCCCCCATGTCGAAAACCCGGTACGCCCCCATGGCCTTGCCCCGGTTGGCATTGGTCAGCTTGGCCTGCATCCAGCTTTCGATGACGGTGTAGCATCCCGCGACGCATAAACCTGTCATGACGCGCATGATCGCCCAGGCGGTCGCGTTGACAAGCATCATGTGCGAGAGAATGCCAATGGCGCCCAATGCCGCCAGAATGGCGAAAGCCCGCGAATGGCCGACAGACCCCATCAACCGCGGCGCCAGCCAGCATCCGATAAAGAAACCCATAAAGTGCGAGGAGCCGAGCAGGCCGATCTCGGTGGTGCTGAACCCTTCCTGAAACCCCGAAAGCGCGTCCAGCGGGGCCACCCCGCCCGAACTCAGCTGCAGCAGAACGGCTGACAGGAAAAGCGCGGCAAAAGAGATGATCAGACGCATTCGCGCAAGCCCGTTGTTTCCTTTCGAACCTGCGCGAATGCCGGGCGCGACCCAACCAGTTTTCCGACCAAACTTGCCGTTTTTGGAGCAATCGTCCGTCAGGCGGGGCAACAGACGCCAAAAAGAGCGGCCTTGCGGCACGGAAATCGCGGGGTGTTCGTCAATCGACGGGCCAGCGTCAGAAAGAGTCGGGCCGGGCCTCGTGCGCCATGTGGTCAAGGACCGCATTGACGAAATTCGGTTCGCGGCCTTCGGGGAAAAAAGCTTTGGCCACATCCACGAATTCGTTGATCACGACCTTGACAGGTGTCTCGTTACCGCTGAGTTCCGCCCCTGCGGCCCTGAAGAGCGCACGCAGTGTCGGGTCGATGCGCCCGATCGGCCATTTGGCGACCAGCGCGCGGTCGGTCATCTGGTCAATCGCCGCCTGATGTTCCAGTGCGGTTTGCAAAAGGGTGCGGAAAAGATCGACATTGCCTTGGGCGTATTCATCACCGTCAATCGTGGCGCCGAACCTGTGGGTTTCGAACTGATCGCGAACGTCGTTGAGCGCGGCACCCGAGGCCTCCATCTGAAAGAGCGCCTGAACGGTGAACAGACGCGCGGCGGAGTTCATCTGGCGTTTGTGGTGTTTGGGGTGCGGGGGCATGTCCGTCAGTCCTTCGTATCCGAACCGGCGTTTTCTGCGGCCGATTTGAAACCGATCCCGCGCGAAAACGACTTGAATTTTCGCGAAAGCGCGATCAGGTGCATGGCGGCATCGGCCGCACCGCCCCCCTTGTTCTGTCCTTTGGGGTCTGCGCGCGCTTCGGCCTGCGTCGGGTTTTCCACCGTCAGAATGCCGTTGCCGATGCAAAATCCCTGAAGCCCCATCATCTGAAGTGCCCGCGAACTGTCGTTGCAAACGGTTTCGTAATGGGTCGTTTCGCCGCGGATGACGCAACCAAGCGCAACGAAACCGTCATATTTTTCGCTGGTGGACGCAAGCCTGATCGCGGTCGGCACTTCCAGCGCTCCGGGAACTTCGACCACGTCAAATTCTGCGCCGGCGTCCGTGATCGCGTTTTTGGCACCGGTCAGCAACCCATCGGCGATATCCCTGTAGTAAGGGGCGATCACGATCAGCAAACGGGGTTTGGGCGCTTCGAACCGAACCGGCGGCAGTGTATAATGGGATTGGTTGGCGGCCATCAGGTCACTCCTTTGAGATCGGCGAAGTGGCGACGATCTTGAGGCCGTAAGCCTCCAGCCCGATGACCTTGGGCAAGGGGCCGTCCGTCAAAAGGTTGATCTTGTGCAGGCCAAGCGTTGACATGATCTGCGCGCCCAGCCCGGTATAGCGCAACGTTTGGGGGTGGTCATCGCCGCTGAAGTCGAGCTTGGCGGAAAGATCGCGAAACAAGATGACCGCGCCACGCTTTGCCTCGGCCACCCGCATCATCGCCTGGGGCAGTTTGTCGGTGGTGGTGCCAAGGCCCAGGATGTCTTCCATTGTGCTCAGCGCGTGGGTGCGCACCAAAACAGGCTCGGGCGTCGTGATGTCGCCTTTGGACAGGACGACATGTTCCGTGCCCTCGGTCTGATCGGTGAACACGCGCAACCGCCAGTCGCCGCCAAAGGACGAGGTGACCATGCGGTCATCCGTTTCCCGCACCAGATTGTCGTAGCGCAAACGGTAGGCGATCAAATCGGAAATGGTGCCGATTTTCAGCCCGTGTTTCCTGGAAAACTTCACCAGATCCGGCAACCGCGCCATGGTGCCGTCGTCGTTCATGATCTCGCAAATGACACCGGCGGGATTAAGCCCGGCCAGACGCGAAATATCAACCGCCGCCTCGGTGTGACCGGCGCGGACCAGAACGCCCCCGTCCCGTGCGCGCAAAGGAAAGACATGGCCCGGCGTCGCGATTTCCTGCGTGCGGACCTGCGGATTGATCGCGACCGTCACCGTGTGGGCGCGGTCATGGGCCGAAATGCCGGTTGTCACGCCCTCGCGCGCTTCGATGGAAATGGTAAACGGTGTTTCGTGACGCGACGAATTGGTGCTTGTCATCATGGGAACGCCCAGACGATCAGTCTGCTCGCCCGTCAGTGGCAGGCAAATTAATCCGCGTCCGTGGGTGGCCATGAAGTTGATGGCCTCGGGCGTCGCCAATTGCGCGGGGATGACCAGATCACCTTCGTTTTCGCGATCCTCGTGGTCGACCAGAATGAACATGCGCCCGTTGCGCGCGTCTTCGATGATGTCTTCGATCGATGACATCGCGCCCGCGTAGCCGTTGTCAGTTTTTGCGCTCATGAGGGGGTCCGCCTTTTGCACTGTTGCAGCCTTTGCTGGCGATGTATCCACCATTCGCCACCGCTGCAACCCATAGGCATCGTTTCACGGGCAGTTGTCCGGGTGTTCAGTCCCATTCCCCGAGGCGCGCGATATAGCGTGCGAGTGTGTCGATTTCCAGATTGACCAGGTCCCCCACCTTTGCCGTGCCCCAGGTCGTGGCGGATTTCGTGTGCGGGATGAAATTGATGCCGAAATCGGCGTTGTCCACGTCATTGACGGTCAGCGATGTCCCGTTGAGCGCGACCGACCCCTTGGGTGCGATGTAACGGGCAAGTGCGTAGGGCGCGCGCAAGGTCACCCGCGTGCTGTCGCCCTCGTCCTCCATCGCGATGATTTGGGCTTTGCCGTCCACATGGCCCGAAACGATGTGGCCCCCCAGTTCATCCCCGACGCGAAGGGCGCGTTCAAGGTTGACGCGCTGTCCGTCGGTCCAGTTCCCGAGATTGGTCTTGCCAAGGGTTTCCGCAGAGATTTCCACGTCAAACCAGCCCTTTGGCGACGTTCCGGTCGCAATGACCGTCAGGCAAACGCCGTCGCAACAAACGGATGCCCCAAGGTCGATCCCGTCAATATCATAGCGCGTCGCGATGCGCGCGCGCAGGTCGCCGCGCTGCTCGGTTGCAAGGATCAGACCGACATCCGTGATGATACCTGTAAACATTGCCGTGCCCCGTTTGCGAACAGGTCCGTTTCCTAACCCGTGACACGTTCTGGGGCAAGGGCCGCGGCGGACATTCCAAAGCGCATTAATTGCTGGGAAACCGGGGAATATTAGGGCATATACATTTTTGACGGCGTCAAACAGGCAACATCCAAAGCAAAGAACCATGAGCAGCGGAATTTTTTCGTGACAGTGTATCGGGGTATTGTAGCCTGCGTTCGCGTGGGGGCGTTCAACCAGAGGCAGGCCGTCCATGGGTAAAGCGCCAGGTCAGGGCAAGGTGTTCGTTTTCCTGCAAGGCCCACACGGACCGTTTTTCCATAAACTGGCAAGAATTCTGCACGCAGCGGGCGCGGAAGTTTTCAAGATCGGATTCAATCAGGGCGACAAAGCCTTTTGGCGGGACGAAGAAACCTACCTGCCGTTTTACGGGAAACAGGAAGACTGGGCCCGCGAAATCCGGGAAATCTATTGCGATATGGGCGTGACAGACATCGTCCTTTATGGCGACACCCGGCACGTTAACGCCGAAGCCGTGCGTGCGGCGCGGGAATTTGATATCCGCGTGCATTGTTTTGAGGAAGGTTATCTGCGCCCTTACTGGGTGACGTATGAACGCGGCGGGGTCAACGGGTTTTCGCGCCTTGTCGACATGTCGGTTCAGGACATGCGTGCCGAGCTTTATGACCGCAACGCGGAACTGCCGGATGCGCCCGCCAAATGGGGCGACATGCGTCACCACGCGCTTTACGGCGCGCTGTATCACGGGCATATCCTTTTCCGAAATCGCGCATACAAGCATTACAAGACGCATCGTGACATCTCGGTCTTTCGCGAATTTACGTTACATTTCAAAAGGTTGATGTCTATTCCGCTGCACGCCGCGCAGCGACGGGCGGCCTCGGTCAGGATTCGGCGCGACGGATATGTCTATCATCTCGTGCTGCTTCAGCTCAGTCATGATGCCTCGATCCAGTTCCATTCGCCGTTGCGCTCCATGCCGGAGTTTATCCGCCTGTCGATCGCGGGGTTTGCGAAAGGCGCGCCTAATCATCACCACCTGATCATCAAGACCCACCCGCTGGAGGATGGCCGCCACCCGCTGCGGCGCATCGCAACGGACATAGCGCGTGAATTCGGGGTTGGGGACCGGGTGCATTTTGTTCGCGGCGGCAAGCTGGCCGGGCTTTTGAATTTCGCGCGATCCGTGGTCACGGTGAACTCGACCGCGGCCCAACAGGCGTTGTGGCGGGGGTTGCCGGTCAAGGTTTTCGGCAATTCGGTCTACCGCAAGCCGGAATTCGTTTCGGAGCAACCTCTGGAAGAGTTTTTTGCGAACCCGTGGAAACCCGATCCGCTGGCGTACCGCGATTATCGCCACTACTTGCTGGAAACCTCGCAGGTCATGGGTGGGTTTTATTCCGCAAAAAGCCGACGGCGTCTGATCCGCAATGTCGTCGACCGCGTTCTGGCCGAACAGGACCCTTACGATTCGCTCAAAACCGAAAACGCGACGCCGCGGCAACAGTTGCGCATCGTAAGGTGAGAAACAAAAAAGCTTTTCTTGGCTTATTTGTCTTTTCTTGTGTACAGTTAGGCCCAACAGAGGCAGAGCTGACAACAAGGGGCAATACCCGTGTCATTTGAGACTTCCGGAAGGGTCCGACTTTTGGCCCTTTTCCTGCTGGTCGCGTTTGTCGCGTCCTGCGGGCTTCCGCGTTCGGGACCAAACAAACGAGAGATTTTTTCAAGCTCGGTTCAGCGCGACGGAGACGCGTTCATCGTGACGGTCAACGATCGGGTGATCCAGTACACAAGCGTCGCACCGCTCATTGATTTTGACGACAAGTTCAAGCGGGCCGGCAAGATCGGGTCGGACATCATCCGGCCGGGCGATATTCTGGGGCTGACAATCTGGGAAAACGTTGCCGAAGGCCTGTTGTCCAATCTGGGACAGAATGCAACGCCCCTGCGGGAAATTCAGGTTGATGCAACCGGCAGCATTTTCGTGCCTTATGCCGGGCGGATCAAGGCTGCGGGCAACACACCTGATCAGCTGCGCGAGATTATCACCAAAAAGCTTGATGCCCAGACGCCCGATCCCCAGGTCATGGTGCAGCGGGTGGCCGGAGACGGCGCATCCGTCAGCGTATTGGGGGGTGTTGGCGCGCAGGGGGTTTATCCGATCGAAGGCGCCACGCGGAACCTGACGGCGATGCTGGCGCGGGCCGGGGGGATCACCATTGAACCTGAAGTGGCACAGATCAAACTGACGCGCGGCAAAAAGACGGGAACGGCGTGGCTGGCCGATCTTTACGCCAATCCGCGGTCCGACATCGCCCTCAGGCCGGGGGACAGAATATTCGTTCAACAGGACCGCCGGGCGTTCACGGCACTGGGCGCGACCGGAGCGCAGACACGCATTGCGTTTGCCAGCCAGAAACTGAACGCGATCGAGGCGCTGGCGCAGGTGGGGGGGCTGAGCAGCAATCTTGCCGACCCGACCGGAGTTTTCATCTTTCGCGACGAACCGGCTGAAATCGCAAATTCCCTCCTGGGGCGCAGCGATCTGGTCGGAAACCAGCGATTCGCCTATGTGCTGGACCTGACCGAACCCAATGGCATGTTCGTGGGGCGCGATTTTTTGATCCGGGATGGGGACACGGTTTACGTCACCGAAGCGCCGTTCGTTCAGTGGAACAAGACACTTGGCGTTCTCAACTCCAGCATCGCGACCAGCGGGAATCTTACGACGCTCTCCGGGAACTAACCCTTGGTCGCGCGACAATCGGCAAAGGATAAACCGCGATCCGGCACGCGGGTTTACGCCTATGCCGGCGGCTTTTTCTTCAATCGCAGGGTCCGTCGCATGGCCGCCCTTTCGGGCTACAGGATATCGTTTGGATTGCCCAAGGGGGCAGGCGGGCTTGTCGCCGTATGGGGGCGCACGCCCCGCGCGTGGCGTGGGCAATTCGTGGCAAAACGGCGTGGGGCCGGCCTGGTTACGTTTGAGGATGCGTTCCTGAGGTCCGTCAAGACGGGCCGCTCGGGAGAGCCTCCTTCCGGGTTGGTGATCGACAAGACCGGCATATATTTTGACGCAAACGCGCCGAGTGACCTTGAAAACATCCTGAATTACGCGCGCCTTGATGATCCTGCTCTGACGAAACGCGCCGCTCTGGCGCTGGGTCGTCTGCACCGCGCGGAACTGTCAAAATACAACCTCTTCAATCCGGAAACCACGCTTGACGAAACAGGCTATGTGCTGGTGATCGACCAGACAAGAGGGGACGCATCGATCCGTTTCGGGGGGGCGGAGACTGCAAGTTTCACCGCAATGCTGATGGCTGCGCGTGCGGAAAACCCCGGTCGTCTGATCCTTGTCAAAACCCACCCCGAGGTGACGGCCCGCCACCGCAAGGGCCATTTTTCCAACCGCGATCTTGACGCAGATATGCGCTTCTTGACCGAACCCCTGTCGCCCTGGCGTTTGCTCAGAAACGCGCACAAGGTTTATTGCGTCACCTCGCTCATGGGGTTCGAGGCCATTCTGGCGGGCCACCGCCCGCGCGTTTTCGGGCGACCCTTTTATGGTGGCTGGGGGTTGAGCGACGATGAACAGGTCTTTGAACGACGGGAACGTACGCTGACGGTGACGTCGCTATTTGCCGGGGCCATGTTGCTTTACCCCACCTGGTACGATCCGTTTCGCGACCGGCTTTGCGACTTTGAAACGGCCGTTGACAACCTTCATGCGCAAGCGCGGGCGTGGCGCGAAGATTGCAAGGGCTATGCCGCGATCGGGATGCGGTTATGGAAAAGGCACCCTTTGCGGCGGTTTTTCTCGGGCGCGGGGGTGCGTTTGACGTTTGAAGATGACGTTGCGCGCGCAGTGGGCAGCGGCAAGACCGGGTTGGTCTGGGCCGGCAAGGAGACGTCGCGCCTGAAAGAGGAATTCGCCAAAGCGGGCCGGCCCCTGTCGCGGCTGGAGGACGGCTTCTTACGGTCGCGCGGACTTGGCGCGGAACTGGTGCCGCCGATGTCGCTGGTGGTGGATGATCTTGGCATTTATTATGACCCGTCGCGCCCGAGCCGGCTGGAAACCCTGTTGAATGCCGCGTCCGACCTTGGCCCTGCCGAGCTTGCCCGTGCGCGCGATCTTGTCGCCCTTTTGATCAAAACCCGCGTCAGCAAGTACAATTCCGGGCGCACCACGGAAAAACACGATCACCCGCCGGGGCGAAAACGCATACTGGTGCCCGGTCAGGTCCAGGACGATGCCTCGATCCTTCTTGGCGGGGGGGACGTTCGCACCAATCCGGACCTTTTGCAATTGACGCGGCAGGAAAACCCCGACGCCTTTATTGTCTATAAACCCCACCCGGACGTGGAGGCGGGATTGCGCAAGGGCGCGGTTGCAACGGCCGAGGCGCTCAAACATGCGGACGAGGTTCTTTTGAATGTCGACGCGATTGCCGCGATCGATGAATGTGACGAGGTGTGGACAATAACCTCGCTCCTCGGGTTCGAGGCGTTGTTGCGCGGCAAGGGCGTGGTGTGTCTTGGCACGCCTTTTTACGCGGGATGGGGCCTGACGCGTGATCTGGGGCCGGTCCCGAAGCGCCGTGGAGTGAAACTCACCCTGCCGGCGCTGGCCCACGCGGCATTGATTGATTATCCGCGCTATCTTGATCCGCAAACCGGCGTTGCATGCCCACCCGAAGTGGTTGTCGAACGGCTGGCTGCGGGCAAGTCCTTCACGGGAACGCCCGCCACGCGCATGCTGGCCAAGTTGCAGGGCCTCTTTTCAGGTTTCGCGCAGGTGTGGCGCTAGCTTAGGACCCATTTCTGTGGGTGAGCAAGACCGGAATTTGCCCCGGTTCAATCCATCCCCGCACGGTCCTGTGCCAGCCCGCCGGGACGGGCAGGCGCAGGGCCGGGGCGCTTTTTGGCACCTGTTAACCGGCCCGGGGCAATCGTCACCGTCCCCTTCAGGCCGGAAGTGGCCCTGCCCACAAAGCGCAGGGAACCGCTGAACCGGCAGGGATATTGCAGGACTGTCAGTCCCCGACCGGGGGGGGACCCATGCGCGCATTTCACGCGCGCCGATTTCATGACCCCGACAAGGGCGTGACATCGTTGACATGCCCCATTTTCCGCCCGGCGCGGATTTCCCCTTTCCCGTAGAGATGAACGGCGCGCGAAGCGACATTGAAAAGCCGTTGCCGATCCAGAACATCGTCGCCGACGAGGTTGGTCATGGTGACATCGGCACATCGCTGCCCGTCGCCAAGGTCAAGTCCGGCAATCGCGCGAATGTGCTGCTCGAACTGGTCGACGACACATCCGTTTTGCGTCCAGTGGCCCGAATTGTGAACACGTGGGGCGATCTCGTTCACGACCAGACCGTCCGGGACCACGAACAGTTCAACCCCCATCACGCCGACGTAATCTAGCGCGTTGAGGATGCGCCCGGCCAGAATGACCGCATCCGTCTTGCGTGCACCTGAAATCCGCGCCGGAACGCGGGTTGTGTAGAGGATGCCGTCGCGATGCACGTTTTCGCCGGGATCAAAGCAGGCGACACGACCGTCCGCAGACCGCGCGGCGATGACCGAGATTTCCGCCTGAAACGGCACGAACCCCTCGACGATGGCAGGGGCGCCGTTCAGCGCGTCAAAGGCACCTTGCCATGCGCCCGCCCCTTTGATCCTGACCTGCCCCTTGCCGTCATAGCCGAAACGGCGGGTTTTCAGGATGGCAGGGGTGTCGATGGTCGCAAGGGCTCTCTCCAGATCCTCGGGCGTTTGGACATTGGCAAAAGGGGCGGTTCTCAGGCCGAGCGTGGTCAGGAATTCCTTTTCCGTCAAGCGATCCTGCGAAACTTCCAGCGCCCTGACCGGCGGAAAAACCGGGGCAATGCCAGCGATTTCATTCAGGGCGGTCAGGGGAATGTTCTCAAACTCAAGCGTGACCACGTCCACGCTGCCGGCAAAGGCCCGCAGGCTCTCCAGATCCGCGTATTCAGCGCAGGTATGCCCAAACGCCACGTCCGACGCGGGAGGGTGCTCCTGCGGCTCGAAAATATGGGTCCGGTATCCAAGGCGCGCAGCCGCCATCGACAACATGCGCCCCAGTTGCCCGCCGCCCAGAATGCCGATCGTCGCGCCTGCCGGTAATCGGTCAGCCATCATGCGGCGTTTCCGCGACATCCGCGGACATCGCCGCGCGCCAGTCGTCAAGCCGCTTGGCCAGCCCGGGGTCGTTGTTGGCCAGGATCGCCGCCGCCATCAAACCGGCATTAACAGCCCCCGCGGCCCCGATTGCCATGGTGCCCACGGGAAACCCCCGTGGCATCTGCACGATCGAATAAAGGCTGTCCAGCCCCCCCAAGGCACTGGTTTCAATGGGCACGCCCAAAACCGGCACCCGCGTTTTGGAGGCCATCATGCCCGGTAGATGTGCAGCACCACCAGCCCCTGCGATGATCACCTGCAAACCACGCGAAACGGCGGTCTTGCCGTATTCGAACAACCGGTCGGGCGTGCGGTGGGCCGAAACGATCCGGGTTTCGAAAACGATGCCCAGTTCATCCAGAATGTCCGCCGCGCGCTTCATCGTTGGCCAGTCGGACTGGCTTCCCATGATGATCCCGACCATGATTTCCGACATTTTGGCACCTCTGTAAGGCCGAAAAGAAGCGCGAACTATACCGATCCGCGATGCCTATGCAATGATATCCGGTGTAAGTTCGTCTTCGATCCGGGCGATCTGATCCTTGAGCGCAAGTTTCTGCTTCTTGAGACGTCGCGCGGTCAGGGATTCCGCCCGCCCCGAACCGTCAAGGGCCGCGATGGCGTCATCCAGATCGCGATGCTCGCACCGGAGTGTTTCCAGTTCGACCTTCAAAACCTCGTTTCGGTTCATCTGGGGTGGTTGGGTCATGGTTGACGGTCTTTTTCACATAATAGGTTTCACACCGATACTACACCCGGCGTTTCACACAGAACAGGGGTTGTGGATTTCATGGGTTGAGATCGGTTCCCCCAGCCCCCATATTCAAGGCATGGGTCGCTGAAACCAGGGCCCGAACAAGGAAGTCGCTTGACAATAAGGGCTTGAAATGATGAGTAAAATGACATTCGCGTCCCATCCGTTCCTGTTAGGGTTCGAACAGCTCGACCGTCTGGTGGAACGTACCGCCAAGACCGGCAATGACGGATATCCGCCTTACAATATCGAACAATCCTCGGAAAACACTTTCAGGATCACGCTGGCCGTCGCGGGTTTCGCTGAGTCCGACCTTGAAATCACGCTGGAAAACAAACAGCTCAGCATCCGCGGAAAACAAACAGACGATACGTCTGGCCACGTGTTCCTGCATCGTGGAATTGCGGCGCGCCAGTTTCAGCGCACTTTTGTGCTGGCTGACGGGGTTGAGGTGGCCGCAGCCGCGCTTGAAAACGGACTCTTGTTGCTGGATCTGAAACAGTCGACGCCCGAAAGCGTGGTTCAGACCATCAAGATCGGGTCTTGAGAGGAGGGCGAGATGGATTATCCCTATGATTTTGAGAAAACAGGTCGTTCGGCGATTGCCTATGTGCGGTCGGTGAAGACGTCCGAGTTGCCGGACCAGATTCGCGCCCAGGCAGGCGATCTGAAGCACCTGTTCGCCGTTTGCGACGCCGAGGGCCATCGATTGGCGCTGGTGCGCGACCGCAACCATGCCTTTGCACTGGCCCGGCAAAACGATCTTGCACCGGTGAGCGTGCACTGAGGCGGCGATTCGGCTGATTTCCCCGGCTACAAACGAACGAAAACGTCCCGAAACGGTGGTTTGAAACCCAACCGGTCCGGGACGTTCCTGTTGATCGATCTGAAAGGATCGGTACTGGCTGCCTACGCTACATTACAGGGTCTTTGTACGGGGTGTTTCCGACGAAAGTTTGACACAAACTTGTCGTTTTACTACTCCAGATTGCATCAATGTTCCCTGATAATCGGCATTGTTTCATTTGTTTGGCCTAATCCGGGCAGGAATCAAGGCCGTTCCTTCAGCGCGACATCATCGGCAGCACGCACAGCCGAATCGCGCGCATACTCACCGAAAGTCCGGTTTGCGTTTCTGAACGTTCGCCATCACCGCTTCGATCTGGTTGGGGCTGCCGATGATGGGGGCCTGAATCCGCGCCTCGATCTTCAGCCCGTCACCCGGATTTGCGCTCCACGTCTGGTCCACCAGCGCTTTTGCCCCCTGGATCGCATCCGGAGAGCGACCGGCGATTTCCCGTGCATACGCCCGCGCTTCGCTCAGGGGATCGTCACACAGGCGCGTGATCAGCCCCAGAGCGCGCGCCTCCTGGCTGTCCAGCACACGCGCCGTCATCATCAGATCCTTGGCCTGATCCGCGCGCATGAGTTTGGGCAGGCTCTGGGTGATGCCCATGTCCGGGATCAGGCCCCATTTGCTTTCCATGATCGACATGCGCGTATCAGGCGACGCAAACCGAAAATCGGCGCCAAGAGCGATTTGCGCGCCACCGCCAAAGACCGCACCTTGCAAAACCGCAATGACCGGCGCGGTGAGCTCCTGCCACACATGAGCCGGTTTCTGAAAGAGATTGGCAACCTCGCCTTCGGGAGGGGCCAGCATCTGCGCGCGAATGTCCTTGATCCCGGCGATCAGGTCGCCAAAAATGCCGGTATCGATACCCGCACAGAAATTTTCACCCTGACCGGCCAGAATGACAGCCCGGACGTTGCCGTTCTCTTTCAGACTTTCACCCGCTTCGGCCAATGCTTCAAACATTGCCATATCAAGCGCGTTCATCTTTTCAGGCCGGGTCATGAACACTTCGGCAATGTGGTCGTTGATCGTGATTTTGACGCGCTCGGACATCGCGGCTCTCCTCGTTTTCCTTCAACGTGTCGGTTTCGTGGTCGCGGTGCAACCCTGACGTCGGGGCGAACTTGTTCCAGGCCCCGCATCGCGATAGGGTGACCAAAAGTCAGATCGGGTGGAAATCAGGGAACATGCGCTGGATTTTCAGACTGGCGAGCATTTTCGTTCTGTTGGCGATTGTCGCGGTTTCACTGATCGCGCTGGTCCCGGCGGAGCGCATTGCCGCGTTTGCCGCACGTGAAATGTCGCTGCGCACCGGGCGCGAAGTGTTGTTGTCCGGCAAGATCCGCCCTGTTTTCTATCCCGTTCTGGGGATCCGTGCAGATGGCCTGCGTGTTGGCAACGCCAGTTGGAGCGCGCATGCGACAATGCTCAACGCTGACCGGCTTTACATCGGCGTTGAGCCCGGTCCCCTGCTGGGTGGGGAACTGCGAATCAGGGAATTGCGCCTTGACGGGGTTGAACTGTTTCTGGAGCGTGCCAGCGACGGGCGCGCCAATTGGCGGTTTGGCGGTCTGGGGGCAGGCGAGAGCGCGACGACCGGCGACGCGGGTCTGCCGCAAGCCGTCAGCCTGATCCGCGGTGCGATCCGGAACGCCAGCGTCAGCTTTGCCGATCACGGCAGCGGGGCACGCAGTTTCGTTGATAATGTGAATGTCGACCTTTCGGTGCCGGACCTTGGCGGAAAAGCGGTGTTTTCGGCCTCGGGCCGCCTCAATGGAACGGACCTTTCGCTCAAGGGTGACATCGCCCGTTTCAACACCTTTCTGGACGGCGGCATTTCGGGTGTTTCGTTGAAGGCTTCCGGTGATTTCGGGTCCGCCTCGGCCGATGGACGCGCGGGCGTTGCGCAATCCGTGGCGGAGCTTGAGCTCAGCGTTGATGCGCGCGACGCGGCTGCGGCGGCGGCCCTGGCGGGGTTTGATCCTGGCGCGGTTGGGTTGCCCTTCGGGACAGCCAGCATCAGCGGAAGAATGACCCTCACGCCCAAGGGTGTTTTTCTTCGAAACGCGGCACTTGGACTGGACGAAAACCGCCTGAGCGGGGCGGTTGACCTGACCTTTGGCGACCGCATGAAGGTCATGGCGAAAATATCGGCGCGCGACCTTGATTTCAGGGGCGGAGACGGGGGCGCGAACAGTGCCGATGCGCCTTCGCAAACCGGTCAGGTCGGCTGGTCGACGGCACCGATTGATCTGGCATTCCTGCGCGCGGTCGATGCGGATATCGCCTTTGAGGCGTCCTCGGCCGTGCTGGGGCCGTTGCACCTTGGCCAAAGCAAGGTTCGCCTGAAGCTCGATCAGGGCAGATTGGTGGCGTTGCTCGATCCCGTTCACGCTTATGAGGGCACTGTTTCCGGGCAGTTTGTCGTGAACGCGCGTTCGGGGCTTTCGATGGGGGGCGATTTGCAGGTTCATGCTGTGCAATTGCAGCCCCTCCTGACCGATCTGGCTAGGGCGGACCGGCTGATCGCGGCGGCGGACGGACGGTTGAAATTCCTGACATCGGGGGCCAGCACGGATCGTTTGATGCGCAACCTTTCGGGCGATGGCGAACTTTCCGTCGGCTCCGGCGAAATCGACGGTTTTGATCTTGTCGGGATGCTGCGCAATCTTGACGGCACTTATCGCGGGGGCGGGCGCCGCACGGTTTTCTCGTCGATCAGGGGCAGTTTCGTCATCACGAGCGGTGTGCTCGAGAACAAGGATCTTGCCTTCGTCAACCCGGTCATCAAGGCCAGCGGCGAGGGGGAAGTCGACCTTGGCACGCAAACGGTAACTTACCGGATCACGCCGGCCGCTTTTGCGGGAGACGACGGAAACGGGGGCGTCAGCGTGCCGGTCCTGATCACGGGGCCATGGTCCAAACTGTCCTTTCAGCCGGATTTGCAGGGCATGTTTGACGCAGAGTTGCAGGTTCAGCGAAAAAAGGCGGAAGAAAACTTGCAGCGCGAGGTCGAAAAGGCAAAGAAGGAGGCGGAACAAAAACTTCGCGAACAGCTCGATCAGGCGGTTCGCGAAGGCGCCGACAAGATACTTGGCGATGTTCTGAAAAAACTTGAGGGCGGGAATTGACCGTCCCTCCGGCCGTAAGGAGCGCATGATGAAACCGGACGTGAGAATGCCCGCGTGAGCGTTTTCCTGGGTGTGGACACCGGCGGAACCTATACGGATGCGGTGTTGCTGGCCAACGGTGAAACCGTCATCGCCGCTGCCAAATCCCTGACCACGCGCGAGGATCTGGCGCTTGGCATTGGCCGCGCGGTTGATGAGGTGATGCGTGAAAGCGGCGTAAAACCCGCCGGGATTTCGCTGGCGTCACTGTCCACGACACTTGCAACCAACGCCCTTGTCGAAGGTCAGGGCGGGCGCGTGGCGCTGATTGCCATAGGGTTCAGCCAGAACGACCTGGGGCGGCAGGGGCTTGAGGCCAGCATGAAGGGGGACCCTGTCCTGACGATCGCGGGGGGTCACGGCCATGCGGGTCAGGAAAAAGCGCCGCTGGATATGGTGGCGCTGGAGAAAGGGATTGCCCACATCGCGCCCCATGTCTCGGGTTTTGCGGTCGCGGCACAGTTTGCGACGCGCAACCCGGCCCACGAAATTGCCGCCCGTGATCTGATCCGGCGCAGAACCGGAAAACCGGTCAGTTGCTCGCACGAGCTCAGCGCAAGGCTGAACGGGCCAAAACGCGCAATGACAGCGGTCCTGAACGCCCGCCTGATCGTTTTGATCGATCACCTGATCACCGCGGCAGAGAGGTTGTTGAGCGAAAAAGGCATCACGGCACCCCTGATGGTCGTGCGTGGCGACGGCGCGCTGGTCTCCGCCGCCCTGGCGCGTTTCAAGCCGATTGAAACGATTTTGTCCGGTCCCGCGGCATCGCTGGTGGGGGCGCACTGGCTGACCGGTGTGCCGGATGCCCTTGTTTCCGATATTGGCGGCACCACGACGGATATCGCCGTGCTCAGGCAAGGTCGCCCGGCGATCGATCCCTTGGGCGCGCGTGTCGGCCCGTTTCGCACCATGGTCGAAGCGGTGGCCGTGCGAACCTTCGGTCTTGGCGGCGACAGCGAGGTGCGGCTTGCACATGATGGTCTTGCCGGGTCGCTGGAGCTGGGACCACGCCGGATGATGCCGCTGGCGCTCTGTGCGAAATCCTGGCCCGAAATCGTGCTTCCGGCGCTGGCGCGGCAGGTCAATGGCGACCGGATCGCAGAGATGGACGGCGTGTTCGCGATTCCCATGCGCGCACACGGTCTGGACACCGAAGGCTTGAACCCACGCGAACTGGATTTGCTGGACCGGATCGATGGGCAGGTGCGCGAAGTGTCGCGGATCGTTCCCAACCAGCGCGCCCTTGCCGCCATGAATGGTCTGATTGCGCGGGGGTTTGTTCTTTTGTCAGGACCGACGCCGACCGATGCCGCGCATGTTCTGGGACGGCAGGCGGGTTGGGACGGGGACGCGGCCCTTGCCGGTTTGCGCCTTTTCAGCCGCAAGCGAACCGCCGCGGGCAAGCGTCTGGCGGCCTCTGCCCAAGCGCTGGCCGCGATGATCATCGCGCGGCTGGAAACCCAGACGGTCCAGGCGCAGTTGACGACCGCATTTGCCGAGGATGACAATGAATGGGGCCCGCACGACCCTGAAACCCTGGCGCGCCACGTTCTGACCACAGGCGGCCTTGACCACCGGCGCGGGCTGATCGCGCTGGACACAAAGCTGAACGTGCCGTTGGTGGGTCTGGGGGCCTCGGCGTCGACGTATTACCCGGCCGTCGGAAAGAGACTGGGGGCAGAAACGATACTGCCGGAACATGCGGGGGTCGCAAACGCCATTGGCGCGGTCGTCGGACAGGTCAGCGCGCGTGTTCGGGGCGTCGTCACGTCGCCCTCGGAGGGGCGTTTTTGTGCGCATCTGCTGACAGGACCGAAAGATTTTGCCGAAGAGGCCGCAGCACTTGCATGTCTTGAAGACGAACTGGTCACGCGTGCAAGGGAACAGGCGAAAAACTCGGGCGCGGACGAAATCGGCGTCCGGGTGGAAAAAGACATTCGCCGGTCCGAAGTTCAAGGCCGTCCGGTCTTTATCGAAGCGGAGTTGACGGTCGAAGCCGCGGGTCGCCCGCGGATCGCCACGCATTGAGCCCCGCCAGGAACACACGGCCGGACACCCAAGATGCAGGAGGAAGTCAGAGGGGGGGTAGGCGGAAAAGGACTCCGCACCCGAACCTGCACTTGAATGTTTCAGTCAGGCAAACCTGGCGGGATACCCCGGCGCCGAGGTTCAGCGGTCTCGCGCGCCGGAATATAGAGGTGCCCGGCTGCTCTTTGGCAGCGATTGCCGGGCGTTGTTCGGTCGAGTTCGTCAGGCGGGTTTAGCGTCACCCTGGCCAAGATAGGACGCGGTAAAGCCCATGACCGCGCCAAAGAGGATGTGCAGCATCAAGGGCATCGCAACGCCCATCATGCCAAAGCCAAGACCAAAGAACCCGCCGCCAGCCATCGGCATCACGACCACTTCCATCATCAGCCAGGCCGCAAGCCCAACGACCACGCCCTTGGCGGTCTGCGACCCACCGGGGATCGAGCTATTGGCCACGGCAAAGATACCGCCCCAGACGATCGTCCCGATCATGAAATGGGCGACCCAGGCCATCATGGCCGACATGCCCATCATGGCGCTCAACATCTTGATAATGTCCAGATCCGGCGTAATCCCCATCATGTTTTTCAACACAAACATCACGGCGAGTACGGCAGAGCCGACAAAACCGCCTATAAGTCCGTTCTTGATTGTCATCACTTTTCTCCTTCTTCCCCCGCGCGCATTTACCTGTAGCACGGAATTGAGAGGACAGCATTCACTCGTTTCTTTTCCTGAATTCTGCCATCAGTTCGGGATCAACCGGCCCCTTGCGCTTTTGTTTCAGGCTGTGACGAACCAGTTCGCCGGTTTGTCGTGTCTGGTCAACGAAACTGGTGCAGTTTCGGCAAAACAGAACGTGTAGCCTGATTTTGACGCGCGAAAGGTTGCTGACGCGCCCGTCGGTGTAATCCTGCGCTTTTTCGCAGACTTCCTGGCACGACATCATTGTGGTTTCTCCTCTTGGTTTCCGGCCGGCGTCATTGTCGGTCAGTGATGTAAAGACTCGCGAGGTTGGATTTCGTTACAGATTATTTCTTTTTCTTTTGGCTGGCGAGGTCATGTTCCAGCACCTGCCGGATGCGTTCGCGTGCGCGGTGGAGGTGGACACGTACGTTTCCCGTGCTCAGACCCAGCAGCGTGCCGATTTCGCTTGCGGGCATTTTTTCGCCTTCCATCAAGGCCAAAATCGCCTGTTGAACGGGGGGCAGGGTTTCGCAGACTTCCTGGACGATGCGCCAAGCCTGACGCCCCGCCAGAATCCGCTCCGGCGTAATTTCATCCCATAATTCCGGGGGGTTGGACCATTGTCCGCTTTCGTTGAACCGCTCGCGCAGCGCCTCGGTCGTGGTGTCCGGGTTTTCCGGTTCCAGCACCAGGGCAACGTTCCGTCCGTCGCGTCTGGCGCGGGTTCTGGCCTTGTTGGAAAGGATCGCAAAGACCCAGTTCTTGAAGGAAGATTTCCCTTCAAAACCGTCCAGTCCGCCGATGACGGCCATCCATGTTTCCTGGGCGATCTCCTCGGCGGTGGCGGCGCTGCCGGTAATGGCACCGGCCACGCGCAGCATCGGGGGGTTGAGTGCGGCGTAAACCTCCGCAAAGGCGGCCTCGTCCCCGCTCAGCAGACGCTCATATGCGTGCGTCCCCGGCATTCAGACCCTCGTCGCGGTCCAGATCGAAAGAATATCCGCGCCCATCGCGCGGTGCCCGGCAAGCTCAAAGCGCGGATAATCCCGCAGGGCCCTCTGCCTTAAAGGGGCGACGGACGGTTTGCCCTTTGCCCCAAGCGCCAGCCCCGCGTTCATCATGTAAAGCTGATCGACCAGATCGCTTTCCAGCAGGGAAGCGGCCAGAATTCCCCCGCCCTCGCAGAGAACGCGGGTCAGGCCGTGATCAGCCAGTTGGGTCAGAACGTTCCCCAGATCAAGCCCCGAGCCCTTGGCGACGTCACATTCCAGCAACGTGGCCCCCAGATCGCGCCAACGGGATTTCGCGTCCCCGCGAGCGCCCGGCCCGTGGCAAATCCACAAGGGTGCGTGGCCGATACTCGTGCCAAGCCGGCTTTCGGCGGGCGTTCGCAATTGCGTGTCGCAAATCACGCGCACGGGCTGAAAGTCGCATCCCAGATCGCGAACGGTCAGGGTGGGATCATCGCTGAGCGCCGTGCCGGACCCGACCATCACCGCGTCATGGACGGCGCGCAGGCCATGCACAAACCGCCGCGACGAAGGCCCGGTGATCCACTGACTTTCGCCACCTGACGTCGCGATCCGGCCATCAAGGCTGGACGCAAGTTTCAGGCTGACAAACGGGCGGCCCTTCAAAACCCGGCTCAGAAACCCGGCATGATCCTGCACGGCCTCCTGCGCGCGGCAGTTTTCTGAGAGCGCGACGCCCGCACGCGTCAGGATCGCATGGCCCTTGCCCGCGACACGTGGATCAGGATCACCGGTTGCGCTGACGACGCGGCTGATCCCCGCTTTGACAAGGGCGTTCGCGCAAGGCGGCGTCTGTCCATGATGGGCGCAGGGCTCCAGCGTGACATAGGCCGTTGCGCCCTCTGCGCGCGCGCCCGCCTGCTTCAGAGCGATGGTTTCCGCATGCGGCCGCCCGCCCGGCGCCGTTGCCCCCCGACCGACGAGAAGCCCCTCGCTGACGATGACGCATCCAACCGCAGGATTGGGCCAGACCCGGCCCCTGTTGCGACGCCCCAATGCCAGCGCCAGCGCCATCCAGCGTTCGTCAGCCGGATCCCAGCCCATGATCAGTCGTCTACAGTGTCAGCGGGGCGAAGTTCGGAAACAAATTCTTCAAAATCGTCGGCGGCCTGAAAGTTCTTGTAAACACTGGCAAAGCGCACATAGGCAACCGTGTCGATGCGGGCCAGCGTTTCGATGACGATCTCGCCGATCTTGTCGGACTGGACATCCGTGTCCCCAAGGGATTCCAGACGCCGGATGATGCCCGAAATCATCTGATCAACCCGTTCGGGATCTATGGGCCGTTTCTTGAGCGCGATCCGGATCGAGCGTTCCAGCTTGTCGCGGCCGAAATCCTCGCGTTTGCCGTTTTTCTTGATGACCACGAGGTCGCGCAACTGAACGCGTTCATAGGTGGTGAAGCGGCCCCCGCAAGCGGGACAGGCCCGGCGGCGGCGGATGGCCACGTTGTCCTCAGCCGGGCGGCTGTCTTTGACCTGGGTGTCGATATTCCCGCAAAATGGGCAGCGCATGCGTGGTCTTCCCTGTCGTTCAATCGCTCAATCTGACGGCACTATAGAGCGGGTTCAAGTCTTTGTGTAGTGGATAATCCGCGCCACCACATGCTGGCTTGACCCCTAGGGTCAGGACCCATTATACCTGCGCCACTGGCGCGGTTTTCCCAAAATATCAGGGGTTTGGTGCACGCCGACGATAGTGGCCCTATCTTCAAGCGTACCAAGACACTGATATGAAGGGAAAACAGCGTCCTTCGGATTTGACGGATTTTCCCTCTGAGCTGCGTTACGTTTGCTTGAAATAGAACCACTATTCCTGCGCAAACGTGCCTTGTCAGAGAAAAAATCTGCCAAACCAGTGGTGCAGGAATAATGAGTCCTGACCCTAGTACAATGTGCCGCTAAGCATTTGACGGCGAAGGGACAAGATGTGACGTTTTCCAAACACTTATGGGGCCTCGTTCTGGGGTTTGCGGGCCTGCACCTGTTGCTGGGGCTGTCGCTGCCGCTGGTCGAGGACGAGGCTTATTACCAGTTGTGGGCCTCGGTTCCTGCGGCGGGTTACTATGACCATCCGCCGATGATTGCGTGGTGGATCGCCGCCGGGCAGTGGGTTTTTGGCGAGACGTTGCTGGGGGTTCGCGTCGTTCCGGTGCTGGCCTCGGCGCTGGTGACGCTTCTGACCTATCGCATCGGCTGGCTGTTCACGAAAGATCAGCGCGTGGCCCTGATGGCGGCGCTTTGGGGCAAGGCGATGGTTCCCTTCGCGGTTCTGGGATTTGCCGCGACGCCTGATCCGCCTTCGATCCTGTTTTGGACAGCCGCCATCTGGGCCTTGTCCGAAGTCCTTTGTGGCGGCAGCCGGAACTGGTGGCTGGCGGTCGGACTGTTTGCCGGTTTGGGGGTTTTGTCAAAACTGACGAATCTCTTTTTCGGGCTTTCGCTGGTGATCTGGTTGCTGGGCGCGCGCGAGGGTCGTCGCTGGTTGCCGGTCAGGCAGGTCTGGGTGGGGGCCTTGCTCGGCATCATGACGATCCTGCCCTTTCTTTGGTGGAACTACCAAAACGACTGGGTCGGTCTTCAGCGTCAGTTCGGGCGCGTCGGTGAACCGGGGCGTTTTGATCCTGGTGATTTCCTGTCCTTTTGGGCGTCGATCGTCCTTTTGATGAGCCCGCTGGTGTTCTGGCTGGCGCTGAAATCCGTTTTTCATCGCCAAACCCCACGTGTCCTGATCTGGCTGGTCGCGCCGATTTTCATCTATCTGACCTATCACGCCACCAAGACACTGGCGGGCGGTCAGTGGCTGGCGCCGGTTTTTCCCGCGCTCGCTGCGATGGCCGCGATTGGGGCGCCAAGGACCTGGATCACCAAATGGGCGGCCCCCGTGGGTTTCACGCTGGCAGCGGTGGTTCTGGTTGTCGGATTCTGGCCCGGGCGGGTGGTTTTTCAGGGGCACAATCCCTTTACCCAGATCAGGGGCTGGGGTCCGGTCGTGGTGGAGCTTGAGGATGTCGCAAGACGAAACGATGCGGAATGGATTGCAACCGATGCCTACGGTTTGACCGGGCAGCTCAATCACTATCTGACGCCGCTTGGGTATGTCGTGCGGGCCGTCACGGAACCTGAACGTTACCTGTTCCTGCCGCCCATATCCCCCCGGCTGTGCCACGGCCGCGCACTTTTTGTCAGCCGCACGCCGCATCCCGATGGGGTGCCGTATTTTGAGACCTCGCGCGCCGGCCCGGACATCGTGCGCCGCGATGGCGATGTTGTCCTGATGCGGTATTCAACGGCGATCGTTTCGGGTCTGCGCGACTGCGAGCGTTAAGGCCAGGTCTTTTGGCGTTGGAATTGGTTTTTTGGTCCCTGGGTGAGTATTTCGGGAACAATGAAGGACGGGGGGGCCGCGGGTCGGGACGCCGTGGCCGGGCTTTTATTGATCAAGAAACGATCGCAGCTTTCTTGAGCGGCTGGGGTGTTTCAGCTTGCGCAGGGCTTTGGCCTCGATCTGGCGAATGCGTTCGCGGGTGACGCTGAATTGCTGGCCCACCTCTTCGAGCGTGTGGTCGGTGTTCATGCC
>CAYXNM010000027.1:0-23913 GCA_964466385.1 uncultured Rhodobacter sp. | reverse complement strand
TCCCCTTCCGGCTAAAAACGACTCTGCCCAAATGCGTATAAAGGCGCGTCGGGCGGGCGCGAACCGGCGTGCGCGTTCCGGGGGAGGAAAGAGGGCATTCAGTCACGCGCATTTTGGGTGTGGGTGACAAGGGCGCAGGCTCAGCCCGGTTCAATCCGCTTCCAGCAACACGTTCGCGGCGGCCCGGGCTTCGTCGCTGATGGTGTCGCCTGCCAGCATCCGGGCGATTTCGTCAACACGCGTGTTGCCCGTGACCGGGACCACGTCAGACACGGTCGCCCCCTTTTTCACGCGCTTTTCGACCCGCCAATGGTGCGCACCCTGTGCCGCCACCTGCGGCGAGTGCGTAACCACCAACACCTGCGCGTCTTTGGCGATGGCCGCCAGTCGCCTGCCAACCGCGTCCGCCGTCGCCCCACCAACTCCCCGGTCGATTTCGTCGAAGATCAGCGTAAGGCCATCTTCCCGCGCGCTCAGACAGACTTTCAGGGCCAGCATGAAACGGGAAAGCTCCCCCCCGGAGGCGATCTTGTCCAGCGCACCAGCCGGCGCTCCGGGGTTGGGCGCGACCGTGAAGCGAACCGCATCGAAACCGTCCGGGCCTTCGGCGGCTGGTGATATTTCGGTGCTAAACGCGGCACGTTCGAGCTTCAGGGGCACCAGTTCGTCCTTCATGGCCCGGTCCAGCCGTTTCGCCCCCGCCACGCGTCGATCATGGAGCTTTCCCGCAGCGCGCAAATAGCCCGTTCGGGCTTGATCAACCGCAGCCTGACATGCCCTGAGTTCATCCGCCCCCCCTTGAATTTCCGCCAGTTTCGCCGCCAGTTCCGCGGCCAGTCCGGCAAGTTCGTCCGGCAGGATTTTGTGCTTGCGGGCAAGGGCGCGGATGGCGAACAGACGCTCCTCGGTTCGTTCAACCTCGTAAGGGTCAAAATCAAGCGTGGTCAGATAATCAGCGATGCCGGTTTCGATCTGGCCCAGATCCTCGACCGTGCGACCCAGTGCTGCCAGCAGGGCGTCAAGCGCCGGGTCCGGGGCAGATGCATGCGCGGCCTCAAGCCACCGGGTCGCGTCAGACAAGAGCGCCTCGGCCCCGCCCGCACCGACCGCCGCACCGGCTTTCTCGATGTCACCGCGTAACCGCTCGGCCGCCTGCATCCGGCGTCTTTTCGTGTCAAGCTTCACATCCTCGCCGGGCCGGGGGGCCAGATCGGCCAGTTCACCGGAGGCATGTTCGAGGAATTCCCGATCCTGTTCGGCCCGTTGCAGCCGCGCGGTGAGCGCGTCAAGAGCGTCAAGCGCGCGGGACAGTGTTTTCCAGGAACTTCGCGTCTGTCCCAGCGCCGTGCCCGCCGCGCAATGGGCGTCAAGCAGCGCGCGATGGGCCTTGGCGTTCAGCAGACCGCGATCGTCGTGTTGGCCGTGCAGTTCCACCAGCGTGGCCGACAGCCGACGCAGAAAATCGGCCGAGACCCTGCGATCGTTGACATAGGCCTGCTTGCGTCCATCTGCCGAAACGGTCCGCCGCAACATCAGTTCGCCACCTTGCGGAATGCCGCTGTCCTCCAGCAGCGCAGTCGCGCCGTGAGCGGGTGGCAGCGCGAATTCCGCGGTCACTTCGCCAAGGCTGGCACCGCTGCGCACCAGCCCGCCCCGGCCACGCCAGCCAAGAACAAATCCCAATGAATCCAACAGAATAGACTTGCCCGCCCCGGTCTCGCCGGTCAACACGTTCAGCCCCGATCGAAAGTCCAGATCAAGCTGCTCGATCAACAGCATGTCACGAATTGACAGCCCGCAAAGCATTGGCGTCAGCCCCCGCCCGTCCTGTTCAGAGCCAGGATCCCTTGATCACACGTCGATAGACTTTCCGCAGCCAGCCGTTGCTTTTGGCTTCGGGACGCAGGCCCCGCCCCGTCAACAGGGCATAGCTGTCCTGATACCAGTCGCTGCCCTTGAAGTTATGGCCCAGAATTGCACCAGCGGTCTGCGCCTCGCCGTCAAGGCCAAGCGAAAGATATGCCTCTACCAGCCGGTGCAGCGCTTCAGGGGTGTGGGTCGTCGTCTGATAATCCTCGACAACCACCCGGAAACGGTTGATCGCAGCCGAAAAGTGCCCCCGTTTCAGGTAATACCGGCCCACTTCCATTTCCTTGGCGGCCAGATGGTCAATCGCCAGATCGAATTTCAACCGCGCCGATCTTGCGTATTCGCTGTCCGGATAGCGCTCGATCACGACACGCAGGGCCTGCAACGCCTGAAACGTATTGCCCTGATCGCGCGCAACGCGGTCGATCTGGTCGTAATAGCTGAGCGCCATCAGATACTGCGCATAGGCTGCGTCTTCATCGGCCGGGTAGAAATCGAGATACCGCTGCGCGGCCGCACGCGCGGCTTCGTATTTCTTGCCCTTGTGTAGAGCAAAAGCCGACATCACGATCCCACGTTTTGCCCAATCGGAATAAGGGTAGAGGCGCTCGACCTCGCCAAAAAGCTGCGCTGCTTTTTCTTCATCACCAGCGGCCAGCTTTTTCTCGGCCTCAGCAAAGATATACTCGGGCGGGCGCTGGTCCAGTGGGATTTCCTTTTCGCGTTTGCCACAGGCAACCAACACGACAAGGCAGCACAGGATCAGCCACTGATTTGCCCGTTTCCGGCCTGTCGCCATTTGATTAAGTTCCCATATTCAAAGCGGCGCAGAATCCCGCAATTCAACTGGGCCCTTTCCTATCACAGATTTTGCAGAGTAAAAACGAATTCGCGTCGATTTGTGCCAACCTGTGGCGCTCGGGAAAAAGCGGTGCGCCAAAGTCGCATTCATCGCGCATCGACTTTCAGGAATTCGGGAAGTTTTCAGGCGACCTGGCTGATGTCGGAACGCTTGACACCGACGCCGGGCAAGCGTTGCGCGGTGGCCGCATCACAGGTCACCATCTCATAAGCCATTGGGTTCGCGAACAGTTTCCGCAACAGCGCGTTGGTCGCCGCGTGCCCTGCGCGGGTGCCTTTGTAGCGTCCGAGTACGGGCGCACCGGCAAGCGCGATATCACCCAGCGCATCCAACATCTTGTGACGCACAAACTCGTCATGGTGGCGTTTGCCGCCGGGTGTCAGGATTTCATCGCCGTCAACGACGAGGGCGTTTTCAAGATTGCCGCCAAGGCCCAGACCCTGGGACAACATCCAGTCCACATCGGCCTTGCGGCAAAACGTCCGGCTGTTGCAAAGCTGTCTCACGAAAGCCCCGTTGGCCATGTTGAGAACCTTGTTTTGCTTTCCGATCGCCGCATCGGGAAAATCGATGCTGAAATCGATTTCCAGACAATCAAACGGCTCGATCGAAACCGAAACGTCGCCGGCCCGGTGTTCCACCCGCTCCAGCACCCGGATCACACGCACGGGGGCGTCAAGAACCTGGATACCGGTTGACAGGATCTCGCGCACGAAGCGGTCCGAACTGCCATCCATGATGGGAACTTCCGGTCCGTCAACCTCTACCAGCGCGTTGTGGATACCACATCCGACCAGTGCGGCCATCAGGTGCTCGACCGTGGAAACGCCGACGCCGGAGTCATTCGCGATGTTGGTGCAAAGACGGGTGTCCGTGACGTTGTCATAGCGCGCGGCGATCAGATTGTCGCGATCCGCTATGTCGACGCGGCGAAACCAGATGCCATATTCAGCGGAGGCGGGATGGATCTTCATGCGAACGGCGCGACCGGAATGCAGGCCTGTCCCAACCATGCTGATCAAATTCTTTACCGTCGTTTGCACCGGAGTCCCCCGAGGTGGCCCATTCAGGCCTTTTTCATTTTCGACCTTTTCCTAGTGAAGGGATTTGTTAACCTCAACTCAATCTTTGTGACCGATTGCAACAATGCGTACGCACGATCTGCGGATTTCCGCCTATCGGAAAGGAAACACTTTGTTTCCATTTCTTCACGGACCGAATCACGAACCGAAAACCATCCGGAATCCGCTTGAAACCAGCAGGTGGTTTCTTTACGTCAGTTCGCCTGTCGCCGTAAAAACGCTGGAATATCAATACGTTCTTGCTCGGGGTCCCGCTCTTCCTCCGGGGCGGGGCCGACACGGGGCTGTAACCGCTGCGTTTCTTCACGCGGGGCCTGGGAACTGCCATGTCCGGTCATGCGGTTGATCAGACTGTTGATGCCAAACCGCGCCGTCTTGTCCGGTTGCGCATTCTGAGTGGCGTTGACGTTCTCGCCGGGCGCACGGTGACGGGGCACTTTATCCACAGCCGCCTGAAGGCGCGCCATGGCGTCAGGCGATGTCTGGCCCGGCTTTGGAGGGCGGGGCGCGACAAAGCCTGCGGATCCGTCGACGGGTGGTGTATCGATCGTCAGCGGCGCCTCGCGGGGGGGCTGCGGTTGATAAACCGGTTCCGGCAGGCCGTCATCGAACGACTGCGGCGCCGGATCCTCAAAGAGCGACGGTCCGTCGTCATAGTCCTCGGCCTCGCCCATTCCGCTCAGAAGGCTGGGCTGGTCTTCACCGGCCCATGACTCGGCTGCGGGCTGGTGCGCCGCTGCGACCGGTTCGGGGGCCGCTGCGACAGTTGGTTCCGTTCTCGGGGCCAGGGGTTCGGACATCTTGCGGCGCGGCACAGGCATGTCCTGCACGATTTCCGAGGCATCAATGCCCGTTGCCACGACGGACACGCGCATGATTTCTTCCATCGCCGTATCAAGGGTCGAGCCGACGATAATGTTCGCGTCAGGGTCGACTTCCTCGCGGATACGATTGGCCGCTTCGTCCAGTTCAAACAATGTCAGGTCATGGCCGCCGGTGATGTTGATCAGAACACCGCGCGCGCCTTTCAGCGAAATCTCGTCCAGGAGCGGGTTGGCAATGGCCTTTTCGGCGGCCTGCACGGCACGGTCCTCGCCCGAGGCTTCGCCGGTGCCCATCATGGCTTTGCCCATCTCGTCCATCACGGAACGCACATCGGCGAAATCCAGATTGATGATGCCGGGGCGGACCATCAGATCGGTCACACCTTTGACGCCCTGATAAAGGACGTCATCCGCCATCGAGAATGCCTCGGTGAAGGTGGTTTTTTCGTTGGCGATGCGAAACAGGTTCTGGTTGGGAATGATGATCAGCGTATCGACCACCTTTTGCAACGCCTCAACACCTTCCTCGGCCTGACGCATCCGCTTGTTGCCTTCGAACTGGAACGGTTTGGTGACGACGCCGACGGTCAGAACCCCCAGTTCGCGCGCGGCCTGCGCGATGATCGGGGCCGCACCGGTACCGGTGCCCCCACCCATACCCGCGGTGATGAAGCACATATGCGAACCGGCAAGCCGATCCACGATTTCCTCGATGCTTTCTTCCGCAGACGCGGCCCCGACAGAGGGCCGGGCACCTGCGCCCAGACCTTCCGTAACTTTAACCCCCAACTGGATTTTCTGCTTGGCCATGGCCTGGGCCAATGCCTGCGCGTCGGTGTTCGCAACAACGAATTCCGCGCCTTCCAGTTCCTTGTCGATCATGTTGTTGACGGCATTGCCGCCTGCCCCGCCAACGCCAAAAACCGTTATTTTCGGTCTCAGATCGTGCGTGTCGGGCATCCGAAGATTCAAAGCCATGGTTTCAGTTCCGCCTGCTTGCCTGCCGGTCCGGTCTTTGTGACCGATTGTTATCCCGTCTGATTCCGCATCGTAACCGAGGCCGGGCCGGTGGTCACCAATAATTTGTGATTTTCGCCACAATATATGGGGGTTAAGCCCGATTATTGGCGTATTTTTGCCGATTGCCGCCAAATCACTGGCGGTTGGCGCGCGATTACCAATTCTCGCGAAACCATTTCACCGCGCGGCGAAACGCCTTTCCGCTGTAGCGGTCCATGGGAACCTCGAAATCCCAGCACTCGTCCTGGGGGTGTGCGGCGTGCAGACACAGTCCCACGGCGGATGAAAACGCCGGTCCCGTGGCGGCCTGCGGCAAGCCCTGAACCCTGAGCGGCTGTCCCAGCCGGACCTGTCGGCCCAGTATGCGGTTGGCCAGGCCACCCAGTCCGGGGATCTGACTGCCCCCGCCCGTGATCACGATGCGCTGGCCCGGCAGGTGGTCAAACCCGGCAGCTTCGAGCCGCAGCCGGGCTTCTTCCAGTATTTCTTCAACACGGGGTCGCATGACGCCGATCAGTTCCGCCCGGCTGACCTGCCGACGGTCGCGTTCCCAATCGCCGGTCTCCCCGGCGATATCGATCATTTCGCGATCATCCATGCCGGTCGCTTCGACGCCACCGTAAAAGGTCTTTATCCGTTCGGCCTTGTTCATGGGAATTTGCAGGCCTTGCGATATGTCCGACGTGATATGTTCGCCGCCCATGCGAACGGCATCGGCAAAGATCATGTGCTTGCGGATGAACACCGACAGCCCGGTCGTGCCACCGCCAAAATCAAGGCAGGCGGCACCCAGTTCCTGTTCGTCCTCGACCAGAGCCGCTGCGCCGCTGGCATAGGCCGACGACGCAACCCCGGCAAGTTCGAGATCGCAGCGCCGGATGCAGTGCAGCAGGTTTTCAATCGCGCTGCTCTGGATGGTCAGCATGTGCATGTCAACGCTGAGGGCGTTACCGGTCTGCCCGCGCGGATCAGCCAGCCCCGACCGTTGATCGAGCGCAAAATTGACCGGCAACGCGTGTATGACCCGCCGGTCCGGCCCGTAATCGGGAACCTCGCAGCCGGCCAGAACGCGCGCGATGTCATGTTCATCGACCGAGCCTTCGGGCAAATCGACCTGACCCGTCAAACCGTAAGACCGCGGGTGCGCGCCGGAGAAACAGGCAATCACGTGATCGACCCTGAGGTTCGCCATCTTCTGCGCGCCCTGAACCGCCGTCCGGACGGCGCGTTCGGTTTCCTCCATCCGGTCGATTTCGCCGAATTTCACACCGCGCGAGCGGGTTGTCGCGACACCAACCACGCGAAACCGCGACTGCCCGGACATCGCCCCGATCCCCTCGCCCAGCGGCGCATTGGCCACACCATCAAAGCGCAGAACGAAACACGCGATCTT
Organism: uncultured Rhodobacter sp.; assembly: GCA_964466385.1. GTDB lineage: Bacteria > Pseudomonadota > Alphaproteobacteria > Rhodobacterales > Rhodobacteraceae > UBA5972. Next base: position 16,863 of record CAYXNM010000027.1, on the reverse strand, counting down.
GCTGGTGCCGATATCCAGTATGGCAACGATGCCACGCTGCATTGCGGCCAGACGCTGTGCGCGCATCGCGCGTTGGGTTTGGTAAAGGTGGCTCATAAGGCTCCATTTCCGTTCGCGCTGACCGGGCGACCGCGCAATGCATCGATCGCCGCCTTGTTCAGCCTTAAAAACACGCGCTTGGGATTGCGAATATCGATCGCGGCAATATCGCGCGCCAACAGATCGTTCGCTTCGTCGAGGGCAAGCGCGCGCTCCAGCGCCACGACGGAATTGGCTTCCGGCAGCATGATGCGCTGGTTGCGATCCAGAACCACGTCCCAGCGACGTTCACCCACACGCGCAAGTCCGCGGATACGGTTCAAAATGGGTGCCGCCACCCGAAAGAGCGCGAGCGCCTCCGCGGCGGCCTGGTCGGCACCCTCGCCCACGACCAGCGGCAGTTCGGACCTTGACGTGCGTTCGTCAATCCCGGCCACCCGGTGCCCGCCATAATCCAGGAGTTCCAGCGCGTCGCGGCTTCGCCAGATCAGCGCCGGTTCGCGTGCCTTGACCCTGACTTCAAGAACGCCACCGCGCCGGATGACCAGATCCGCTTTCTCGACCGCATCCAGACCTTCGACACGGGATTTCATTTCCTGAAGGTCAAGATCAAATGAACTGACAGGATAATCGATCGCCGTCACTTCGCGGATATCCTCGGAAACCTCTGCCGAGACATCCTCGATCTGCATGAGATTGACCATGAAATCCGGACGGTGCTCCAGATCCGCGCGCAGGTCGGCGAGCGTGGATTTCACCTTGTTGATACGCGAGGAGTCCGACAGGTACCAACCGGCAGCGGCAAGGACCAGAAGAACCGGAAGACCCGTGCGCAAGAGCGCGCGAAAGACCGGTGTCAGCCACAGTCTTTGCATTCGGTAGGACGTGCGGCTGGGCGCGGGGTCGCGTTTGGCGGGGTTTATCGGTTGCATGAGGCATCCTCGACCAGCCAGCGGCACAGCTCTCCAAAAGACATGCCGCAGATCGCGGCCTGTTCGGGCGACAGAGACGTGGGGGTCATGCCCGGCTGCGTGTTCGTTTCAAGCAGCACCAGACCGTCCATCCCGCGCGTTTCGTCCCAGCGGAAATCCGTGCGGCTTACGCCCCGGCACCCAAGCGCCTCATGCGCGCGGCACGCGAAATCAAGGCAGGCCCGGAAGATGTCTTCGGGGATCTTCGCGGGCACCACATGCCGCGAACCACCGGTCGTGTACTTGGCATCGTAATCATACCAGCCATCCGTCAGAATATCGGTGACGGTCAATGCGCGCGTGCCCATCACGGTCGTTGTCAGTTCCCGTCCGGGGGCAAAGGCCTCGACAAGGACGGTATCGGGCATTTCCGGGCCAAGCTGCGCCGGGCCATTCGCGCTTTCATGGACAAAATATATGCCGACCGATGACCCTTCGTTATTGGGTTTCACCACATAGGGCGGCGCCATCGGATGGGCGCGACGGGCCTCTTCCGTCGTGACGATGAGGCTGTCCATGACCGGCAAACCGGCGGCACGATAGACGGCTTTCGTGCGGTCCTTGTCCATCGCCAGCGAGGACGCAAGAACGCCCGAATGGGTATAGGGCAGACCCATCCATTCCAGAAGGCCCTGAACACACCCGTCCTCGCCCCATCGACCATGGAGCGCATTGAATACAATTTCGGGTTTTTCCGCCTCAAGGACGCGCGCCAGATCAGGACCGGCGTCCAGTTCCACAACCTCATAACCTTCGCTGCGCAGCGCCATGGCAACTTCGTGCCCGGACGACAACGAGACCTCGCGCTCAGCCGAAGGGCCGCCTTTGAGGACTGCGATGCGAAGGGAACCGCCACCAGTTGACATTCCCGCCTCAATTCACTGCTCGTCAGCCCCTTTTCGGGGCTTTGTTCTTGTCTTTCAGGGGGCCGGTTCGCCGACCCTCCTGATTTCCCACTCTAACTCTATTCCACTGTGTTTTAAAACCTTTTTTCGCACAAGCTCTCCCAGATTTTCCAGATCCGCTGCCGTGGCGTTGCCCGTATTGATCAGGAAATTCGGGTGCTTTTCGGACATTTGCGCCCCGCCAAGGCGCGCGCCGCGCAAGCCTGCGTCATCAATGACTTTCCAGGCCTTGAGGTCATGGACGTCATCCGTCTGCCCGGTCGAGGAAAACCCGGCCGGATTGCGAAAGGTCGACCCGCAGGACAAATCGTCAACGGGTTGGGTTTCTGCCCGGCGCGCCAGCGCCTGCGCCATCGTGTCTTCCAGCGCATCGGGTGCGCCTTTGGGGGCGGACAGGACCGCTTGGATGATGACCATCCCCTCGGGCAGGCCCGTGTGACGATACCCAAATTCCATATCCGAGGGGCGCAGCGTCACCACGCGCCCATCCCGCGCAACCGCTGTTGCGCTGACGAAAACATCCGCGACATAGCGCCCGTAGCATCCCGCATTCATGCGAATGGCGCCGCCGATCGAACCGGGGATCGTGCGCAGAAACGTCAGGTCATATCCGGCCTCGGCAGCGCGTTTGGCAACCTGGGCATCAAGCGCGCCTGCCCCAACGCGCAGATTGCCGTTGGTCATCACCTCAAACCCGTTGAACCCACGACCCAAGCGGATCACGGCCCCCGGAATGCCCCCGTCCCTTATGATGAGGTTCGAGCAAACGCCAACAGGCAGCACCGGAACCGACGCGGGAAGCGCTTTCAGAAAGGTTGCGACATCAGCCATGTGCGCCGGTTGAAACAAAAGCTCGGCGGCACCTCCGACGCGCAGCCAGGACAACCCGGCCATCGGCCGATCCGGCGTAAGCCGCCCGTCAAGCGCAGGAAGCGATGCGCGCCAGTCCATCGTCAAACCAGCCCGGAGCGTGTCCGCAAACCCTCAGCCATCGCTTGACGCCCCTCCGGTCATTTTCTGCCACAGAATCCGGCCAAAATAACGCGCGGGATACCGAAAGATGGACAGCGCCCCCGCAAACAGCAGCAAGCCCCACCAAATCCCCATATCGAAGATCAGATAGACCAGCACAAACGGGAACAACAGCAGCATGGGAAAACCGAACCGCTTGTGAAAACGCCGTGGCAACATGCCCACGCCGGAAACCATCAGAATCCACAGGATCGTCACCAACAGCGACAGGTTCATGTTTTCCATTCGTTCAGCACCTTTCCCGGCCCGATTGCGGGTCTAATCCGTCAATGCATCAGGCAGCCCGTGCGCCCAGCCTGAAATCGTTCCCGCGCCAAGGCAAACCACCATGTCACCCGGCCCGGCCTCGCGGCGGACAAACCGGGCCAGATCGCTTTCGCCGTCCAGCGCCTGCGCGTTGCGGTGCCCGTGTGCGATCAGACCGGCCACGAGATCGTCGCGCGCAGCGCCCTTGATGGGGTCTTCGCCCGCTGCGTAGACGTCCGAGATGGCGACGATGTCCGCATCATTGAAACAGGTGCAAAAATCCTCGAACAGGTTTGAAAGACGCGAATAGCGATGCGGTTGATGAACCGCAATTACCCGACCTTCGGTTGCCTGCCGCGCGGCCCGCAGGACGGCGGCAATCTCGACCGGGTGGTGACCGTAATCATCAATGATGGTCACGCCATCAACCTCGCCCACGCGCGTAAAGCGACGCTTGACGCCCTTGAACCCTGCCAACGCTGTTCGAATTTCGTCGGCCTTCATACCCAGATGACGCGCAACCGCGATGGCGGATAATGCGTTCAGAACGTTGTGATCGCCGGGCATGGGCAGGCTGATCTGGTTGATCCGCTGATCCTCATCCCGCAGATAGATGTCGAAATGCGTGACTCCTGCTTTTACGCTAAGATTACCCGCGCGCACGTCGGCCTGCGCATTGAAACCATAGGTGATCACACGCCGGTCGCTGATGCGGCCCACCAAAGCCTGCACTTCGGGATGATCCGTGCAACAGACGGCCACGCCATAAAAGGGGATATTGTGGACAAAGGTATAAAAGGCATCGCGCAAGGCATCCAGACTGCCGTAATGCTCCATGTGTTCAGGATCGATGTTGGTCACGATCGCGATCGTTGCCGGCAGCTTGACGAATGTGCCGTCGCTTTCGTCCGCCTCGACCACCATCCATTCCCCCTGCCCCATGCGCGCATTGCTGCCATAGGCCTGAATGATGCCGCCGTTGATGACCGTCGGATCCAGCCCGCCCGCATCAAGCAATGTGGCCACCATCGTCGTCGTGGTCGTTTTCCCGTGTGTCCCGGCAATCGCCACGTTGGATTTAAGACGCATCAGTTCAGCCAGCATCTCAGCGCGGCGCACGACCGGCAGGCCCAGACGGCGCGCCTCCGCCAGTTCCGGGTTGCCTTCCTTGATCGCCGAGGAAATGACGACAACTTCGGCCGCGGCGACATTATCCGCCTTCTGGCCTGCGAAAATCCGCGCGCCCAGGCCTTCGAGACGCCGGGTGATGTCGCTTGATTTCAGGTCCGAACCCTGCACCTGATAGCCGTGGTTCAACAGCACTTCGGCAATGCCCGACATGCCGATGCCGCCCACACCCACGAAATGGATCGGCCCGATATCGGTGGGCAGTTTGGTTGCGGCGCTCATTCGGCCTCCCGTTTTTTGAGGCCCAGTTCCTCGACCATCAGGACGAGCGATTGCGTCGCATCCGGTTTCCCATAGGCCTTGGTTGCGTTTGCCATATGTGTCGCAAGCGCACCATCCGAAAGCACGGAATGGATCTGGCGCGCAAGTCCGAGCGCGGTCAGGTCCTCCTCTGGTGCGAGGATGGCGCCCCCGGCTTCCACCAGGCCCCTGGCATTGGCGGTTTGTTCATCCCGGATTGCCGCGGCCAGCGGAATGAAGATCGCCGGCCGTCCAATCACCGAAATATCGGCAACCGAGGACGCCCCTGCACGCGATATGACCAACTGTGCCTCGGCAAGGCGCGCCGGCACATCGTCAAAAAAGGTTTCGACATCGGCCGTTACGCCCGCATCCTCGTATCGTTGACGCACCTTGTCGATGTCCTCAGGGCGCGCCTGATGGGAAATCCGCAGATGTTGCAGAATGTTTTCGGGCAACAGGGCCACCGCGCCGGGAACGACGTCGGACAGAATGCGCGCGCCTTGCGAGCCGCCGATGACAAGCAGACTCATCGGGTAGTCGCCCGGCTCGATGAATTGGGCGTTTTCACGCTCAAGCACGGCGCGGCGCACCGGGTTGCCGGTGAAAACAGCCTTTACTCCGCGCGGAAGATCGGTTGGCCAGGTGCCGCACGCGACCACATTGACGCGCCTGACAAAGAGCCGGTTGACCCGGCCAAGAACGCCGTTTTGTTCATGGATCATGCGCGGCCGGCGCAATATCCAGGCCGCCGCCATGGCCGGAAAGGTGGGATACCCGCCAAAACCCGCAACCGCGTCGGGCCTTGTGCGCACCATGCGCACCGTCGCTCCAAGTATGCCCCGGATCAGGTGAAGGGGCACGATCAGTTTTGCCAGCCGACCGCCGCGCCCAAAGCTGGCGCTGTCGACGATTTCAACGGGTACCTCTTTTGGAAAACCACCTGCGAACCTTGCGCCGCGCACGTCTGTGGACAGAGTCACGCGCCAACCTGCGTTCAGCATTTCCTCGGCCAGCGCCTGGGCCGGAAACATGTGCCCGCCGGTGCCTCCGGCGGCAATGATCAGCTTGCGCTGCCCGGCCATGTGCGTCCTTACCTTGTCTGCGCGCGAAATATGTCACCCATCTCGCCCTGTGGGCGGGTGCGTGTAAACGCCAAAAGCATTCCCAATGCAATCCCTGCGGCAAGCAAAGAGGAGCCTCCATAGGAAACAAATGGCAAGGTCATGCCCTTGGCTGGCAACAATCGCGCCGCAACGCCCAGATTGATCAGCGCCTGTAAACCAAAGAGTGCCGCCAGTCCGGTTCCGGCAAGCCGCGTGAACGGATCGCGTTCACGTATCAGGCGCAGCATCGAGCGTACGGTGACCACCAGAAACAACGCGATCACCATCAAGACCAGTACAAGGCCGTATTCCTCGGCCGCCACGGCGATGATGAAATCGGTATGCGCATCCGGCAAGGACCACTTGACCGTGCCACCGCCGACCCCCACACCGAAAAAACCACCCTCCTGGATCGCGTTCGCGGCATACCCCAGCTGCGTGGTGGGATCGATGTCAGTGCTCAGAAAACCGTCGATCCGGCGCGCGAAATGTTCTGAATAATGGTAGGCAACCGTGCCGCCAAACACGGTGAGGACGGCAAACCCCACCAGGATCAGGATCGGGGCTCCCGCCACGAAATAGATGATACCCCAGGAGGCAAGGATCAGGCTGGCCTGTCCGAAATCCGGCTGCATGATCAAGAGCGTGACCAGTCCGAGCGCGACCATCAAGGAGAGGCGCTTGCCGGGGGGGCCGAATATCTCGCCCGAGGCGGACATGAGCCACGCGGTGAACACGACAAATCCGGGTTTGAGGAATTCCGACGGCTGAACCGCCGCAAACCCAAGCGAATACCACCGCGTGGCCCCTTTTCCAAAATCCGTTCCGAACACCGGCAGCAAGGAAACCCCAAGCACGGCAACAAAAAACCCAAGGACGCCCAGCCTGCGAACCATACGCGGTGACATCATGGATATGGCCATCATCACACTCAGCGCGACACCACCGAAAACCGCCTGCCGGATGACAAAATGAAACGGCGGGTATCCGGTCTTTTCCGCCAGAGGGGGCGACGCCGCGAACCCCAGCAACAGCCCCACACCAAACAGAAGAAGGACAGAGCTCAGCACCCAGCGATCGACCGTGCGCCACCATTTCGGCAAAATCGGCTCACCCGGTCGGGCAAGGCCAATGCCATGCACCATCTCTGTCATGAAAGACCTGTCCTGAAACCGCCCATTTGCCTCGTCGCCGCCGGTGATCCGGCTTGGCTTTTTGATTGCCCGCGATGCTAATGTCATTCCCGCGTTTATACCAGCAATTTGTCGTGCATGACGGGCGCATTCATGCGTCTTTGTGGGTCAAATATCCATTTTGCCTGCGCAGCGGCCGGCCCTCTTGCGCGCCACCACGTCACAAGACCGCCCTGGCAGGCTCAAAAAAGGGCGCGCACACACCGGGTGAAATCCTCGCCCCGGCGCTCAAAATCGGGGTATTGGTCAAAGCTCGCGGCGGCAGGAGCGAGCAAGACGGTGTCTCCGGGCTCGGCCTCCCCGGCGGCACGGGTCACGGCCCTGGCCATGGTTTCGCAAATCTCGTAAGGGGTATTGCCCATCTGAAGCGCGAATTCGGCCGCAGAATGGCCGATCAGATAGGCCTTTCGCACCGAACCCATGGCGTCGCCCAGCCCGCTTATGCCTCCGTCCTTGCCCAGCCCGCCGGCGATCCAGCGAATATTGTCAAAGGCCCGCAGCGCCATCGCGGCACTGTCCGCGTTCGTTGCTTTGGAATCGTTGACAAAGGCGACTCCATTGCGTTTGCCCAGGAACTCGGACCTGTGCGGCAGACCGCTGAACGAGGAAAAACTGTCCCCGATCAGCCGCGGTGCCAGCCCAAGGCTGCGGCAGACCGCATAGGCGGCGCAGGCGTTTTGATGGTTGTGTGCGCCCGGCAGCCCCGTCATCGGCCGCAAATCGATCGAGCCGATCTGCCGCCCCTTTCGCCGTTCCGCCAAAAAACCCTTGCGCACCGACACCGTCCAGTCGTCATCCTTCAGCGCCCGTGATGCGGAAATTCGGATCACCGGTTCGCCGTGGCGGCTGTGTTCACGCATCTGATTGGCCAGATAGCGGCCTTCGACCTCGTCAACACCAATCACGGACCGGTCGGGGCTGCCCTCCGCGAACAGGCGGCGCTTGGCCGCAAAATAGCCTCCATGCCCGGCGTGCCGGTCCAGATGATCGGCAGACAGGTTCAGAAATACGCCGATGTCCGGAGCAAGCGCACGGGCAAGCTCGCACTGGTAGGACGACAATTCCAGCACGGCAACCTCGCCGTCCTGCGCCGGTTCCAAATCCAGCACCCCGCGCCCGATATTACCGCCAAGTTGCGCCGGACGCTTCTGGTCCGTCAGAACGTGGTGGATCAGGGCCGACGTCGTCGACTTTCCGTTTGAACCGGTAACGGCGACGACGCGGGGAATGACGTCGAACTCATTCCAGCTCTCGGTCGCGTAGGAACGGAAGAACAGCCCGATGTCGTTGTCAACGGCCACACCCAATTCCCATGCGCGCTCGATGATCGGATGCGGTGCGGGGTAAAGGCTGGGTATGCCGGGTGAAACGATGAGGGCGACCACGCCGGGCCAGTCGCGTTCGCGCCCAAGGTCAAGGAGGTCAAGACCCATATCCCGTGCGCCGGTTCGCGCTTCGGCGCTGTCGTCCCAGCAAAGCACCTCCGCCCCGCCCGCTTTCAGGGACAGCGCCGCGGACAGACCCGACCGCCCCAGCCCAAGCACCGCGACCTTATGGCCCTGGTATCCGCGAACCGGAATCATCCGGGCATTCTCCTTCTCAATAAACGTGAAACCCGATTTGTGGCGGAACAATGATCGGGGAAAACGTTCGCAAAACCGGCCCGCGGAACGCGCGTAACGACAGCGGGAACACACGCGTCACTGGCCCGCTTCCAAGCGGGCGATTCATCAGCCTCCGCTCCAAATATCAGATCCAGCCGCCCTTCGAACAAAAGATAGCCCCCTCGCAAAAGGAATAGGTTTGTCAGGATGCATGGTACACAGACGCCCAACCTGTTCAACAGGCCCGACACGACATCCCGGCGTCCCCATTTATGCTGATCATTCAGACGCAAAGAAAGATCGGTGTAAACCGCAACGGTCGCCGCACCGACCGGAATTGAAGTGATACCTGTCCCGGTATTCACCGTTCTCCCGATCAATCCTCCATCGACCGGCCATCCCTTCATTGTCCGGGAATTGGCGCATGAGATGTGCCCCCATCCGTAGGTCGGACAATTGTCCGACCTACCTGACCGTATCGCGCTGCCGGGATCACTCCGCATCGACCGCTGGCCCTACCGCAACTTCAGCGTCGCCAGTCCCACCAGTGCGAGGATCAGCGAAATGATCCAGAACCGGATCACGATCTGGCTTTCCGGCCAGCCACGCTTTTCGAAATGGTGGTGAATGGGCGCCATCAGAAAGACCCGCCTCCCGGTGGCCTTGAAATAAAGCACCTGAATGATGACCGAAAGGGCCTCGACCACAAAAAGGCCGCCAACGATGGCCAGAACGATCTCGTGCTTTGTGGCCACCGCGATGGCACCCAAAGCCCCGCCAAGCGCGAGCGATCCGGTATCCCCCATGAACACCGCGGCGGGAGGGGCATTATACCACAAGAACCCCAGCCCTCCGCCAATCAGGGCCGCGCAAAAGACCAGAATTTCGCCCGTTCCCGGCACATAATGAACCCCGAGATAATCGGAATAGTCGACGCGACCTACGGCATAGGCGATCACCCCAAGCGTTCCGGCGGCAATCATCACCGGCATGATCGCCAAACCGTCCAGACCATCCGTCAGGTTGACCGCATTGGCCGAACCCACGATGACGATCATGGAAAAGGGCACGAACAATATGCCAAGGTTCAAAAGAACATCCTTGAAAACAGGCAAGGCAAGCTGGTCGGACAAGGCTTCCGGGTGGGATATGGCCGCCCAGTACCCGGCAACGGCGGCGACCAGCAAACCGATGGCAAAACGCACGCGGCTCGACACGCCCTTTGCGTTGTTTCGCGAAACTTTCGTGTAATCGTCGGCAAATCCCACCAGCCCAAAGGACATGGTCACAAACAGGATCATCCAGATATAGGTGTTATCAAGCCGTGCCCAGACCAGCGTTGAAAAGACGACCGCCCCCAGGATCAGCACCCCGCCCATGGTCGGGGTTCCGGCTTTGTCCAGGATGTGGCTCTCAGGACCATCCTTGCGGATGGGCTGACCGTTTCCCTGCCGTCGACGCAAGAGGTTGATCAACGGTTGCCCGAACATGAACCCAAAGAGCAGCGCCGTGAAAAATGCACCCCCCGAGCGAAGGGTGATGAATTTGAACAGACGCAGCGCCCCGTAGTCGCCCGAAAGATCGTTGAGCAGGTAGAGCATGTCGCCCGGTCCTCTTCTTTTTTCTATTGGCCCGAGTGGCCCAGTTTCAGGATCGCGTCAACCACCTGGGACGCCTGCGAACCCTTGGACCCCTTGACCATGACCACATCACCCGCGTCGAGCAAGCGATGGACGTTTGCAGCCAGCATTTCGGCGGATTCGTGCCATTCCCCGCGTTTACCCGGTTCAAGCGCCAGATGCAGGTTCTTCATCATCGGTCCCGCGCAATGGATCACGTCGACCTCGGCCATTGCCGGAAGTGCCGACAACGCCCGGTGTTTTTCCCCCGCGGTTGCCCCCATTTCCAGCATGTCCGTCAGAATCGCGATACGCCGGCCGTGACGAATGCGCCCGAGCCGGTCGATCGGTTTGCTCTGACGCAGAACGTCCAGAGCCGCCGCCATCGAGGCCGGGTTGGCGTTATAGGCCTCGTCGATCAGTTCCAGTTTCAGGCTGGCCTCGATCGGATCAAGCTGCACCCAGTGGCGTTTCCCCCGCCCTTCTGGCGGATGCCAGTTCGCAAGGTCAAGTGCTGCAACCTCCAGATCTCCGCCCGCTGCCCTGACCGCGGCCAGAACGGCCAGCGCATCAACGGCCAGATGGCGTCCGACACCCCCGACCTTGAATAACAAGGGGGTGGATTGAAATGCGGCTTTGACGATCGCGTTGCCTTCGGCCAGTTTGACGCTTTTCAGGCCGATGTCGCAGGTTTCGCCCTCACCAAAGGTCACAACGCGCGCGCCTGCATCCCTCGCCGCGCGTTCAAGGATCGGAAATGTGGCGATATCCCCGTTGAGGATCGCCTGCCCATTCGGTGTCAGACCTTCGAAAATCTCGGCCTTTGCGCGTGCGATGTCGTCGACCGAATCAAAGGCCGCCAGATGCACTTCGGCCACCGTCGTCACCAGAGCGACATGGGGTTGGGCGATCCGGCTGAGCGGGCGAATTTCACCGGGGTGGTTCATGCCGACCTCGATCACCGCCCACCTCGCAGCCCTTGGCATTCGGGCAAGGGTCAGGGGCACGCCCCAATGGTTGTTGAGGCTTTTTTCAGCCGCATGCGTCAATCCCTGTGCCGACAAGACGTGGTTCAGCATGTCTTTCGTCGTGGTTTTGCCGACCGACCCGGTAACCGCGATGACGCGGGCGTCTGACCGCGCGCGCGCGGCCAAAGCCAGACATTCCAGCGCGGCCCGAACATCGGCGACCATCAGCAGGGGCGCGTCTGCGGGTACATCTTGTGGGTGCCTGGACACAAGCGCAGCCACCGCCCCCTTGTTGAGCGCCTGTTGCACAAAGTCGTGCCCGTCGCGAACATCCGAAAGCGCCACGAACAGATCCCCCGGCCGGAGGCTGCGGGTGTCGATCGAAATGCCGCGGGCCGACCAGTCGTCCGGCCCCGTCCCGGCGGTCGCCGCCTGCGCGTCGCGCGCGGTCCAGAGCACGCTCACAACCCTGTCCCGTCAAGGGCTGCAACCGCGATACTGGCCTGTTCCACGTCGTTGAACGCCAGAACGTCATCGCCGACGATTTGCCCGGTTTCATGCCCTTTGCCCGCAATCAGCAACGTGTCACCGGGGCCGAGCGCATCGACACCCGCCAATATCGCCGTCGCGCGGTCGCCGATTTCGGTTGCTCCGGGGCATCCGGCAAGGATTTCCCTGCGGATATCGCCCGGTGCTTCGCTGCGGGGGTTGTCATCCGTCACGATCGCAACATCCGCACATGCGGCGGCGGCCTCGCCCATCAGCGGGCGTTTCGTCCGGTCCCGGTCCCCGCCCGCCCCGAAAACCACGACCAGTCGCCCAAGCACATGGGGCCGGATGGCCGTGAGCGCCGTTCCGAGCGCGTCCGGCGTATGCGCGTAGTCAACGAAAACGGAACCGCCGTTTTGTCTTTTTGCCGCCAGTTCCATGCGCCCACGCACCGTTTCAAGACTGCCAAGATGACGAAAAACCTCGGAAGGCTCGGCGCCTGCGGCAATGACCAGACCCGCGGCCATCAGGGCATTGGCGGCCTGAAACCCGCCGATCAGCGATAAGCGGGCAAGATGCACCACGCTTTGATACGCGAACCTCACCTCTTGCCCGGTTGCGTCAAACCTTTGACCGAGGATTTGCAAATCGCTGTCGTCCGACCGCCCCACACGCATCACGGATTGCCCGCGGGCGCGTGCGCGCGCCACAAGAACCGGTCCTTTTTCATCATCCGTATTGATCACCGCATGGCCGGTTGCGGGCAAAACCCGGGTGAACAGGGCTGATTTGGCCTCGAAATAGGCCTCAAAGCCGTCGTGGTAATCCAGATGATCCTGCGTGAAATTGGTAAAGGCCGCCGCGATCAGGCGCACACCGTCCAGGCGCTTTTGCGCCAACCCGTGCGAGGACGCCTCCATCGCCGCATGGCTGACCCCCTGTCGGGACAGATCGCGCAGCAAACGGTGCAATGTGATCGGTTCCGGTGTCGTATGGGATAACGGCGCGCTGATGCACCCTTCGCAACCGGTCGTTCCAAAATTGACCGCCTGCAGGCCCATCGATTCCCACAGCTGGCGCGTGAAACTGGCGACCGAGGTTTTTCCGTTGGTGCCCGTAACCGCAACCATTGTTTCCGGCTGTTCCCCGAACCACGCAGCGGCCGCCACCGAAAGGGCCGCGCGGGGATCGTCAACCACGATCAGCGCACATTCGGAGGCCCGCAGTTCGGCACGCGCGATGCCTGCGCCTTCCGGATCGGTCAGAACCGCCGCGGCCCCCATCCTGAGCGCATATTTTATGAACGCCCCGCCATGGATGTTCGACCCCGGCAATGCGGCAAAGAGGTGCCCCGCGCTGACGCCCCGGCTATCGACCGAAAGCCCCGTCACGCGCACATCGCGATCAGTGTCAGCCGGCAGGCCCAGACTTTGGAGCGACATCGATCGCGCAGGTTTCTCGGGCATCATTCAGCCTTTGTTGCCGATCCGGTTCGGCGGGGTCAGTAGTTGGAGAGCGTGTAGTTCATCTTTTCGTCCGGATCAATCACGGGGGCCATGCCAAGAAGCGGGGCAACGCGACGAATGATTTCGGACGCCACCGGAACCGCCGTCCAGCCCGCCGTGCGACGCGGTTTCGCACCCGAGGTTTCCTCGGGTTCGTCAAACGAAACGACCAGCACATATCTGGGGTCATGGGCCGGGAAGATCGATGCGAATGTCGCGATCACCTTGTCTTCGTAATAGCCGCCCCTGGGGTCGGGCTTGTCCGCAGTGCCGGTTTTTCCGCCGACATCATAACCGGGAACCTCGCCCATCGAAGCGGTTCCCCGCACCACCACCTGACGCAACATCCTGCGGAGTTCGCGCGATGTCTCTTCGCTCACGACCCGAGGGCCGGGTTTGGGCGGCTCCTCCTGGCGCAGCAATGTCGGGGCGACGCGCGTCCCCCCATTCAAAATCGAGGCATAGGCCGCCGCCAGATGCAAAGGGCTTGCCGCCAGACCGTGGCCATAAGATATTGTCATCGTTGACAATTCAGACCAGCGTTTGGGCAACAGCGGCCGCGCGCCACGGGCCTCGGACAGTTCGATCGGAACGGGGTTGAAAAGACCCAGACTGTCAAGAAAGCTCTGCTGGCGACCGCCTCCGAATTCACGGGCCAGATTGGCCGACCCCACATTGGAGCTTTTCACGATCACGTCCGTCAAACTCAGTGTCCGGCCAAGATTGTGAAAGTCCCTGATCGTGAACCCAGCATATTTGAGCGGACCCTGCGTCGGGACCATGGTTTCGGGCGTGGCGATGCCGTCCTCCAGCGCGATGGCGGCAGTGAACACCTTGAACGTCGATCCCAGTTCATAAAGCCCCTGAGCCGCGCGATTGAACAGGGGGCTGTCGGACGCGACACCCTTGCTCAGCGCGTGCGGGCGCGCGTTGGGATCAAAATCCGGCAGCGACACCATCGAAATCACTTCACCGGTGTCGGTGTCCATCAAAACAGCCGCAGCACCCCGAGCATTGAACAGCTTCATCCCGCCAGCCAGAACACGACGCGTCGCCGTCTGGATCGTCAGGTCGATCGACAATTGCAAGGGCTGGTGGGCCTTTGCCGGGTCGCGCAGGTATTCGTCAAACTGTCGTTCCACGCCCGCAACACCGATCACTTCGGCGGAATCGACACCTTCACGCCCAAAACTCGCACCACCCAGCACATGCGCCGCCAGCGGCCCGTTGGGATAAAGCCGCATTTCGCGCGGACCCATCAAAAGCCCCGGCTCGCCGATATCATGAACCGACTGCACCTGTTCCGGGGCGATCTTTCGACGCAGCCAGATGAATTTCCGGTCCGACGAAAACTGGGCCAGCAATTCCTCGGCGTTCATATCGGGAAAAATCTCTGCAAGGCGCCGCGCCGCATGCCCTTTGTCGATCATGAGCGGTGGTTGGGCATAAAGCGATTTCGTAACCAGATTGGTTGCCAGAATAGCGCCGTTTCTGTCGGTTATGTCAGCGCGTTGTGTCGAAATGTCGAGCGAAGCGCTGTCGGAAACGGGTTCGTGCGGTTCGGAGCGCGCAAGATACCCCATGCGAACGCCGACGATGACAAACGCGCTGAGGAACGCAAGGCTGAGCACCAGCAAACGGCTTTCGGCGCGCAACCTCTGACGGTCGCGCATATCGGAATGGCGAAGGCGAATGTTCTCTGCCTGCACAAGGTCCGGGTCTTCGCCTTTTTCGCGTGCCGAGATAACGCGGGCCAACGGTCGCAGGGGCGTTCTGATCATTTATCCGCCCCTTCGGTTTCGCTGGCGGAAACATCGACCGGCGCGTCGAGATCCTGAACGTCAACCCGCGGAAAGGCCACCTGATCGACCTCGGCGAAATGACTGGGCGAAAACGGGATGAGATCGAGATCTGCAAAGTTCAGATCCACCAGATCCCGCAGGCGGTCGGGCCGGTTGAGATAGGCCCATTCGGCCTTGAGCATCCCCAGTTCGACCCGTTTTTGCCCGATCTCGAACTGAAGCTTTTCGACCTCGCGCAGGGCCTGCTGGGTTTGATAGTTTTCGTGATATGCCCAGTAGGCCAGTGCAATCACCACGATTGCTGCCAGCGCCGAAAGGAGCGAGCGCATCATGCGGCCCCTCCCATTGCAAGCTCGGGCAAGCCGAGTTTCCCGGCCGCGACCCTTCCCGCCGGGGCATCCAGCCGTCGCGCCATGCGCAATTTGGCCGAGCGCGCCCGCGGGTTGCTTGCGTTTTCGGCTTCGCTGGCAAGAATGGCCTTTCGGTTCATCTTTTCAAACCGCGGCAATTCGATTTCGAGTTCCGGCGCAAACCGGTTTGCCCGCGCCCCTTCGCCCGAGCGGGCCTGTATGAACCGCTTGACGATCCGGTCTTCGAGCGAGTGAAACGACACGACCGCCAGAACCCCGCCGGGGCGCAGGGCGCGCTCGGCTGCGGCAAGTCCGTCGACAAGCTGTCTCAGTTCATCATTCACGGCGATGCGCAGCGCCTGAAAACTGCGCGTCGCGGGGTGTACCTGACCGGGTTTCGGGCGCGGCAGACAGGATTCGATCAAGGACGCCAGTTCCGCCGTCGTCGTCAGTGGCGCCGTCTTCCTTTGCGCAACGATACGCCGCGCGATCCTGCGCGAGGCACGCTCTTCCCCGTATTGAAAAAGGATGTCGGCCAGTCTCTTTTCTTCGGCGCCGTTCACGATGTCGGCGGCACTTGGGCCGTGCTGGCTCATCCGCATGTCAAGCGGTCCGTCCTGTGTAAAGGAAAAACCGCGCCGGGCCTGGTCGATCTGCATCGACGAAACGCCGATGTCCAGGACGATGCCATCCAATGCGACCGCGCCGTTCTGGCGGGCCAGCATGTCGAGCTGGCCGAATTCTCCGGCGATGAGCAACAAACGTTCGCCATATTGCGCGGCCCAGCACTCCGCCCGGCTGAAGACATCCGGATCGCGATCCACCGCCAGAACGCGGTGCGCGCCCGCGTCCAGAAGCGCGCGCGTGTATCCGCCGGCGCCGAATGTGCCGTCCAGCCAAACCCCCGTCACCGGTGAAATCGCCGCCATGATGGGTTCAAGCAAAACGGGGACATGGGGCGCGGCAGGTTCACATCCCGCCTGAGCAGCCATTCCTAGCCTTGCCCGTCTGCATCCAGCAGCGTGAGCGGATCGAAATCCTCGCCGAGCGCGCTGGTCAGACTTTCGAACTGGGCCGACTGGGCGTCGTAGGCCGTGGGTTCCCATATCTGGAACGTATCGCCCGAGGCGACAAATACGGCCTCGCCCACGATCCCGACCTTGTCACGAAGCTTTGGCGACAGGACCAGTCGCCCGGTCTCGTCAACCTGAAGTTGCTGCGACTGGCCTGAAAACATATGCTCCAGCAAGCGCCGGTTTTTTGAGCCGCGCGGCAGGCGGGCGATCTTTTCGTCGACCTCGTCCATTGCATTGATGGAATAACCTTCCAGAAACTTCCGCGACCCGTCGCCGTAGACGATCACCAGGTTGGGCGGCAGTCCGTCGGTCCAGTCGGGGTCGTTCTCTTCCAGCACGCGCCGAAACGGGGCCGGGATCGAGACCCTGCCCTTGGCATCCACCTTGTGGATACTTTCGCCTCTGAAACGCCTTGCCACTGTCCCCGCAGCTCCTGTTCCTGTTCGTTGTGGCCCCAAAAACGAAATGGCGGATCAAGCTGCTGCCACTGCTTGATCCGCCGATCTCGTTCCGTCTTCGGACCGGTCCGG